>JAHFCH010000057.1 GCA_023249635.1 Fibrobacterota bacterium
CGCCCGCGATCGGAAAAGCGGGTAATCAGGGCCGTGTCGGTTTCCAATACCACCTCAGGCTCCAAAGCCGTCGCATTGTCGAACAACGGCACCAGCGTCAACTTGGTGAAGTCGATGGACAGGGAAGCGCCGTCGGGAATCTTATATACCTGGGTGCTGTACCCGGTCTTGCTGCAGATCACGGTCCAATCGCCCCCGCCCTGGGCTTTCCGCAGCGCGGAAGCCGGGCCCTGGTCCGCCGCGACGGTTTCGAAGCGCAAGCCTTCTCCGACGTTCATGACGCGGCCGCGGTAAACGGCATGGGGCGTAGCCACCGCAACGAAGAGGAATCCCGGATTGCGGCCGGGGAGCTCGAACCGCTCTCCCAAAGCCAAGCTGCGACTCAGGAGGGTTTTTCCGTTCACGTCGGTGACGGAGAATGCCGCGCGTTCTCCCGGCAAAAGGGGAATAGTGGCCAGTGAGGGTCGGATAGGGTATCGGATCACCGGGAGCAGCGCGATCGGCGCCCCGTTCAGGACCAATGCCCCGTTGGCATCGGAGAGGGAAGGCATCGCCCCTTTTTCCGAGCAGGAAACACCCGGGATACCTGCATTCTTGGAGTCATGCAGGACCAGGTGGATGTCGGACCGGACCGGCCGGAAGCAGGCGAATACGCCTACGAGGACGGTCGTCGCTTTGATCGCAAAACTTTTACCGTGACTGCTGTCTGAATACATGGGGCCCCCTGGCCCCCATCACCCGCACTCAACCTATACGGCAATACGTACGAATGGACCAGGTACGGTCATCGCGACGAGGCCGGAATGGCCCCATGGCAGCGGGGCTCGTATCCGGGCGGAAATGAGCGGAAATGAGGGGAAAGGGGCGGGAATCGCTTACTACGGAAGGATGCGGATAACCGTAAGCACCCTATTCGACTTGGACCCGGATCCGGTTACCAGTTCGCGGCCCTGGAGGTTGTAGAGGAAACCCGTGGGCCTGGATTGCAACCGGGGCGCGAGCCCCAACACCGAGGTAGTAGCCGGGATGCGCTTCTGGAAATCCTTCCACACGATCATGGATTTGGCCAAGTGGGTCTTGGCATCCTGATTGATGCCGAAGGCCTGCAAAAGGAAGGGGCCCTTGAAGTTATGATCCATGAGGGTTTGCACCACCGGGAACAGGTTGAAGGTACCTTCGCCCAAGGGACGGATGAGTACCCCCCAATTATCGCCCACGCTGTCGCCGCCGCTGATGGAAGCCGTGAATATGTACGGCATGGAATTTTTCACCAGCGAATCCAAGCGGGGCGCGAAAGCCAGATGGTTGACATTGCAATACATCAGCTCATGGCACAGGTTGAAGCTGATGCCCACGTTGGCGCGCTTGGCCAGCTTGGCGATCTTGGCCGCGTCCAGGGAATTGGAAACGTAATCGGGCGCGTGCGGGTAGATGGCGATCTTCCGGCCCGAAGGGGCGATGCGATCGGCGATGACGGCGATGGCCGCGGCGGCTTCGGCATCGTTATTGTAAAACCCCTTGGGTACGAACATGAACACGAAGGGGCCGGCGGTATCCAGGATGATATGATCCCCGGCGATATCGTCCTTTGCGTTCCGCCAGATGCCGATCAGGCCGTTCTTGCGCGCATGCAAGGCGGTTGCCATCTCCTTAAGGCTGCTGGAAGCGTCCTCGCACATCAGCCCGTTGAAGCCCGCATCGGAAACCAGGTTGGCTTTGACCGTCGGGGTGCCGGGAATGCCGGCGGTTTGCACGTAGATGGGATTCGTGAGTTTCGTCGAGAGTGACTGGGCCGTTACCCCGGGAACCGCCCCGGCGATAAGCGACGCGAGCAAAGGCAGATAGCGCATGGCGACCGCTACCTTGCCGTTACGGAAAGAGGGCGGGCGAAGAAGGGCATTTCCACCAGGCGCTTGCCGGCCACATCGTAGAAGGATTTGCTCCCCTTTTCCACGACATGCAGGGAAGCGGGGCGCGCCGAAGGCTGGATGGCGGTGGGATGGCCCATCAGCAAGGCCGGGTCATCGAGGTAATACAGCTGGTTGCTGCCGAGTCCCGCGACCAGGATGCGGCCATCCGAGGACTCTTGGATATGGATGATCTGGAAGGCGGTCTTGGGGTAGTTCTTCTGCTCGGCGACCTTACCGTTCGCGTCCAGGCGCACGATCCATAGGGATTGCGCGGTATGATCCGCGAAGAATACCGCGCCGTAAAGCGACGAGGCGGGATTGCCGCGGTACACCACCGGCCCCATCACGCAATTCGTGTTCACGTTCCCGCGCGGCATGGAATGGGGCACGGGGATGTTCGGGGGCGTTATGCCGGTGCGGTTGCAGTTGGCCAGGGGCGCCGTGTACTGGAACATGGTCTTGGAATTGTCGAAACACTGGGTGGATTCGGTTATCGGCCAACCGAAATTGAGCCCCTTACCGACTTTGGAAACATGATCCTCGTTCCAACCGCCTACGTTCCCGATCCAAAGATCCCCGTTGAGCGGATCCTTCATGATCTTGTAAGGCTGCCGCCAACCATAGGACCAGATCTCCTTCTTCACGAGGGGATCCCCATCGTTCACGAAGGGATTGTCCTTGGGGATGGCGTAGTTCTTGCCGGCATCGGCATGGTCGATGTCGATGCGCGAAACCGTGCCCAGGAAGGTGCGCCGGGTTTGGGTATCCCGGCCATCGGAGTTGCCGTCGCCCGTGGTGATGTACAGCATGCCGTCGTTCCCGAAGATCGCATACATGCCGCTATGGCCGGGCCCGTCCTGGCAGCAGATTTTCATGATCTGCTTGGGCGCCTGGCCCGAAGCCTTGGTATGCGTGGCGTCGGCGGTGTATTCCTCCAGTACCTGCTCGAACCCGCCGGGATGGCCGTAATTCAGGCCCGGCAGCCCGGCGTTGCTGATGGGCGTATACAGGGCGAAGTATCGGCCGTTCTGCACGAAGCCGGGATGGAAGACGATGGTATTGACGCCTTCTTCGTATTGCGTGTCAGGGGTCAGTTGGCCCCAAACCGAAGACGCGCCCGTCGCGGGATCGTAATAGAGGAGGGTTCCGGCCTTTTGCGTGATCAGGAATTTCCCGGGCTTGCCGGGGATTTCCTGGAAGGAAATGCAATCCTTGAAGGGGGCTGCCGGCGCTACCATGTAGGGCTTCAGCGGCATGGTCTCAGGCAGGGCGCATAGCGCCGGTACTACTGCGGGCACAAGCACCAGCGCGAGCGCCAATGACGGTCGTGAAATGAATCGCAAGTTAACCGACAAGCCCACCCCCTGCTGTCGTCCGGTTTTATTACCCAGTCAATCTAATGCAGTAGGGGGGATACGGACGACCATCCTGGGAATCTTCGTTGATCCCTTTACTTCAACGGTTTTTGAGAGTACCGGAAGGTTTAGAATGCAGGCGGGGCGGACCTCAAATGCCCCAATCGCGCTTCGCCCACCTGCCTTAATCGGAACACCGGGGCGGTCTAATCGGCTAGCTTCATTTCCAAGCGCTCGACATAGCACTCGATCTTGAATTGCTTCGGCTTATCCTCGTTATTCGCATCCGGAACTTCGGACAGGTTGAAGATCCCGATATTGCGGAGGGTGAGCGTCAGCAGGGCTTTCTTCCGGTTACGATCCAGGTAGCTGATGGAACCGGACTTTTCCTGCTCCTGTTGGTTGTTCCCATTGATGACGAAATCCTGGTGCCAGTCCTGGAATGGCGCTGCCGCATCCGCGGGGACATAGAACACCAGGTGGGAAACCTTCGCCTGCGGTTTGCCTTGGATATTCCGCTGTTCGCCGACGGGTTGCAGGACGTTTCGCAAATCCACCGTCAACGATTCGATCTTGGTGACCTTGCTGCAGTCCAAACCATCGATGGTCAACCGGTAATCCGATGGATGCCAAGACTTCTGGTTCATGTCGACGGGATTCTCGACCTTGCTGCCGTCGCCCTGCTTATAGCGCACGTATTCGGGCGAGAATTTGATGGATAGGAAGGCGGGTTCCTTACCCGCGCCATCGCCGGCGGGGAAGGTAATGCCGGTGATGAGCGCGTCTTTGAACTCCCGGATGGTGCGGCCATCGCGTTTGAAGTCGGCGGCCTTTAGTTCTCCGCTTTTGCGCATGTAGTTCATGGACAGGGATGCTTCAATCCATCCGCGAATCGGCGCGGGAGGATCGAATCCCGCCGCCAGGATGAATTCGTTGTACTTCACGTAGCCGATATGCTTCTTTACGAAATAGTCCGCGGATACCGGTTCCTCGATCACTTCGGCCGAGACGTTCCCGCCCTCCACGCTTTGGATCAATCCCGCTTTCTCGCCATCCAATTCCAGCAGGTAAGCGCGGGAGGCGAATGACCGGACTTGGACTTGGGCCGAGGCAGTGGCCGTAAGCCCTGCCAAACAGACGATCGCGAGAGCATGCATAGGACCTCCTATTGGTTACCCGAAAAGATAACCGAATAGGGTCAACGCCGTGGTAGCAGGCGGAAGCGCGCCCTCCAAATCCCAATGGGGACCGACACTCTCCCGGTAATGTCCGTGGATGCGGCCGACGCCTCAGCTCCGGGCATGGCCCCGTACGCTACCGGGGGCAGGGAAACCGGCACGGTAATCGCCCGGTAGAATACATGCGCCAGGGTATCCGCGCCTGCCGCGTTCGGATGCAGGTTATCGGCGTAAAGTTCCGTCTTGCCCTTCAAGGGGGCATAGGCATCGATGATGGCGAGGTGTCGTTCGGTCGCGACTTCCCGGATAAGCGCGATGGCTTTGACCAGGATGCTATCGTTGTTCCCGCGGATGGGTACCGGCAGGACGACGAATACGCGCGGCTTCGTCGCCAAGGTACCCAGGGTATCCACCATCGCAAGATAGTCGCGCTTGAATTCGGCGCTGATGGAGTTCCATTGGCCCGCGAAATTGTTGGCGTCGTTGGTTCCCAACTTGATGGTGACGATATTGGGCTTGAACGCCATGGCTTGGCCGAGCTTCCCGAATTTCCAATAAGAATTCTTGGTGTCATTCTTACGCATGGTCCGGCCGCTGGCGCCGTCGTTCTGGACCGAGTACCCGCTCCCCAACAATTGCTGCAGGCGGGCCGGATAGGAGAGGGCTCCCGCCGGAAGGCCATAGCCCTCGGTGATGCTGTTGCCGATGCAAGCAACCCGGACCTGGGCGCGCGTTTGCTCGCAAAGGCAAATGAGAATGAGAAATGCGATAAGGCCGGTTTGCATGGAAGCAAGGGTACCGCGGTTGGACGGGGAGGATTTGGAAAACCCACGGGGACACATGGACTTCCCCCGAAAAAACGGAAATTGCCGGGACTTGACAGGTAAGCAATCCCTTACCTATTATTTCCTTATGCCTGCCACCGCCAGCCCGGAACCCGGAGTATTCAACGCCATCAGTTGCCCCGCGCGGCGGCAAATACTGGATCTCCTGGTTGATGGCGATCAACCCGTAAATAAGATTGCCGGTCATTTCGAGATGAGCCGGCCCGCGATTTCCCAGCATCTGCGCATCCTGCTATTGGCCGGACTCGTCGCCGAGAATCGGCGCGGACGCGAGCGCCATTACCGATTGAATGCCGAGAACCTCAGTCCGGTGCGGGATTGGATCGCCCACTACGAACGCTTCTGGGACGACAATTTCAAACGGCTGCAAGCCCATCTCGCCAAGACCGCCGCGAAAAGGAGCCACGATGCCGAAAAGCGTTAAACGGGAGCTGGTTTTTCCGCAATCCCGCGACGAGGTGTGGCGCGCCCTTACCGATCGCGCGGCCCTGGCCGAATGGATGTACCAGAACGACTTCGAACCCCGCGTGGGGCATCGCTTCACCTTCCGGGTACCCGGCAAACCGGAAGTGAAATTCGAGGGGCTCACCGTCGAATGCGAGGTCCTCATATGCGATCCTCCCAACGAACTTTCCTTCTCGTGGATCGCGATGGAGGTGAACACCCGCGTTGACTACCGGCTGGAAGCCGTCGGCAACGGCACCAAGGTCTTTTTCGAACAATCCGGATTCGAACAACCCAATGCGCATCAGGGCGCCGAATACGGTTGGAACATGATGCACGGAAAACTGAAAGCCCTGTTGGCCGAAAAGGAGAACTGAGTATGGGCAAGCGGGACAAAATCATCTATTGGATTTCCACCTGCTGGCTGGCCCTGGGGATGATCTCCACGGGGTTGGGGCAAGTGCTTAAAGGCAAGACCGGGCAGGGGGGCGTGGACAGCCTGGCCCATCTGGGCTATCCCATGTACCTGTTGGGCCTGCTCGGCATCTGGAAAATCCTCGGGACCGGCGTCGTGCTGATTCCTAGATTTCCCCTGGTCAAGGAATGGGCGTACGCGGGCTTTTTCTTCGTCATGTCCGGGGCGATCTACTCGCACCTTGCTGCCGGCGATTCCATCAAGGCCGCCCTCCCCGCCTTGCTGCTGTTGGTGCTGACGGGGGTGTCCTGGTACTTCCGTCCGGCGGACCGGAAATTTATCTAAGGGAAACGAGATATGGCCAAGAAGAATCCCAAAGTCGAATGGTATTTCAAGCAGGACGATCAATGGGTCGATGCGTTCAAAAAACTGCGGGCCATCGCCCTTGAGATGCCGTTGACGGAAGAATTGAAGTGGGGCCACCCTTGTTACTCGCTCGACGGAACCAATGTCGTGCTGATGCACGGGTTCAAGGAATATTGCGCCCTGCTCTTCTACAAAGGCTCGTTGATGCAGGATCCCAAGGCCATCCTGATCCAGCAAACCAAGGACGTGCAGGTACAGCGCCAGATCCGCTTCACCAGCGCCGCGCAAATCGTCAAAATGAAGGCCACCATCAAGGCCTATATCAAGGAGGCCATCGCAGTGGAGAAATCCGGCGTGAAACCGGTGATGAAAAAGACTTCGGAATTCAAGCTGCCCGATGAATTCCGGAGCCGATTGGAAAAGGATTCCCGGCTCAAGCAGGCTTTCGAAGCGCTGACGCCGGGGCGGCAGCGGGGATACCTGCTGTTTTTTTCCTCCGCGAAGCAGTCCCAAACACGCGAGGCGCGCATCGAGAAGAATCTGGATCGGATTCTGGATGGGATGGGTTTGGATGATTAGCGGAAAGCGGACGGGAAAGACGGGGAGGGCGACGAAGGCCGTGAGCACGGCGTCCTCCAAGCCCGCCGCCAAGCGTGCCGCGGCCAAACAGCCTGCCTTGCTCTCCGGGGGCAACCCCCAGGTGGCCAAGGCGGACGGCGACGCGCCCGTGCAGGCCTACATCGCCGCCATACCGGGATGGAAAAGCGGAATCGCCCGGCGCCTCGATAGACTCATCGTGCGCGGCGTTCCCCGTACCAAGAAGGCCGTGCGCTGGAACTCGCCTTTCTACGGCATCGAGGGGCAGGGATGGTTCCTGGCCTTCCACGTTTTCACCCGCTACCTCAAGGTCACGTTCTTCCGCGGCACCGCGCTCAAACCGGTACCGCCTGGTGGCACGGGCAAGGACGCGCGCTGGATCGACATCCACGAAGAGGATATGGATACGGCGCAGTTGGCGAAATGGATCAAGCAGGCAGCCGCGCTGCCGGGATGGGGTAAAAACTGATGCGCTACATGATCATGCACAAGACCAGCGCCTACTGGGAGACGGGGCCCAAACCCACGCCCGAGGTGATCCAGCGCGTTGGCGGGATGGTGGGTGAGATGATTGCCGCAGGCGTCTTGACGGCGGGAGATGGGCTCGCTCCCAGTTCCCAGGGCGCCCGGGTGCGACTGGCCAAGGGAGCGCCAAGCGTTACGCCCGGGCCCTTCGGCGGGAACGGCGCTTTGCCGGCCCGCTACGCTCTCTTCCGCGCCTCCACCCTGGACCAGGCCGCCGAGTACGCCGGTCGCTTCGGCAAAATTTTCGGGGATGTTACCGTGGATGTGCGGCCCGTAAACGAAGCGTGGGATTTGGGATTCGCGCCCAAGCCGGAAGGCTTGATGACGAGGCGTTACATGGCCATCATCAATGCGGATGCCGCGAGCGAAGCCGGCGGACCCTTGGGACCGGAGCGGACGGCCGCGCTCAAGCGGTTTACCGAAGACCTGGAAGCCGCGGGCATGTTCATCGGCATTGAGCATTTCGAGCCCGGCAGCAAAGGCAAGCGCCTCCGCCCGGCTGCGGGTGCGACCGGGGCGGCTCCTGCCGCCAAAGCGAAATACATCGTGATGGACGGGCCCTTCACCGAGACCAAAGAGCTGATCGGCGGGTTCGTGACGGTCGAGGTCCCCTCGATCGCGGAAGCGGTGCATTGGGCCCAGAAGTACCTGGAAGCCGTGGACACCGAGGAGGTGGACGTACGCGGGCTCGCGGGCTGAATTCCCCCTAAATCCACCGGATACAAGCCTTCCTTCCCGGATCGGAAAAAAATCCGGGGGCCTGTCGATTTCGGGGATTATCATTCGACGTATAGGCAGAGGCGAGGTTCCGGGCAATGCCGCCGGGAAGCCTCCTCATCCGAAAGGGATGAACCATGAGCAGCGAACCCAAAACCATCCAGCAGATCACCGTGGAAACCACCCTCGCGGCCCCCGTCGCCGAGGTTTGGCGCGCCTACACCACCCCCGAGGATATCAAGAAATGGAACGCGGCATCGGATGATTGGCATACGACGGCCGCCACGGTAGACCTGCGCGAGGGCGGGGCCTTCTCCTCGCGGATGGAAGCGAAAGACGGCAGCTTCGGGTTCGATTTCGCCGGCACCTACACGAAAATCGTGGACCGTAAGCGCATCGAGTACGCCTTCGGTGACCGCAAGGCCCAGGTCGACTTCATCGAAAGCCCGAAGGGCGTCACCGTACGCGTTGTGTTCGATGCCGAAACGACCAACGCCCCCGAAATGCAGAGGCAGGGATGGCAGAGCATCCTGGAGAACTTCAAGAAGCACGTGGAAAAGTAGGGCGTACAATGAAAAGGGACGGCCAGGCCGTCCCTTTCCGATCCGGATCCCCTATTTCGCGGCAGGCACCGCGGAAGAGAAGAAGTAGCGGGCGAACTTCCACTTGCCCCCTTCCTTATGCACCACGAACAGCTCCTGGAAGGACGACGGGACTTCGGCGCCGTTGGCATTGATCTTCATCAAGCCGGTCGAAGTCGAGCGCAGCATGGCCCAGTCTGACCCGAACGCTTTCACTTCGGCCACCTTGAACTTGAGGTTCAAGCCGATGGCCTTGAAGGTTCCCGTATAGAAGCCTTCGACGGCGGGCGTCCCTACGGCCGCGGGCTGTTCCGCGGTCATGACCACCGGATCGCTTCCATATACCTTCAGGACGGCCTGCACGTCGCCGGCATTCAGCGCGGTTTCGTACTTGCCCAATAGCTGCTCGATTTCCGTCTGCATGGCGCCGTTCCCCTGGGCCGCGGCGACCTCCTCGGCCCTGCAACCCACCAGCATGTTAAGCGCGAGGACGGAACCGGCCAATTTCAACTTCGAAGCGTTCATGATATTCTCCCGTATACGGGGCGCTCCGCGTGCGGGCGCCCTTTGTTTATCGGCCGCCCACCATGGGCAACCCTGTTACGAATAATACGGGAAAGGGGTCCGGAACGGAATTGAACCAGGTTATGAAAAACCCTTGAACCAGATTAAGGGTTCTGGAGAACCCGGCGGATTATTTACCGAAATTGCGGCGGAGCTTGCTCAGGAACTCGGGAGTCATGCCCAGGAAGGAGGCGATCTTCGCATCGGATATCCGGTTTACCAGATGGGGATAGCGGGCGATGAAATCGGCGTACCGCTCTTCGGCCGTGAAGCTGTGGGAACGGATCAATCGCTTCTGCGCCGCGATGTAAGCGTTCTCCGCGAGGATGCGGAAGTAGCGATCGAAGACGGGGAAATTATCGTATAGCTCATAGAACGCCTTGCGTTCGATTTGCAATACCGCGGAATCCTCCAGGGCCTCGATATTCATCTCGGAAGGCTCTTCCTTATAAAGGCTGCCCATGTCCAAGGCCCAACCGTTCTCGACCGCGAACTGGAGATTATGCTCCTTGCCGTTGGTATCCACGACATAGACGCGGAAGCATCCCGAGACGACGAAGGAATTCTTGGAGGAGGAATCCCCGGCCTGGAGGAGGTATTGCCGCTTACGATAGGCCTTCAGCGCAAACCGGTCCGTCACCGCTTTTTCTTCCGCCGGGTCCATGGGCTTGAGCAGGAACTGGTTGATATGCTTCAGCAAGGGGGCGTGCATGGCCCCGGGAATTTAGCAACTATCGCCCAGGGGGGTACGCCGATCGGATTCCGCGGCTATTTTTTGTTGGGCTCTTCGTAGAAGTCGCAGCACCGGATTTCCAAGCCCCCGCCCAGGTATTCGGTGATATGCGGTCCCGGATGCTTCATCGCCACCGACACCGCTTCATCCATACCCTTGGCGTCCACGATGAGAAAGGCGCCGACTTGTTCCGGGGCATCCACGTAAGGCCTTAGGCATGGCGGCGAAATCCTTGACGTTGTAGTAGCAGAGGACGAGTTACTTCATTTGCGATTCTCCGGTTGCGGGGGCCGGCACCGGCCCCACATCGGATAGTCGCAGCGCCCCCGCTAATTCGACATCGCGATGGTTTTGGCACGGCAGAATTCGATGGGGCGGAGTTCAATACCCCAACCCATGGCTTCGTTCAGGTTCGCGGCCGGATGCATGGAGGCGAGCTTGATGGCCTCATCCAGGTTCTCCGCCTCGATCAGGAAGAACGATCCCAACTGCTCCTTGGTCTCGACATAAGGGCCGTCGGTGACGGTAGGCTTGCCGTTACGGGGGCGGATGGAAACGGTCGCCTTGGTGGCGGCCAGCGAGGCCACCATCTCCATTTTTCCCGTGGCGTTCAGGGCCGCGTCCATGGGCTCGCACTTCGCGACGATCGACTTCATCTCCTCCGCGCTGGTCTTCTCGAAGGTCTTCTCATGGTAATAGGCGAGCGCAAGAAATTTCATATGGACTCCTTTAAAGTGATGATTCGATTTCGGAAATTCTTTTCTCCAGGAAACGCCGCTCGGGCGTCTGCTGGGTAAGGCCGAGGGCGCGACGATAGGCGGAAATGGCCTCTTCTTTGCGGTCAAGCCGGCGCAGCAGATCGGCCCGCGCCGAATGGGTCAGGTGATAGTCCGACAACTCCGCCCGGGACAGCAGGCCATCGATAAGGGCCAGGCCCGCTTCGGGTCCGTCCCGCATGGCCACCGCCACCGCCCGATTCAACTCGACGATGGGAGAGGGATCGGCGCGCAATAGCACGTCGTAGAGCCCCGCTATTTGCGGCCAATCGGTGGCCCCGGGCGCGGCGGCCTCGGCATGCACGGCTGCGATGGCGGCCTGCAAGGTGTAGGGCCCGAAGCGGCGGGACTTGAGGGCATCTTCAACCATCGCGGTACCTTCCCGGATCAAATCCCGGTTCCAAAGGGAGCGATCCTGTTGTTCCATGAGGATCAACTCGCCTTCCGCCGAAGCCCGGGCCGCGCGTCGGCTTTCATGCAGCAGCATCAGGGCCAATAGGCCCTTGGCCTCGGGTTCGGGAAGGAGGTCCACCAGTAATCGGCCCAGGCGGATGGCCTCACCGGAGATGTCGGCCCGCGCCACGGTCCCGCCGGAAGAGGCGGAATATCCTTCGTTGAAAACCAGGTACAGCACCCGCAAGACCGCGTCCAACCGCTCCGCCACTTGATCCGGCGCCGGCACCTCGTACGGGATGCGGGCCTCGCGGATCTTGGCCTTGGCGCGGACGATACGCTGGGCGACCGTGGGCGCTTCGGTCAAGAAGGCCCGGGCGATTTCTTCGGTGGTAAGGCCGCAAACTTCCCGCAAGGTCAAGGCCGTGCGGGCATCCGGGGCCAGGGCCGGATGGCAGCAGGTAAAGATGAGGCGCAGCCGGTCGTCTTCCAGACCTTCCGCCTCCGGCGCCATCGGCTCCATATCCATGGATTCCCCCTCCCCCTCGAAATGCCGCGCCATCGCCTCCGCGCTTGCGTCGAACTTCGCGCGCCTCCGGATACCGTCGATGGCCTTGAAGCGCCCCGCCGATACCAACCAGGCCCGCGGATTGGCCGGCACACCTTGCTTGGGCCATTGTTCCACCGCCGCGCGAAAAGCCTCATGCACGGCTTCTTCGGCGAGATCGAAATCCCCCAGCAGTCGGATCAAGGTGGCCAGGATCCGCCGCGACTCCAGCCGGTAGACTTCGTCCACCTTGGCCAGGATCGGATCAGGCACGCTTTGCTCCGCTGGCACCGCTGGAAACCTTCTCGCCGATGGCCCCGGTCACCTCGAAGAACTCGATGGGCCGGATTTCCAGCGCGCAACCCATCTTCTCCCCTACCCGTGCCGCTGTATGCTTGAAAGCCGCCTGGATGGCCTCGTTTAGATCCCGGGCTTCCAGGATGAAAAACCCTCCCAACTGTTCTTTGGTTTCGGCATAGGGCCCGTCGAAGAGGACGGTCTTGCCGTTGAGGGGGCGCAGGGTGGTGGTGGACCGGGTGGGCGACAGGGATGCGATGAGGGCCAGATGCCCCCCCTTGTGGAGCTCCTCGTCATGGGATTTGCATTGCACCCCCATGGCTTCGATTTCGGCCTTGGACATGGCCTCGTATTGCTTCTCGTTTCCGTAGGCCAGGCACAGGTATTTCACGAATGGCTCCTTTTTCAGGCAAATTCGCGCTTGCCTGCCGATAGTCGCAGTAAGAGCGGCAAATCGACAGCCTACCCGGAAAAAATAACAAGCCGCCCCCAGGGACGGGTCCCGGCTATCCTGGGATTCCTCAATCCGATCCATCCAAGGTTTTGTTACGTACCCTGGAGTATGCGGAAACGGATTCTCCCCGGATTACTGGCCTGCCTTTGCCTTGCCACGGGAATGTCGGCCTGCGATGGCGGCCTTACCAGTTCTGCAGGCTCTACTTCCCCAACCCCGGATACAAGGGATACGGCAGCCATCGCTTACCTGGCCTTGGGCGACTCGTATACCATCGGTGAAGGCGTAGCCGCTCCGGAGCGGTGGCCCATGCAATTAGCGGCCATGGCCCGCACGGCGGGAATACCGCTTTCCAATCCCAGGATTATCGCACGCACCGGTTGGACCACGGGCGACCTGGCCGGAGCCTTGGACGCTGAGAATCCCCAGGGGCCCTTCGGGCTTGTCAGTTTGCTGATCGGAGTCAACAATCAATACCGCGGGATGCCTTTGGAGGATTATCGCATCGGATGTGAATCGTTATTGCGGCGCGCCATCGAGCTGGCCGGCGGTAGGCCGGATCGGGTGCTGGTATTGTCCATCCCCGATTGGGGAGCTTCCTTCTACGGCCTACGCTATGACCCCGGGACCATCGCCAAGGAGATCGACGCGTTCAACGGGGAGAACCAGGCATTGGCCATCGCCTACGGCACCCGTTACGTCGATGTTACCCCGGTATCCCGCGCGGCGGCCGGGGATGAAAGCATGTTCGCATCCGACGGTCTGCATCCTTCGGGCTTGATGTACTCGGCATGGGCCGAGCTGGCTGTCAGCCGCCTTGGTAGTTCGAGAAAATATTGAACCCTTCCGCCTTTCCTGATCCGTCCAATTTAATCAGGTCCAGCTTCAGCTCCCCTCCCTCCGCGGACATTGCGACATACATGAAAAGGCCGTAGATGGATTTCCCGTTGTCCCCCGCCAAGGAGAAGAAACGGGTGGTGTTGAACTTTTTTTCCTCTCCGTCCATATAATCCACGCAACTGACGGGTCCGTTGGGGTACACGATCCCGCCTTTTTCATCTATGAGCGCCGTTACATCCTCGTCCGAAGGTCCGTAATGACCCAGGTAGTTGAAGTTGACGATGACTTCATTCAATCCCACTTCGGGATACGGCTTCACCTTCAGATAGGGCTTCGCCACTGAACCCGTGGAGGTGTCATCGCTCCGGAATTTTTTCCACAAGGATTGCCTGGTGATAGGCATGGGAGCGGCCGCTTTACGAACGCCTTTTACGATGGGGCGGGAAACGTACACTTCCTCATCCCGGCAGGTTCCCATCTCGTACCAGTTAGGGGTGGTATCGAACCCCTCCAGATACATTTGGTAGGAAGGCCGCGTCTTTTTCATGGCTTGCATCCAGCTTTTCGAGGGTCCTTTTTTCATCACGTTGAAAAGCGAATCGGGTACCGGGCCCGCGACGGAATACCAACGCTGACCGGTCGCGGAAATTGCCGTGCTCTTCGCGATGCCCTTCGGCGGATCGGTTACCCCTTCCACCACCTGCCAGGCATAGGATTTGAAATTCCCTTCCTCATCCAACTTTCCGAGCAGTTGCATGGTTCCGCCATTGCACACTGCGATGTATGCGACTTCCCGCCCTTCCTTATGGGCTTTCACCATGGCCATGCCCTTCTCGTCCGCGCGCTCCCGGAACGCCTCCATCAGCGCATCCCAGTTTTTCTCTTCCTCCGGGAATGCCGCCACCAGCCTTCCAGCCCAGGTGGGTTTATCCGTCGCATGCTTCAGGGAATCCAGGAGATTGGCCTTGGTGAAAGGCGCATCGCCCAGCATACCGGATTGGATCCAGCCTTCGGTGAGCGGCCCGAATCTCACCAAGGACCAGTCCCCTTGCCTTTGCTTTTCCACGACCGGGGAATTGATGCGTATCCGGAATACCATTTCCGAGGTTGCCGCAGGCTTTTTCCTGAGGTTCGCGACGTCGGCGCGGATGTATTTATCGGTCGCGCTTGCCGAAGCAAGCGCTATCAGAAAAAAGCCTGCAGCAATACCCATTTTCATTTTTGCCTACCCAGCAAATCGAGGAAGTGTTCATGGTGGACGCCCGGCGGATTAGGCGAATCCGGGAACAAATATAAAAAGCCCCCCCGCGAACAGCGGTTTTCAGGCCGTTTTCCCGAGTCGTTGACTTTTCGACAACGCTATTTGCCCCCTTTTACCCTATATCGGCCAGCAGAAACAACCGGTCCAGTCTATCCTTTGTGGCTGTTGCGGTCCCCTCGTTCATCCGGACGGTCCCGGGGATAAGAACCATGTGTGGGGGGTACAATGCGATTTCATACCGGATCCGTTTTAAGGCATGTGGCGGTTTTGATTTCCGCGCTGCAAATAGGGACACACGCCCAGTCCAAGTGGAGTTATCCCGATTGCCCGGATGTCACCGATGCCGATTTCAAGGTCGACACCCTGCTCATGCGCGACAAGCAACCCGACCCCAATATAGCGGAACCGGACAAGCTGGCTTTCGACATGGACGCGAGCGGGAACGTGGACGTTTATTTCACCGAGATCCGTCCCGGCAATATCAAACGCTATAACGCCAAGACCAAAACCGTCACGACCCTGGCCACCTTGCCCGTGTGGAAGGGGCCGTATACCTCGGTGAACAACAGCGGGAACATCGAAGAGGGCGCCACCGGCATCGCCCTTGATCCGGATTTCAAGACCAACGGTTATGTGTACATCCATTGGTCCCCGGCCAGCGCCACCGTCTTCCGTATTTCCCGCTTCACCTTGAAGAACGACAAACTCGACATGGCCTCGGAAAAGATCGTGCTGGATATCGGGGCGCAGCGGAACGAATGCTGCCACACCGGGGGCGCCATGCAGTTCGACGCCTATGGCGATCTGTGGATCGCCCAGGGCGCCAACGGCGGCCGGGGAAGCGCTGCCGCCGCCGGCTCCATCCAGGGCATTAACGATACCGCCCAATACCTGAGCGAAGAGTGGGGCCCGCCCAACACGCATAACCTCCGGGGCGGGTTCCTTCGCATCCACCCCACTCCCGATGGCCACTACTCCATTCCCTCGGGGAATTTCGGGGAATATTTCTACGACCAGACCAAGAACGCCCAATACCTGGACACCAGCAAGGTGCGTCCCGAGGTCTATATCAAAGGTACGCGTAACAATTACGCCATGGCCCTTGATCCCGTACGGCGCTGGGTCCTGTGGGGCGATGTGGGTCCGGATCGCCTGACGGCCGCGCAGCGCGAGGAGTTCAACCTGCGCAAGACCCCGGGCTTCGAAGGCTGGCCCTACTTCGTGGGCGACAATGTCATGTTCGTCGGGAACAAGAATCCCGCCGCGCCCGCCAACGATTCCAAATGGAACACCGGCATGAAAGTGCTTCCTCCGGCCCGTGCGACCTTTTCCCTTCCGGCCGACTTCCGCGCCTCCAAAATGCGGACCTCGCCCATTACCGGCCCGCTCTACCTCTATGACGGCGCCCTCAATTCCAGCGTTAAGCTCCCTCCTCATTTCAATCGCAAATGGTTCGTCACCGATTGGGTGGGCGGCCTGGTCTACGTGTTCGATGTGGACGCGGACGGGACCAAGGCCACGGCCTACAAGCAGATCTTCGCCAACCGTACTTTTACGGGCCCGGTGGACCTGCGCCAAGGGCCGGACGGTGCCTTGTACCTGAGCAATTACAGCAATGCCCTATTCGGCGCCAACGCAACCACCAGCATCATGAAAATCTCGTATACGGGAACCTGCCGACCCCTGCAACCGACCCTGGAAAAACCGGTGGGCCTGGCGCAGACGCGCTTTGATATGCGCCAGACGCGCTCGGGCTACTTCATCAACCTGGGGACGACGAGCGCGCTGAAAATCCCGCCGGGCATGGGCGGGATAGAGTTGTTCGATATGTCCGGAAAACGGGTATGGGCAAAGTCGGGCCTGCGGGCGGGAGAGATGCTACGGATGCCGTCGGAAACGCATTCGGTCGCTTTGAAATACCGCTGGCTCCCGACGGCCCTTTAACCCGGCCCGTTCAGCGACGCTGCCGGCGCAGGAGCGGCGTCGCATCCCCCTTCCCGTTGCCGTCCCCATTCACATTACTTTTTCCCGCCGCCTTTCTTCCGTCCACGGAAAACCGTTCGCCCAGGGTCGCCGAGAGGTTGGCCGATAATCCTCGTTTCCCCCGGAACACGATCCCGGTCGGCTGGGTCGCCAGTACCGTCAAGGTTAAGATGGCGACACCGCCGGTGCTGGAGGAAGACTCGAGCCCGGATGCGGGAGCCAGGCTGCCGAAGTTGCTCGACATGATGTTGTCCGATTGGCGGCGATTCTTCCAGGCCGACTCGGCGTTCAGGACCATCCAATCCAGGTAGGTCTTTTGCTTACCGACCCGGATCACGTCCATCATGTTGCGGATGAAAATCACCAGGAAGGTGGCGCCATCCCCCGTGTATCCGCTATTGTTGAGGATGCCCGTGGTGCGGTTGCTCATGCTGTTCTTGACGTAATCGATGGCCTTGATGGCATCGCGGTAATAGGCGCTGTCGCCCGTGATCGTGAAGAGACGGTACGCCGGTCCCAGGAAAGTCCCTTGATTGTAGAACAAGGCCCCGCCGCCTACGCTTCCGCTCGCCCGCATATTGTCGGCTACCGATCCGGAGTTCGCGTTGAATAACGCCCCGCGTTCCCACTTGTAGATCGCTTTCGCCTTGTCCAGGTAGGCGGCATCCTTGGTTATCTCATACAGGTTGAGGGCGGACACCGCGGCGGGCCCGTTGCTGCAGGCATGTTTGCCGGCCTTCTCGTTGTTCTTCCACCAGATGCCTCCGCCCAGGGTCATGTCCCATTGCGTGGCATAGAGCCAGTCGAAATTCTTCTGGGCGGCATTGGAATAGGCCGTATCCTTGGTCAACAAGTACGCCCGGCTGGCCGAGATGATCCACCATTCGATATCATCATTGAAGTCGTTTTGCTTCCAATCGGTACCCATGCCGTTGGTCCGGTTGAACCCGGTCCAGGCTGCCTTCATCTGGGTGACGTAAACCGGATCGCGGGTCAACTCGTACCGATCCATGATGGTCTCCCAATCATGCGCATACCTCCAGAAATCGATGCGGCCCGTCTTATTGTCCTTCTTGAAAAAGGTGCTGTTGGATCCGTTCCAATACAGGTTATACCACGCAGTATAGGCGGAGTCGGCTTGGCCTCTGGTAACGGCCGCGGAAACGGAAGCACCCATGCCGAGCGCCAGCGAAATCGCGATGCTCATTCCGGCCCTGTAGGGCATGTTTTTTTCACTAGGGTGTATCATATTGATCCCTTTTTTCTGGCGGTTCGGGAATAGCGTACCGGTCCGCTAAATATTTTCCACGTGGAGGAAATATTCGGGACCAGCCAGAAACATATGGGCGGAAATCCCGTTGTAGTTGGATTTAGCTCGGCCGCTTCAGGAGGAATTACGGGTATCGCAGCGGGTGGGCGGGAGGCGGATCCGGTAACCGGGTAAAGGGGTTTTTTTGGACAAAAAAGCCTCCCCGGAAGGGGAGGCCTCAAAATGCGATTGAATTGCTGCGGCTCAGGCCTTGCGACGCTTCATCAAGCCCAAGCCGATGAGGCCGGCGCCGAAGAGGGCGAGGGTGGTGGGTTCGGGAACGGCCGAGGAGGTGGTGTTGGTGAAGGAGAAGCTCAAGTCGTTGTATCCGTTGACGCCTTCGGGGGTGCCGAAGAGATCTTCGAAGCTGACCAGGGTGGTGCCGGGCATCCACTCGTTCTCGACGCGGGCATGGGCCATGCCGTCGGCATTGCGCGATGCGGGACCGGTGTAGAAGTTGTCGCCGGTGTTGTTCACGTACAGGCGGAAGATGAGCTCGGTTCCCGTCGCGAAGGTGCCCAGGTTGTAGGTGTCGCCGACGGCATTGGCGTGGTTGTTGAAGATGTAGGTGTCAGCGGGGCTCGAGGCCACGGACACGGCCAGGAACAGGTCGTTGCTGTAGGCAGCCGAGTTGCCCTGGTAGGTGGCGATGACGGGGTTGGTCCCGTTCGCGATTACCGAGTAGCCTTCGGTGCCGGCGATGGCGATGGGAAAGGCCGAGGCTGCGATGGGCAGGATGGCGAGGGCGGCCAGGAAGGAAGTCTTGATATTCATGCTTTGTCCTTTGCTGTGAAACCGAAAGGGCGATTCTTACACGCGCTTCTTACATGCGGGAATAAGCAAGGTTAAGGCCAGGGAAAATCCAGCCTGGGCGTCAGGATTTCCCATGGTTGATTTTGGAAACTTGTTAAAATCCGATGGCCTTCGTCGGTTTTTTTTACGCCCGGATCCATCGCGCCCTATATGTACTTGCCGAGCCGGGAATGGGTAAAGGCGGGGAGCGTCAGCGCATGGTTTGGCGCCGGGGAGCGACCAGGATTCTGCCGTCCGCACGGAAAAAAACCGCGGGCCCGGGACGCCGGGCCAATGGCGCGATGCCCGGCCACTGCGCAATCGAGGTGGTTGGCGCATCGCGCAGGTCGCTACCGGTGCGCGAAAGCGAGCCATCGGAATTGAACGCGGCCGAAAGTTCGAAACCGGCTTGCGATGCGTCCACGAACCAGGCATAACGTTGTACGAAACCCAGGCCTTCCAACATGGAGACCACTTGCGGCACGAAGGCATCGACCTGCGCCTGCGTCAGGGCTGCCGCATTGCTGCCGCACCAGCCAAGCGTTTTGCAATCGGGAGCGCCGAATTCGGTAAGCCAGATGGGTTTCTGGTATTTGGCATAGGCATCGGTAATCCATTTCTTGAGATCGGCTACCGCCGTGGCGCTATTCGGGGCCCGATAATAGTGCAGGCATATGAAATCCACGCGGTATTTGTTGGCGACCGCCTGCGCCATGAAATCGTCGAACCAGGCGTTGGGATTGGTCGGCGCGGGACTTCCCAGGGTCAGGCCGGTCGACATCAATTTCGGCCACATGGCTATTGCCTGCGCCACGCTCATATTCGACTGGCTGGCGAGATCCGGTTCATTGAAACCCAGCAGGTATTTATAGGTCCCCTTGTCCTTGGCCGCCGTCAGGGTGGCGATGTTCTGATCGGTAACGGCGCCGGCATTGGAAAGCATGGGAACGTACTCGGGCGCCGTCGTGCCCGCCGGAACCGATCCCGAATTAGGGCTATAGCGCCAGTTGTAGTACCAACTGGCATTCGCGGAAGCGATCGTCCCCGGGCCGAACTTGGCGGCGGCGATGCCTTTTTTGGGAGTGAGAACCAGGGCCGCCTGGGAGTTTGCGGACACGCGATGGGAACCGGGAAAGAGGACGGCAAGTACGATAAGGGGCGCAAGGCGGGGGATCATCATTCGGTCTTTTCTTTATTTACATATCGTAATAGCCTCCGCCCCGGAAGCGTTACCAAGATTCCGCGATTTCCCGGAACGCTTTCGCCCCCAGCCCATTACGCGCCCCCCGGCAAGCTATTATCTTTACGTTGCGCTCCCAAAAATCCCGCTATGCCTCCCGGAGGACGTATGCACAGATCGCTTACCCCGTTCGCAGCCGCCTTGTCCATTGCCATGTTGGGATTGGTCCCGGCCGCGCAGGCCCAAAGTTGGACCCCGCTCCTTAACGATGGTTATGGATGGTACTTCAAACTCAGCGTCCTCGATTCGCGGCAACTTTTCGTCGAAGGCCTACCCGGAACCCTTCTGCGCAGCACCGATGGCGGCTCCGCTTGGACGATATCCGACATGCCCCGGCAGAAATTCGGATGGAACCTGCAAGCGATCTCCCCTGACACGATCTGGTTGAGCAGCAACGACTCGCTGTACCGCAGCGTGGATGGCGGGATGCATTGGAGCTTTCGTAAGCCTCCCGACGTCCTCGCCTACTTCTACCAATTCCTGAATGGAACCCAGGGCTTCATGGTCGCCATGGGGGGCGGCCTTTACGCGACCCTCGATGGCGGCGTTACCTGGACCCTGCGAAAAGCCGCGGACCGGAAAGGCTTGGTGAGCCTTAACTTCCTGGACCCCATGCGCGGATTCGGTTTGTCGGCCGACTCCTCCGGGACTTTCCCCTGGAATTACACCGCCCTCCAAACCGTGGATAGCGGGAAAACCTGGATGCCGTTGATCCTTCCGGCGGATATACAAGTCTCTCCCACCGCTTTCAAAACCATCCATTTTACAAGCCCGCTGCAAGGTACCGTCGCGTTTCAGACCACCGCAGGCCAGGGCCTGGAGCTATCCACCCTTGACGGAGGCGTATCCTGGTCGCGCCGGGAAATCCCCAACCATGACAGCATCAGCGTCTACGGATCCATAGGCACTACCTTCCTGTATGGCAACGATTACCATGGTTTCCGAAGCAAGTTCGTGATCTCCCGCGACGGCGGAACTACTTGGATCCCCGTAAAGGGGGACTTCCCGGCGCGCCTAGAGGACATGGAGTGGGTCCATCCCGACACCGGCTGGGCAATCGGTCCCGGGTTCGTGTATAAGACCACGGACGGCGGAAAGACATGGGCCCGGCAGATCGCTACCTTGTCCGATGAGTCCTCCGCTTCCGATCTCCTGTTCCGCACTCCCCTGGCGGGATGGGCCATCGATGGGAAAAAGGTTTATGCGACCGCGAACGGCGGCCGCACCTGGTCCCTGCAGGCGACTTCGGATACCACCTATTGGTCCTCCCTGTATCCGGCCGATTCCACGGTAACACCTACGTTACTGGCGCTGGGGTCACGGTATCGATCCGGCGCGGCCGTCAATTACTCCGTGATCGGCGTGAGCAAAGACCTGGGCTTGACCATGAAAGAGACCCTGCTCGATAGCCTGGTCCAGGCCCGCGGAATGTCCTTCGGATCCGCGCAGACGGGTTACGTGCTGGTGACCCATACCGCTCTGGACAGCCTCGGGTTGATTAAGACCGCCGATGGGGGAGCCAGTTGGCAATTCGTCCGCCTGCCATACCGTTCCCGCGCCTTCTCCGGCGCCAGCGCCATCCAATTCCTGAACGAGGATGAGGGATTCGTCGCTGCGTACGGCGTACCTGTGGATAGCCTGCTCATCCTGCGGATAATCCAAGGGGGAGCGGCCTCTTCCGTGGTCGCGCGGTTCCCCAAAACCGGGTTCGCGGGCATGCGCTGGGAAGATGCCCAGCGGGGATGGGTGCTTTCCCGGGATACGGTATATAAGACCGTCGACGGCGGCGCCGTATGGTCGAAGTCCGGACTTGGGACCTGGAAAGGCTCGACCCGCGTCGTGGCCACGGACGCCCGTAACGCCGCGGTCTATGCAGACTCCGCGAAACTCCTGAGGACCACGGATGGTTTCACCACGTGGTCGGTGGAGAAACTCCCCATGAACCTGATTCACGATCTGCAATTCTTCCCTACGGGAGAAGGCTATGCCTTGGGAGGGCAGGGTGAGTTGATGCGGTACGGCGCGACGACGGTTTCGTTACGCAGAGTGATGCAAGCGATACGAAGCGGGACAGGTAAGGCTGAAGCGAAATTCGGGGCGGGGGGCATGCGCTTCCTGATCCTCGGCAACGGCGGCGCGGTTATGCTACCGGTGGATGCGAAGGGGCGACGCATCGGGGCGCCTTAAGGCAACTTGGGTTGCCGCCTCAATCCATGCCGGTTCGCCGTTCTTCCGTTCGCGCTTAAACCCAGTTTCTTGAGGGCAAGCAGGGGCGAATTCACGGTCGATATGCCCCGCACCCTCGGCTTGCCGACGATGGAAGCCGGCATATCGGCGAGGGTCCTGCGATAGACCCCATTCGTGCCGGTGCCGACCAGGACCTTTCCGCCCAGGACCAGGAGTCCGCGCGTATACCCGAGCGGCAGCCCCTGGCCCGCATACACCCAGTTGTCGCCCAGGGTGCCCGAGAGATAAACGCCGTAGGAATTGGTGCCCGCCAGGAGAAAGTTTTCGATTGGGGCGAGCGCGACCACGAACGCCGAAGCGGGAATGCCGCCCGTGCCGGTTCCTACGTTCGCCCAAGTCGCCCCTCGATCGTTTGAGCGCCATACGCCGTGATCGCTCCCTGCGAAAAGCCGTTCGCCTTGCAAGGCCATCGTGAAGAAGTTGGTCGAGAAGAATTTTCCGTTGGTGATGTTTTCCATCTTTTTCACCAGCAACGCGCCCGGGACCGCGCTGGAATACAAGGCGCCCGCCACCTCCAGCGTGAGGGCCTCGCTACCGCTTACGACCAGGTCCGGGAACGCGCCCCCCATCCATACCACGTCCCAATTCTTGCCGCCGTCGTTGGAACTGAACAAACCGTCTATGGTCCCTGCGAGTAATTCCGTACCCCGGATGCCGACCGAGTAGACATCGGGACCCACCAAACCCAGCCGCGATACTTTCCAGGTATTCCCGCCATCGCTTGAGACCGCCACGCCGCTGTCGAGGAATCCCGCCACTACTGTCGTTCCGGAAGCGGCCATGGACATGACTTGCAGGTTAACCCCGCCCGTCCCCGCCAAGCTCCAGGTCGCGCCGGTATCGGTGGAGCGGTACACGCCCTTGTCCGTACCCGCATAAACCGCGGAACCGCCGGCTACGAGTACCCGGATGAACCGGCCCTCGGTGCCTTTGCTCACGACGAAATCCGCGCGGGCGGTATCGGGTAGCAGAATGCAGAGCGTGGCCAACAAGGCGGCAAACGAAACGGGGAATATTTGCATGCGGGACCCTCCGGGCGGAGTAGGGTTCAATGACCCATAGTAACTAAATGGGATCCGTGCCTGGATCGCGCGAGCGCATTTACGCGTGCAAGCGGCGGATCTGGGACATCGGCCCGGCGCGCCGAAAAAAAGTATCGGGTCAAAGCAAGCTTTGACCCGACCTTCCGCTACGATATGGACTCCGGTCAGGCCGGAAGGATTCCGGTCAGGCCGGAAAGATTCCGGTCAGACTGAAAGACTACGGGGCATAAGTTGGATTGCCCGTCTTCCAGCTGATGGGGTAACGCGCGCAAGCCTTGTTGATGGCGCCGTCGACCGCCGCGGGATAGAAATCGGGATAGGCGTATATGCCATACGGGTCGAAGAAGTACCACTTGCTGTCGACCGGATCCCGATGCGCGAAGAAGATATGCAGATGCGTGTTGGGACCCGCGCCGCCGTCCATGCAACCGCACCCGCCGGGACCCGTGCTGCCGCTGAAAGCGATCTTCTGGCCGGCCACGACGTTGGTGCCCAGCAGACCCATGTTGATCTTGTTACCGCTCGTCCCCCACCAGGCAGCCTTGGGATTGCGGAACGCCTTGGCCTCCGGGCAACCGGTGTTGTTCAGGTAGGTCGAATACTTGGCCTTGTCGGCGGCGTTGAAATTGGGGATGGTCTGCGTCCAGGCCCGCTCGCAATCATCGTTCGGATCGTTCTGCAAGTGCATGTAGATGGTGCGGTACACGTCCTGCTTGGCGCCGACATTATGGCTAATGACCATGGTATTCCCCGACCACCAATCCCAACCGATATGGATGACCTTGCCGGGCGCGGCGGCATCGATCTCGAAAGTCGCCTTGTCGTTGCGCTGGTAATCGATGGCGTGGTGCCAGGAACCGGGGCCGTACATCCAGGAATTGTGCCACAGGGTGTTGGCCGGGATCTTGAAGGGCAGGTTGAAAATCTGGTCTTTGGCATCGTACAGCACCGAGTTGCGCGAATAGTACGCGGTTCCGATCTTCAGGTTCGGCCAGCTGTAGTACACCACGTCGCTCGGGTTCGCCGCAGGGCAGGTGGAAGGATTCCCCGCGCAATGGATGGCGCCGGCGGTAATCCCGTAGTCATAACCGTCGCGCCAGGCCGTGTTGGGGTCATCGGGCATCAACGCGTGGTTCAGGCAATTGACGTCGCAGCTGCCCGCCTGGGTTTCCATATCGATGAGGCGTAAACCCGCCGCCGCATTCTCGGCCCACTTGGAAGTAAAGCTCTCCCAGTCGACGCTGCCCCACAGCACATAACCATCCGTGCCTTCGCGCCACACGCCCAGGTAAATCCGCTTCCCGTTCTCCACGAACGATTCGATATCGATCAAGCGCTCGCCCTGCGCGCCCAAGGTCTGCCAATAGGAAACGAATTGGCTCCAATCCTTGCCGTAGGGCGAAAGCACGTAGCCGCCGGAGCCCGCGCGGAACACGCCCAGGAAGCAACGCGTGCTCCCGTTCATATAGGATTCGATATTGATCAACCGCAACCCTTGGCTGCTGGCGTTGCCCCAGAAGGTATTGAACGCCGCCCAATCCAGGTTCAAGGGCGTAAGCGCGTACCCGTCATTCCCCGCGCGGAAAACCCCCATGAAATAAGTGGTGCCGTTATCCACGTAGGTCTCGACCTGGATAAGCCGCAACCCCTGTTGGCCGGCATTGCTCCAGAATGTATTGAAAGCCGACCAGGTAAGATGCAGCGGAGTCAGGGCGTAACCATCGGTGCCCCCGGCCCACACGCCCGACCATTTGCGGACGCCGCCAACCGTGTAGGTCTTGATATTGATTAGGCGCAGGTTCTGGCCGCCCAATTGGCTCCACTTGGTATTGAAGTCGGACCAACTGACGCCGGACCAGAGGTAATAACCGCCGGTTCCGGATCGCCAAACTCCGGTGTAGAGGTCTTGGGCGGAAGCGGAAAAGGCGAAGAGCAACATGATTCCCGCGACAAGCGATAGTAGTTTGCGACCCAGAAAACTCGGTTTGCGCATGACTTGACTCCCCTGGAAAAATGGATGGACAGGCTCAAAATCGAACACGCAGGATTAGAGGGGGATGGGTCAAAACCGGTAACGCCCACCCCAAAAACGTCAAATTTGCGCGATTCGGGAACGGGATTAGTCAAAACCCAGGAAAGTAACTAGGATGTTACCCAGCTTCATCGAGGGACCCCATTCCGAGGCCCCGCCAAATTCCATTCAGAAGCACAGAAAGCAGTCACTTATGGGCAACAGGCTCTACGTAGGAAATCTCTCATTCGAAACCACCCAGGAATCCCTGCACGCGGCATTCGCCACCGTGGGTGAAGTCCGGGAAGTGGGCATGCCCACTGATCGCGAAACCGGCCGTCCTCGCGGATTCGCCTTCGTGACCATGGGTTCGGATCAAGCGGCGGCGGCAGCCATTGCCGAGTTCAACGGCAAGTCCCTCGACGGACGCCAGATCAAAGTCAACGAAGCCGAAGAGCGTCCGCGCAGCGGTGGCGGCGGCGGCGGCGGTGGCCGTGGTTACGGCGGCGGCGGCGGCGGTGGTGGCGGTTACGGCGGCGGCCGGCGCTAAGCCGGGTTTCCCAAACCAATAAGAGAAGACGGAGCAGGAATCCTGCTTCGTCTTTTTTTTATGGTGTTCGTCCGTCCGGCAGGCTAACCCCGCCGGCAGGCAAGGACGACTCTCCCCATGAAAAGACAGGCATTCCCCGTTCCTGGAAAAGCAGACGGTTTTTCCCGCGTCCGCGCCGAGCCCCGCTGCTGCGGGCCGATATCCAGGTCCCGCCAATCGTGGTTCCCGCGAATGAAGTGATGCTCTTGGCCGTCAGCGTGACGGAAAATCTGCCGCCGATGATTTTAATCTCAGGCCGTTGGGCCAGATCGAATCGGCTCGAGGTTTCCCAGGGGGTCAACGCCGTGACCGGCAATCGGTCAAGTGAGAATTCGCAGACGACATCGGCCGCGCCTTTATTCGCCGCGACGATGGCGACCTTGCCGGTTCCCGAAGTGTCCTTGAACGCGGTGACAAGGATATCCGGGGACGCGCTGACCGCACCTACAACGACGAAGCCGGGGCGCGCGAACCTGGCATAATTCCCCATGGCATACAGCCTTTTGGTGGGGCCCTGCGCCCACAGCCCTTCATTGTTGTCCTTGGTCGCCCCATCGAGAAGCCAGTAACTCCAGGAATTGATGCGGGTTTTCGTCAGCATGACGTGGATTTCCTGGACCCATCGCAGCGCATCCTCCATGGTCCGGTCGATGGCCTTTACGCTGCAGACCTCGGTCTGCCATTGCCGCTTTCCGTAGTCGAGGGCCTTCTGGTACGGCTTGGTTTTATCATCCGGTTTGTAGGTATGCGCCGCCATGATGGAAACCATGTCGCGCGAGACGGGATCGTCCAGGCTCGGCTCCGCCAAATCGAAATTCCAACCGGAGTATTCCGGAGCCATGATCATTGCGCCGATGGATCTGCGACGGAAGGTGGGACCGAGATTGTTCTTGATGAAGTCGTGGAATTGTTGGGCCGTCCAGATGCACGAGGCATAGTTGGTCGAGACATTGGGTTCATTCTGGATCGAGAGGGCGTACAGATCGATGCCTTTGGCCTTGCAAGCCGCCACGTAGTCGGCCAGGAAATCCGCATAGGCCTGGTACTGCGCCGCCAACAGGGATCCGCCCCCATTGACGTCGTTGTTGGTTTTCATCTTCGCGGGCGGGCTCCAGGAGGAAGACCACACCTTGGCGCCGTAGGCTTGGGCGGCCTGGGTGATTTCCAGGTCGGGGACCGAACCATCCTGCGGCACCGGGGTCCGGCATAAGGAAAGGCCGATACCCTTTTCCTTGGAGAAGAAAAGCTCATGCCTTCCCCCGTCCCCGAATCGGGTACATGCGCCGAATCCATCAATGCTTTGGAGCAATTCCCCGCCGTGGATGTTTATCTCCACGCCCGGAACCGACCGACAGAAGCAAAAAGAAAGCACAAACAAAAAACGAAACCAGCGGCACATAAGACCCCCTAGTGTGCCACCACCCGACCCTAAGCTAACGGAGTGGGATGGGGCACAGGGCCCGGCTAATCGGACCGGGACAGGAATCGCTTAGGGATTGAAAGCGCGCTTTGGGGAAATAGCGGCTGGGCTTACTTCTTCTTCCGCGCGGCCTTCTTGAAGTGTTTCGGGAAGCCATCCAGGAAACCATTCCAACCGCCGATATGCGCCCGCCCGTTGCTGTTGTCGGGAAGGCCCGCATGCACCAAGGTCATCAGGGTCTCCTCGCCCTGTTTCTTGAAGCTCACGGTCACGGTCGATTCCCGGCCTTCCGTGTACGGCGACATCCAGGTATGCTGGATGAGACCCGGTTTCACCACTTTCAGAAAGCGCCCATAATGCGGCGTCCCGGTCACGAGCCAATAGAATAGCCCATCCACCTTGGGCTGCAGGATAAGCTTCTCGCCGATATTCCAGGGAGTACCCGGCACTTTCGGATTCAACCAGGCGCCGAATGCCTCGCGCGGTGTGGTGGCGAGGGTACGCTCCAGTTTGATTTCCAACGGCTTCTTGCTCTTCATTTTTTCTTCTCCTTCTTTTTCCGGTTTTTGAAATGCGCTTCGAACGTATCGAGCCGTCCCGTCCAGAACCGCTCATACTCATGCACCCACCCCGCCACCTGCCGCAAAGGCTCGGCACGCAGCGAGATGAACACCTCACGGCCTTGTTTCCGCCGTTCGATGAGGTTGGCTCTTTCCAGCAGCTTCAGGTGCTTAGTCACCGCGTTGAGAGCGGTATCGAAGCGCGCAGCCACATCCAAGAACCGTGCCGGCCCCCCCGCCAACTGTCCGATAATGGCCCGTCGGGTGGGATGGGAAATGGCATTCAGGACATCGGTCAGGGGGTCCATGGAATACATTATACCTTAAGGTGTAATGTTTGGCAAGAGGAAAATAAGGCAAGAGGGAAAACAGGCAAGCGAAAAACCAAAGGAAAAAAACACGCGCCATGGCCCCTTCCCGGGAACCACGGGCGCGTAGACAGGATCCGGAATTCACTTTCCTTTGCGGAGGGTCGCCAGCAAGGCTTCCAACTGGTCCAGGCCCGCGATGTAGCCTTCCTTGAATCCCATTTTGATTTGGGCTTCCAAGTGCGCCAGGGTAGGGACGCGGATATCGTTGGTGACCAGGGTTACTCCGTCGCGTTCGACGAAGGTGTTTTGCCACGTCGACCCCGTTGTCTCCGGGGCCACGTTCCCGTTCTCATCGCAGAAGAGGCTAAGGTAGGTGAAGTTCTTCTTCGCAACGATTTTCGTGAAGTCCTTCAAGCCCCAACGCTTCTGGCCTTCGGGACTGACCATGGCATACAGCCATCTCCCACCTTCGCTGAAGTCCATGGATTTGGTTTCGGCCCGGTAGGGCTTGGGCCCCCACCATTGGTCGAGGAGCTCAGCCTCGGTCCAGGCCGACCAGACCAAAGCGAGGGGCGCATCGAAGGCGCGCTCCACCTTGACCATCAGGTTTTCCTTGTCCACGGTGAAATTGAAAATCTTTTCCTGGTTCATTTCTTCTTCTCCTTCAATCGCTTTAATACGTCGTCCAGTTGGTTGAATCGCTTGGCCATCAAGGCCTTGAACTGGTCCAGCCATTTCTCGATCTCGTTCATCTTGGAGGCCCTCAAGGTGTATTGGATTTCCCGCCCCTGCTGTTCCTGTTCCAGCAGGTCGCATTCGACCAAGATGCGGATATGCTTCGACACGGCCTGACGACTGGTGTAGAAATGTTCCGC
This sequence comes from Fibrobacterota bacterium, assembly GCA_023249635.1. GTDB lineage: Bacteria > Fibrobacterota > Fibrobacteria > UBA11236 > UBA11236 > Chersky-265. The sequence goes on from JAHFCH010000057.1 coordinate 29,179, forward strand.
CATGGCGTTCGGGGTCATCGCCTGTACGGCCAGGAGCATTACGATGGCCCGTCTGGTGGGGTCGGCGATGGCTTGGAAAATGTCTCTTCGCATAGGTTCCTGGTTTTGCCGCGCAGGGACAATGCGCAACCGTTCAGTAGCAAATATACACGCAACCGATCGGTTGCGCTATCTATTTGTTGCGGACTCTCTCTGGCCGGTCTTTTTAAGGGTTTTTGGTTTGTGATTCGCAACTTGCCCCCATGGCCAAGCCCTACTTCGGAATGCTTGACATTTATCCGATTATATACAACTATTTGGTTGTGGATAATTTAAGCCCCATATTCTCGGCCCTTTCCGATCCCACCCGGCGTTCCATCGTGGATCGGCTCGTGCTCGGGAAGGCCACCATCAACGAGATCGCGAAGCCGTTCGCCATGTCCCAGCAGGCGGTTTCCAAGCACCTGGCCTACCTGGAGAAGGCGCAACTCATCGAAAAAAACCGTGTGGGCCGGGAACACCATTGTTCGCTTAAGGTCGGCGCTCTCCGTGAAGTCACGGCATGGGCGGAAAATTGCCGCAAGGTTTATGAGGCGCGCCATAAGCGGCTGGACGCATTGCTGGAAGAGCTGAAAGCCGGACAGGAAAAGGGAAGGAATTCCAAATGACGGAAACGATCCGGGAAACGCATTTGATTGCAAGGCCGGGCGAAGCGAGTTATACGGTCCTGCGCGATTTCGACGCGACTCCCGAACTGGTTTTCCGGGCGTATTCCGAGCCCGAACTCTATGTCCGCTGGCATGCGTGCGATGCGATGGAAATAGTCGCCGAGAAGTTCGAATGCCGGACCGGCGGCTCATACCGGATCGTGGAAACGGTTGTGGGAGCCGATGCCTACGCAGTGCGGGGAGTGTTCCATGAGGTGCGTAATCCCGGGCTTATCGTCAAAACCATCGAGAGCGCATCGCATCCGGGCCACGTGGCGCTCGAAGTCACGCGGTTCGAAGCCTTGCCCGACAAACGTACCCGGATGACGGGCATAACCTACCTGCAATCGGTGGCGAAGCGGGATGAGTGGGTCCGATTGGGCGTGGAAAAAGGTACGCGCGAAGCGCATGGATATCTGCGGGCGTTGTTGCAGGAACTCTCGCAAGCATGAATCCCCGGAAAATCAAATCAGAAAAAAAGCAAAGGAGCGTTTAAAATGCTAACCAAGAAAATCACCCCCTGCCTTTTATTCAGCGGGCAAGCCAAAGAGGCGGCGGAATACTACGTCTCGATATTCAAGAAATCGAAGATTACCCACAGCACCGCTTGGACCACCAGCTTCAATATCGAAGGCCAGGATTTCGTGGCCTTGGACGGCCCCAAGACGCCCTTCACCTGGGCGGTCTCCTTCTACATAACCTGCAAGACGCAGAAGGAAATCGATTATTACTCGGCGAAACTGCGCGCCGGCGGCGGCGAGCAACAACCCTGCGGCTGGGTCAAGGACAAGTTCGGGCTCTCGTGGCAGATTACCCCGGAGATGATGCCGAAACTGCTGGCGGCCAAGGATAAGGAAAAGGTCGGCCGCCTGATGGAGGCCATGATGGAAATGAAAAAGCTGGATATCGCGAAGCTTAAGCGGGCTTTCGCGGGGAAAGGGAAATAGCCTTGAATCCTCAGGGCCGATAGATCAACTTACTGAAGCCTGCCTCACCGGCTTGCTTCAGATTCAGAAAATAAAGGCCCGGCGCTCCGAAAGACCCGAGGTCAAAGGCCTGCCGTCCCCGCCCCTGCCCTGCCCAGACGCGCGCTCCCGTGAGGTCGCGGATTTCCACGACGTATTCCCCCGCCCTATCGGCAATCAGCCTGGACTCACCGGGATGATATTCCAGGCTGCCGCGGAGCGGTTTGCCATCACTACCTAGGGATACCGCATTGCATGCGGCGGCATCCTGCTTCACGTAATAGGATTTGTAGTTGGGCGACGTCGCCGTCTTGCAGCCTTCCAGGTTGGCCAACATGAGATTCCGGAACCGGATGGGCGCGGATTCGGATTGGAGTTGGATATACCCGGATGCCAGCGGGGTATTGTTCACGATCTTGACCGTGTTGTCCGCGACCACGCCTTCGTATTGGACGGGCTTGTAATACGTCAGGACCAGCTTATCTTCGATATAATGCTTGATGACGGAATCGCCCAGGACCAGGGAGGTGGAACGGGTCCAGAGGGGCGCCACGGTCCGGGTATTGGTGGCCGCGCGGATGCAATGACTGTTGTTCAGGGATCCGTCCGCGTTATGCACGGCCGTACCGGGCGTACATAGATTGGAAGAGCCGGTCCCCTCCCCGCTTTTCGGGCCCAGCAGTTGGTTCTCCAGGCTGATGGGCCAATTCTGTTTCACGGCCATGGTCGAAAGCTTTTGGCCATGGAGCATGATGCCGCTATTCTCATTGGCGTAGGTGGGCGCGCCGGGAACCTGGGTTCCGTAGAACTGGTATTCGACCTTGAGCAGGTAA
>JAHFCH010000259.1 GCA_023249635.1 Fibrobacterota bacterium
GGGAGCACGTCTTCGCCCCGCTCGAGAGCCTGCCAGCAACTGAGCGCGTTGTTGTGGTTGGTAACCGTGAGCGCGTCGGCGCCGTTGGCCTTTAGCACCCGCAGGAGTTTGGCGGTGGGCAGCCAGGTTTCCGGCACGCGCAGGATGCGGCCCAGGGTCTCGTCGGGCACATCGCTATTGCGATCATGGCAGTGCAGATCGATCCGGATGGCATCCTCGCCGTCCGCGCCGGCAAGGCGCTCGCCGCGGCGGTGCACGTAACCCTCCAGGTCCGCGCGGATGCCGGCTCGGAATGCTTCGGGACTATGCATGTTGGATCCTTTTCTGGGAAGACGGCGCGACGGCGATTTCCCCGACGCGCGAAGTAGGGAAGGTCATGGAGCCCGAGTCCCCGGGCAACGCGATGCGGAAGCATCCGTTCTCGACGGGACAGGGGAACAGGGGAGCCAGGCCGCTGGACAGCGGCAGGCAGAAAATCATCGGGGCGGGCGTCTGGTGGGGCTTGCGATGCACGCTCCAGGTGAGATGGGCCGCCACCGGGCCCTGGCGCACCGCGAAGCCGACCACGCCATGGGAGGTGGGCGCCCCCGCTGCCTCCAGATGCATGCCCGGCTTGAACCAATGGGACGGCGCGGACTCGGCCAGGTACAGCGTTCCGCCGCGCTCGGAGACAAGCATCTCGCGCACCAGGTTGACGAATTCCGCCGCCGACCAGCCGTGGTCGCCGTCGCCCATGCAGCCGCCGAACATGCGGGGATGCATGGCTTCGGGCCAGGTCCAGGTGGAAGAGGCGCGGGCGGCCAGGGCTTCCAGGATATGGAACCAGCGGCTATCGCCGAGGGCCATCAAGGCCCGCGCGAGCTGGACGGACAAGTAAGGGTTGAGCCCGGTATGTACGATGCGCTGGAAGAAGAGCCCGTCGCGCAGATTGTTCTCCATCAGGAAAGCGAGGGTTCCCGCTACCCAGGGGGCCTTGGGATCCACCACCTGCAAAGGGGCGATGCCCACCAGGTTCCCGATGGCGGCCGAGTCCAGGGATCGATAGGGGGAACAGGGCAGCGCCTTTCGGCCGCACTTCTTCCAGGCCCAATCCATCGACCCGTCCAGGTCGCCACGGTAGTCGGAGATCACTCCCGTCAACCAATCCGCGTCCCGCGCGATGCCCCGGCGCTCGGCGGCCCAGCGCGCCGCTTCCAGCCCTGCGATGCTCCACAGGTTGTCCCAGTAATAGTGATCGTTGGGCCCGAAATGCTCGGCTGAGAAACCGGCAGGCATCAGCCCATAATGCGGCGAAGTCGACCCGCGCGTGGAGGAACGCATCTTGTCGATCCAACGCGCGCCCAGCATCAGGGAGGCGTAACAGCGATCCAGGGTATCGGGATTCCCGCCCATACGCACGTGGTTGACCAGGGTCCACATGGCTTCGCCGTTGCTGTCCCATTCCCCCCGCTGGCTTTTGAAGAATCCGTCGCGGGTTTGCTTGCGCGGGTACACGCGCAGTTTGGGTTCCACGCGCGCGCCGAAACCGAGATTCTCGAAGGCCAGGGCGATGAAGGCCGAATCGCGGAACCAATGATTATGGTAGAGGAAGGTGCCCGGCGAGAAATGATCCCCGTCATCGAATACGTGCAGGTGGTTCTTCACCGCCAGGAACGCTTCTTCCAGGCGGGCATCGGGAAGGCGCACGCGCAGCCCGTCCGATTGCAGATCGCGCCAGCGTCCCAATTGCCTATCGCGGGCATCCAGTTGCACCTTGCGGGTAATCCCCAGAAGGGACTGGGGAGCGGCCTTGGAGGCGCTGGCGCCTTTGCCTCCCACCACGCCCAAGGCCTCGATGACGCGGGTCTCGCCGGGGGCGAGCTCCAAGTCCCATTCCGCTTGGCCGCAAGCGATGCCGGAGCGCGACTTGAGGCCCTTGCGCCCCGCGATGAGGGTATCGCGCAGGAGCGGATCGCCGTGATGCCGATCGGAAACGATGACGCGCCGCGGTTCATCCATGAGCACCATGCCGTTGTGGCCGTTGATGCGCCACAGGCGATCCTGATAGCGGATGGAATTGATATGGCCCATGGTAAGGCTGTTGTAGGGCCGGATGGCCAGGCCGAAACGCAGGGAAAGATGATCCTGACCGCGGTTGCACAGCGTATGCGCGAACTGGATGTATTCGTCCTGGCCCAGTTTCATGGCCATGGCTTCGGATTTCCATTCCAGCGCCGGATCCACATCGTAGCGGGTGACGACGCAGGGGAGGGCCCCCTCCAGCAGGCTTTGCGAGGCTTGCCATCGGGGCAGCATGCGGGGCGGGAAATACCCGCGCCCCTCGATGCGCACGAAGGGGAAGACCGACCAGCCGTAGGGCTGCAAGGTAAGCATGCCTACGGGATCGATCATGGCCTCGCGCGGGCTGTCCTCGGCGCCCAGGGAGGTCCAGTTCCGGCAGGTCAGGTTGGTTTTGATCAGGTTGATGGCCGTGGGGATGAATTCCTCCCCGTCCGGATCGACCTGGCGCTCGACCCATAGGGGCCAGATCCAATCCAGATTGCTCTGGATGGCCATGGTATTGTTGAGGCCCGAGAGCACGATGGCCAGGCCCTGCTCCATCAATTCCATGGGAAAGGCGACGGTGGAAGGGCGCCCGAGATGGGAAAGCCCGTCCAGGAAGCGCACCAGGTAGCCTTTGCCGGACCAGTGTAGATAGGTTTGGAGGATTTTCTCTAACATCATTACGGAACCCGCCTTGGAATCGGCCGCTTCCGATCATCCTTATGCCTGATTCGTTTTCCCCATTCTGCCCACATAGTATAAACAAGCCACATGGCCGATGGCTGGGCTTCCGGAGTATGTAACACGCTCGAAATACCTTAGGTATCATATTCGTCACCGTAGCATAGGTGTTACGGAAGGAAAGGGTTTGCGTTGATGGGGAATGCCCGGGAATCGCCGCTTTTATACCGGATCGAAATGCCGCAGCAACGGGATCGAAACATCCTTCCTCTAGGTTTTGCCCCGCACCGGGCCCTTGCCCTGGAGGAATACCTTGAGACTTGCTGCCTTGGCCTTGTTGGCCGCTTTACCCGGCCTGCCCGTTCGCGGCGCCGAAACGCCCATGCCCACGCCTACGACGAACGCGGCCGTCGCGACCGTATCCGAAGCCCACATGCTGGCCGAAAGGGCCAAGCAGGAAATCGCCCAGGAGGAGAAGACCTGGTCGGAAGAAACCGCCCGCGAGAAGGAAGCGGAAGTACGCCGTAAGCAGCGTTTCTCCGAGTTCACCCTGGATCGTTTGCGTTTGCAACAGGTGCTGGCCGAACAGGAAGAAAAGCTGAAGGCCATCATGGCCAAGATGGAAGGGCACCAGTTCCGCGAGCGGGAATTGCAGGCGCGCTTCCGCCAGTTGGGCATTGTGCTCGCGGCCAAAGCCAAAGAGCTCCGCCCCGTGTTGGCCGCCGGCCTGCCCTACCGCCTGGACAAGCGCCTGGAAGGCATCGATTTGCTGGTCAGGGATTTGGAAGGCGGCAGTATTTCCCCCGAGGAAGGCATGAACCGCTTATGGGCCTTGGAGCAAAGCGAACGCCGCCTGGCGCAGGAGGCCGAAGTCTACTCCGGCGATTTCAATGAAGACGCCGAGGGCCACGGCGATCCCATCCAGGTCAAGTACCTGCGGGTGGGCAAGCAATTGCTCGCTTTCAGTTCCCTCGATGGAAGCAAGCTGGGCATGCTGCGGCAGTCACCGGATTCCGTCGCCGCGCCGGCAACGGCCCGTTACGCATGGTTCCGCGAGCAGAGCATGGACCGGGAAACCCGCCAGGCCATCAAGACCGCCATCGCCACCGCCGAAGGCAAGGCCCTGCCCGGTTTCGTCCCCGTTCCCGTTTGGCAGGTAGGAGGCGTAAAGTGATGCTCCGCATAGCCGTTTTCGCTTCCGCATTGTTCGCCGCCTCCCTCGCTCACGCCGATACGCGCCGCCGCCAGGATCAAAAGGCCCAGGAAGAACTCGATCAGGCCCGCCAGGAATTGCAGATCTACCAGAAGCAATTGGAAGAAGTCCGCGTCAAACGCTGGCAGGACAAACGCAATTCCGTGGCCGCGCAAGAAGCCTTCAGCGACGCCTGGAACGAGATCAAGGCCGATATCGACCGGCTGGGGCAGATGAAGGATCAGAAGGAAGAAACCCTGTTGCGCCTGCAGAACCAGGAGTCGGAAAAACGGCAAGCCGTGGAAGAACAGGATGCGCGTCTCAAGCAATTCGGATTGCAGGTGCGTGATAAGCTGGGAGAACTCGGGGCGGAATGGGAGCATGGCTTTCCCTACCGTTCCGTGGAAAAGCTGGGCGGCTTGTCCGTGGCCAAGCGCGCGCTCGAGAAGGAAGATCCGGCCGGCTCCGCGGCCGTGGAGCGCTTGTACTCCCTGGCCTACCAGGATTTCCTGGACGGCGAAACCCGTGGCATCACCCGTGAGAAACTGGCGGTAAAAGGCGTAGCCGCGGCCGCCTCCGCGGCACCGGGCTCCGAAGACGCCAACAAGGCCCCCTTGGACATGGCATCCCAGGCCCGCATCGCCGCGGGCTATACCCTGCGCCTGGGCCAGGCCTATGAAGCCTTCGTAAGCACCGAGAGCGGCGATGTCGCCATCCTGGGGAAGACCGGGCGCCTGGACGGCAAGTCCTGGGATTGGATCGAAGACATCCCCGATGAGGTCCGGGTATCCCTGCGGAAAGCCGTGACGGATCTCGCTTCGGGAAAAAGCGCCATGGTCCTGCTGCCGGTCGACGTACTGCTCACCAAGGCCACCGGGGAAGGTTTCACCACCAAGGCCCACGGGACTTTTTGGAAAACCATCCAACATGAATTCGACGGGGGCGGTTGGGTGATGTGGCCCATCCTATCCCTGGCCACGGCGGGATTGCTCATCGTCCTGTATAAGGTGACCGTATTCATCCGGCGCGATCAAGCGTCGCGCAAGCTGGCCGGTCGCGTGCAGGCCCTGGCCGCCGCCGGACGGACGGGTGAGGCGATGGAACTCTGCCGCAAACATCCGGGTTCGGTGGGACGCGTCTTGCTGGCGATCCTGGAAAAGGCCGGCGACTCCCGGGAAGACGCGGAAAGCCTGGCCCATGAGGTGATGCTGCACGAATCGCCGACGCTGGAGAAATACATCACCACCATGAACATCCTGGCGGCGGCTTCGCCCCTGGTGGGCTTGCTGGGTACCGTAACCGGCATGGTACGCCTGTTCGACGTCATCACCGTGCATGGCACGGGAAATCCCAAGCTGATGGCGGGAGGCATTTCCGAAGCCCTCATCGCCACCAAATGGGGCCTGGGCGTCGCCATCCCCCTGTTGCTTTCCTACAACCTGCTGGACAACTGGTCCGGCCGCATCATCGCGAACATGGAGAAGTACGCCGCCCGACTGGTGAACACCCTGTTCCCGGCCCGGCAACGCGTGGAAGAGCATGTTTGAGACCATCCGGGAAGGTTGGATCAAGGCCGGTTGGGTCCTCATCCCCCTTATGCTCACCTCCCTGGCGGGATGGTTCATCGTGTTCCGGCGTTCGCTTTCCCTGTTCGCCCTGGACTGGCGCGGTCTCGCCGAATGGCGGTCGCGGATGGCCACGGGCGCCTATGCCGATTTCCTCGAGACCTTGCCGCCCCGGGCCCGGCGCACGGTAGCGGGAGAAGCTTTGGCGGCGGTATGGTCGGCGCGCAGCGGTGGGCGCGGCGCCATGGAGGCCCGCCTCGACGAGGTCATGAAATTCCGCATCCCGGAGCTTGAGGATAGCCTCTCCACCCTGGCCATCCTGGCTTCGGCGGCTCCGCTCATGGGACTGTTGGGGACCGTCTCCGGAATAGTGCGCACCTTCCAGGTCATCAGCGCCTTCGGCACCGGCAACCAGGCGCTCATGTCGGACAGCATCGCCGAATCGCTCATGGCCACCCAGAACGGATTGCTGGTGGCCTTTCCCCTTCTGCTCATGCACGTATGGCTCTCCGCCAAGGCCGAAGGCATCGAGAAATCCGCCCTGGCCGAGGCGCAATCCCTGATCAACCGCTGCGCGGCGCCGTCCGGCCGCCGCGACCGCGCTCCGCTCCCGCAAAGGCAACCCGCATGATACCCACCGTCCGTAAGCGCCATAAGAAAGACGTCGAGATCGCCATCGTCAATCTGGTGGACGTGATTTTCATCCTGCTCATCTTCTTCATCATGACCACCACCTTTTCCAAGGAGACGGGTTTGGATATCACCAAACCTTCGGCGGGATCGGCCGCGCAATTGCAAAAGGAAAGCATTCTGGTCGGCATCAGCAAAGAAGGCACCATCCATCTGGACGAACGCCAGGTCGACCTGGCCATGCTGCAGGCCATCCTGCGCCGCGAGCTGGCCGAGGACGCCGAGCGCGCCGTCGTCATCATCTCGGATCGCGATGCCGATATGGGCGCCGTGGTCGACGTGATGGATGAATGCAATACCGCCGGGGTCAAAAAGGTTTCGGTAGCCGCCAACCAGGACGGCGCGACCAAATGAGATTCGCCGCGATCGGGGCGTTCACCTTCGCCCTGCTGGCCAGCCTCGGCCTCAACGCGGGCTTATTCAGTTTCCTTCCCATGATGGGCTATTGGAATGCGCATCATGCTGCGGGCCTGGCCGGCAAATCCCATGAGACCCGCCTATCAGCCATTCCCGTCATGCCCAGGAAGAAGGAAAAGCCCAAGCCGCAGGAAGCCCACAAGACCGCGGCGCAGAAATCCCTGGAGCCCGGCAAATCGGTTTCCCGTCAGCGCTTCGTGATGGACCTGGGCCCGGGCGGCGGTTCCGGAGGCGGCGCCTCAGGCGCCGGCATGGGCGGCAAGAACATGGAACAGGTCAATTATGCCGAAGGCGAGACCGACGAGGACGCCAAACCCCTCTCCCAGTCCGCTCCCAAAAAACCGAAAAAGGCCGAGGCCGCGGGGGCAGGCGGCCTGGTCCGCTGTCTACTGACCATCGGCGAAGACGGTCGCGTCCTGGACGTGCAATTCCTGGAAGTTCCCGGGAATTTCGGCTATGAGGATGCGGTGCGTGAGGCCGTAAAAGAATGGCGGTATAAGCCGGCCATGGTCTCCGGAGTGGCGGTGCGGCAGAAAATCGAACAGCCTTTCAAATTTTAACGGCCTCCGAAATGGGTTTGTAACGCCCCGGAAATTTCCGAAGTGTATCTCTAGCCCATGATTCCAGGAGCTTCCATGCGTTTATCCCTGTACGCACTCGTTTTCGCCGCGGCCACGGCGTTGCCTTCGCCTATGCACGCCGAAAACGGACCCTCCCTGCTCGATCGCGGCAATGCAGCCTTCTCGCAACAGCGCTATCCCCAGGCCTTGGCCCAATATCGCGCGGCCCTGGAAGCGGGCGAGAACCGGCCCATGGCCCTGTTCAACATGGGCAATTGCCTGTACCTGATGAAGCAATCCGGCCGCGCGCTTTCAGCTTATGAGCAAGCCATCCGGGAAGCCCCCGCCTTTCCTCGGCCCTACCTGAACGCGGGCGGAATCTATTTCAGCCTCGATCAGCTGGGACTGGCGCTGGCGCGCTACCATAAGGCCCTGGAGCTGGATCCGGAAAACACCGGCGCCATCAAAATGCTGGGCGAGTGCTATCTCAAGATCGGCGACAAGGCGCAGGCCCTGTTCTATTTCGATCGCGGCCGCCGCGCCGATCCCGCCAACGCCGATTGGCATTATGCCATGGCCGAGACCTACGTGAAGATGGAGGATTATGCATCGGCCCAGTCCGTGCTGCGGCAG
>JAHFCH010000334.1 GCA_023249635.1 Fibrobacterota bacterium
CCCCCATGAATTTGATCAGCTTGCCGTGCGGGACGTTTTCCAGGTCCGAGATCTGGAGTTCGATTTGGGTGTCCATGTCTAGCTATCCTCCCGCATTTTCGTTATTTTCACTTCCGTCCCCGTCTTGTCGATGGAGACGTTGATGGAATTGCTGATCAGCTTGACCAGCGCCAGACCGCGGCCGCGGGTATCCCCGCTCTGGGCCGTTTCCTTGTTGGCTTCCAGCACGTATTTCAGCTGGTTGGCCTTGTCCATCAGGGTCTTGTTGCGCACCAGCAATTCGAATTTCTTGCGATCGATGCGGAGTTCCACGGAAATCTCGGGCTGCGACGCGTCCCCGTGCTCGATGGCGTTGTTGGCGATTTCGTCAACGATGGTCTCGATGCGGAAGGAGTCGCGCGCGGTATAGCCCTTCTGCTTGGCGATGCCGGCGATGAAACGGCGCACGGCGGGCACGGATTGCAGCTTGGGCGGCAGGGTAATGGTCACTACCTGGGCGCTTTGGGTGTATTCCCAATGGTAATGGTTGTAGGCGGTATGCGTATCGGGGTAGAACTGGAAAATCTTGTCGGCGCCCATCTGCACCAGGCGTTCGCGCAGGTCGTAGTTGAGGCCTACGATGACCATGTTGCCGCCCTTTTCCACCAGGCGCAGCTTACAGCCCATCAACTCGCCCAGGAAAGGGGAGGAGACGAAGGTGACATTCTCCATGAGGGCGACGATGAAATACTTCTTGGAGTCGATGATTTCCTGGAAGATCTTGCTCGTGGCCTCGCAATCGGTCGCGTTCAAGTCGCCTTCGAAATGCAGGAGCACGATACGTTCATCGTGCTGGCTGATCTGCTGGGAAATCCTCATGTGCGCCTCATCCCCGGTTCAGATGTCGCTCTCGTAGAGCAGTTTTTCGCGCTGGGCCTGGGACTCGTCCGGGTCCTTGGTCTTGACCACGTGCACCTGGGTGTGGCCGTTCTCGCCCAGGTCGATCTTGATCTCGCTGGATAGCATTTGCACGATAACCAGGCCTCGGCCCTTCTTCTTGTCGTTTGACGGGGGCTTGGGGCTGTACACGGCGCGTTTCAGGTTCTCCAGGTTCTGGCGCGTACCGCCCTGGTCCTGTACGGAAAGGTTCATGGCTCCATCTTCGAACCTGGCGCTCAGGGTGATGCCGCTATGCACGTCCTGGGACCCATGGAGGATGCCGTTGGTGACCAGTTCATCCACGATGATCTCGGTGCGGAAACAGAACTTCTTGGAGAAGCCTTCCACGCGGGCAATCTCGGCCACGAATTGGCGCAAGGGAGGGATATACTCCAGATCACTCGGGAGCTTGACGGAATAACCGAACGGACCGGTGGCCGCTCCGGCCGATGCACTCTTAGAATCGCTTTCCAAACGCTTCCCCTCTCGATGCCCGCGGCTTATAAGTTAATACCGCGCGGGTTTCTTGCAAACCGGTATTTCGGGCCATGCGTGCCGCACCGAAACCGCGTTCACTGATTCATTTTCCTGCCGAGCGCATGATCCATCCGATACACCATCGCCATGATCTGCGCGACCACTTCATACAATTCTTCCGGGATGGAATGACCTACGTCCACGTCGGAAAGAAGCTCGGCGAGCTCTCCGTCCGGATGAATGGGGATGTCCAATGCCATCGCCTTCTTCACCAGTGCCTGGGCCAGGGCTCCTTTGCCCGATGCGATCACCAAAGGTGAGACATCCTCGTCCTGCCGGTACTTCAGGGCCACGGCCAGTTTCAACTTCTGATGGAATTCCATATTGCGGCAAGGTCCCTGATTATGCCAGATTATAGCATCCGGGCCTGGCGAAAGGCAGGTTTTGGGAACTGGATGCAACCGGAGACGCGAGGACGTCGTTATTAGTAATTTGAGTCCAAATCGCCGCTGCGAGGGGCCTTTCCAGCTTCTCAAGGACGCATGCAGGTGAGGTTTTGTAAACCCATGCAGATCAAGTGGTTGCGCATACCCCTTAACGGGGTGCCTGGAAGGTTCCGATGACTCGGACGCGCCGGCTGCTGCTTTGGGCCCTGGTACTCTCTCCCGTGGCTCTGCTCCCAACCGCATTCGCCTTTTCCCGTCTTTGGCTCAACCACCATCTACAACGGGAACTGGCTTTCGGCGATTTCCGGCTACGGCTGAAGAACCCGTTGCTTGGGTGGGATCTGAATTTTTCCGCCGATGCCGTCGACGTTTCCGCCCCGCGCTTCGCGTTGGCGACCGGTCGGGTTTCCGCCGATGCGCGCATCTGGAATTCCGTAGCCAGCCTGAAACCCAGCCTGTCCGTTTCCACCGATACCGTGAGGATTGCCGTGGAACCGGATAGCCTCGCGGACAGCGCGAGTGTCGCGCGCAAGCGCAAACGCAAACCCGTGTTCCCGAATCTGCGCCTCCCCGCCGACTTCCGCTTCGCCGCAGCCAGGGTCGAGATCACCTCGGGGGGAAAGCCGATCGCCATCATCAGCACGCCGGTCTTCTATTCCCAGGGCCCTAAA
>JAHFCH010000058.1 GCA_023249635.1 Fibrobacterota bacterium
GCTGGAACGGGGAGCGGGCATCGTTCCCGAACCGGAATCCCACCTGGCTTCCCCCGCGGCGCCCGTCGCGGAAGCGACCGAGGCCGAAACGACCGGCCCCTCAGGTGCAGCGACTGTCGATCAGGCACCGGCGGGCGAAGCGGCATTTTCCGAAAGCGCGCTCGCCGCGGAACCGCTGACCGACCTGCAGCGGCTGCGGCGCAAGGCCTTCGAGCCGGAGCGCCAATTGCAGAAGTTCTTCAACAAGATCGCCAAGCACGCGCAGAAGCGCCGCAAGGACGGCGAGAGCCGCATCCGTTACGCGGACAAGCTGGTGGTCGAATTCAACTCGGGGCCCGAGCACGTGCTGGGCGCGCTGGAAGAAGTCGAATTCGTCCTGCGCCGGCTGGCGGATGGCCGCGCCGATCTTTCCCCGGACCTGAAGCGTTGCGCCGATCTGCTGCGCGACTTCCGTTCCGATCTGGATCACCTCTCCGATCCCGCGGCCCATGGTCCCGGCGGCGAGACCTTCTGGATCGAGGACTTCCCCAATCCCCACCGGGCCTTGATCCGCAGCGCGCCGCTATCCATCGGCCCCACCTTATCGGAAAAATTCCTGCCGCAGATGGAAGCCGTCGTGTTCGCCTCGGCCGCGCTTTCCATCGGCGACGATTTCAAGTTCTTCTGCCGCCAAACCGGACTGGACGCGGTTCCCGATCGACTCAAGACCGCGTTGGTGCGCGCCCGTGGGGACGAAGCGGCTCCCGATGCGTTGATGATCGCCCGTTTCAGCCCCGTGCTTTCCAATCCCGGGGCCCTGCAAACCATGATGCAGTCGGTGGCCCGCGGCCTCAAGCGTCTTCCCCGGCCTACCTTCGGCCTCTTTACGCATATCGGCATGCTCAAGCAGGCCCGCGCCATATTGTCCGAGGCGTTGGCCCCGGATGGCCGCATGGTGGTGGCCCAGCACGTGGACGGCAGCCGCGACAACCTGCTGCACTTGTTCCGACATCGCGCGGACGCCTGCCTGTTGGGTTCGGAAGCCTTCGTGGAAACCCTGGGCGAAGGCGATTCCCTCCCGGAAATCATTTTGGTCACCAAGCTCCCCTTCCCCGTTCCCAGCGAGCCGCTGGTGGCGCCGCAGCTGGAACGCATCCAGGAAGCGGGCGGCAATCCCCTCTACGACTTTCTGCTGCCCAGCTCGATACTGCGCCTCAAGCAGGAACTCAACCGCCTGCCCCGCAAGCCGGGGCGCAAGCTGGCGATCTGGATCCTCGATCCGCGCCTGGCGACCGAGAAGTACGCGCGCTTCTACCAGAAGGGCCTCGGCCGCGAATCCGTGGTCTTTACCTCGGAAGAGGAATTGTTCGCCAAGACGGCGGAAATCCTGGGACCGGGTTAGCCGCACATGCCTACTGAATGGGATTTACCGACCGTTTCCGTACTGGTACTGACGGCGGTAGTGGTGACGTTGTTGCTAGCCGGCGTGGCCAAGGCCGACGCGGCTTCCCGCTCCGATGCCGCTCCCGGACGACGCCTGCTCCCTTACGCCGCAGCAGTCGTGGCCTTGTGGCTCGTGTTCACCGCGCGCATGGCGCTCACGGGCAAGCTGCTAGATTTCAATGCCATGCCGCCTCCCGCCACGCGTGTGCTGGTCCCCGGACTCGTACTCGCCTCGGTCACCGCCTTCTCTCCCCTGGGGGCGCGGATGATACGCCATCTCGGCTTCGCCTCCCTGGTGGGCTTCCATGCCTTCCGGCTTCCCTTGGAACTGCTGCTGCACGCTTTCTACGCCCAGGGGAAACTGCCCGTGCAGATGACCTACGCGGGCCGCAACTTCGATATCCTCACCGGCATCGGCGCGATGGTGGTGGCCGGGCTGGTCGTCAAAGGCGTGGCCGGCCGTAAGACCGTCCTGGCCTTCAGCCTGGCAGGCTTCGCGCTGTTGCTGAACATCATGGTCATCGCCATCCTCTCCCTGCCGGGACCGTTGCGCCGGTTCGCGAACGATCCGCCCAACGAGCTGGTGCTGCATTTCCCCTACGTATTCATCCCCGCGGTTTTCGTGGTGGCGGCCTTCGCAGGCCATTTGCTGCTGTTCCGCAAGCTTTTCCGGGAGCGCTGAGCGTGGTCCCGGCCGACAGGCCCGGGATTTTTTAACTTGGTAAGCATGCCCAGGCCTTCGTCATCCGCTCCCCTGGCCCTTGCCGCCGCCTTGCTGCTGGCGGGCTGCTACAGCTTTTCCGGCACCACCCTGCCCAAACACTTGCGCACGGTGCGCATCGATCCCGTGGTCAACAAGACACTGGAATCGGCCCTGGCCGATCAGATTACGCAAGGCCTGGAAGAAGGGTTCCGCAGCCGCAGCAACCTGCGCAAGGTGAATGACGGCGGGGATGCCGAGCTTATTTGCGTGCTGACGGATTATTCCCATCGCGCGCTATCGACCAGCGGAGCCACCGTCACCAGCTACCGCGTGGATATGCTCGTGAGCGTACGCTTCATCGATCGGGTCAAGGGCGATACGCTTTACAAGGATGACCGCGTGCCCGGCTACGGCCAATACGCGGTGGATAAGGGCGAGACGGAAGAAGCGGGCAAGAAGCTCGCCGTCGAGAGCCTGGTGAAAGTGGTTTTGGACAATTCGGTATCGGGGTGGTGATGAAGTTCGTCAAGATGCATGGCACGGGTAACGATTACGTCTACGTGGATATGTTCAAGGAGAAGGTCGCCGATCCCGTCAAGGCCGCAGTGGCGCTATCCCACCGCCGCTTCGGCATCGGCGGCGACGGGCTGATCCTGATCAAGCCCCGTCCCGACGCCGATGCCGAAATGGAGATGTATAACGCCGACGGCAGCATCTCGGAAATGTGCGGCAACGGACTTCGCTGCGTGGCCAAGTTCGTGCATGATCATTACACCCGCGGCAAAGACGATTTGAAGCTGATGACCGGCGCGGGCTGGCGTTACGCCCGCATCGTCAAGCGCAGCGCGGACGGATCGGCCGAGCAGGTCCGCCTGGACATGGGCCCGCCCATCTGGGAAGGCGCCAAGATACCCACCACCTTCGACGGCGCGGAAGTGCTCGAGAAGAAAATCGAGGTAGCCGGGCGCACGCTCACCTTCAGTTCGGTATCCATGGGCAATCCCCATTGCGTCATCTACGTCGACGACGTGGTTCGCTTCCCGGTCGAGCAGATCGGCCCCTTGATAGAGACGCATGCGTATTTCCCGCGCAAGGTGAACGTGGAGTTCGTCCAGATTCTGAATAAGGGCGAAGCCGTGCAGAGGACATGGGAACGGGGCTCCGGAGAGACCTGGGCCTGCGGCACCGGCGCCTCCGCCGTGGCCGCGGTAGGCTTCCGCCTGGGCAAGACGGCTTCGCGGTTGAACCTGCACCTGACCGGCGGCGATCTGCTGTTGGAATACGAAGGGCAGGGAAGCGTGTTCATGACCGGCAATGCGGTCGAAGTGTTCCAGGGAGAAATCGCCGGGCTCTAGCGGCCTCGTGAACCCTGCCGCACGGCGGGCGTCGTCCGGATTATTGCTTGACGACGAATCCCTGGATCTTGAAGTCCGTCAACTCCAGAATCTTGTCCTCGGCATCCTGCTTGGAATCGAAGTAGCCCCAGCGCAGCTTGTAATAGGGCGCATCGAATACCACGTCCACGTTTCCGCCCAACAGTTTCTCGTACTCGGCCTTCTTGGCCTGGGCCGCGTCCACGTCCGATTCGGCGCCTACCTGGATGCGGAAATTGCCTTTGCCTTTGGAGGCCGGCTCAGCCGCTTTCGGGGATGCTCCACCGGGTTGGGATTGGCTGGCCGGTTTGACCGCGGCCAGCGCGATGGGTTTCGCATCGAGAAGCTTGTCCAACTCGGCAGGCTCTTCGAAACGCTTCCCGGGCACGGAGCCCGCGACTTCGGCATGCGGACCCGGTTCCAAGGAAGGCTCTGCATCCCTGCGGGCGCTTTCCTCACGGGGATGGGAGCCGACGCAACCGACCGCCCCGAACACCAGGAACAGTATGGCTCCCGAGGCCGCGATGCGGGAATAAGGGCCATAATGCCCATTGGATGCGTTTTCGCGACCCGATTTCCGTGCTTTCGACCGCATGGATACGCCCTCCGGGGCCCCTAGCGGCCCGGGCAGGCAAGGTAGCAAAGTGGCGGTCACGCACAAATCGTCGGTAAAATCAAAATAAACCATACCCTTATCTTTGGCGTACCCGCCCCCCACCGCGTAGAATCCATTGTATGGAAATCGGCATTAGCAAGAAAGGTGACCTGCAAATTCTGTCCGTAAAGGGCAAGATTCGGCTCCAGAACTGGCGAGTACTGGACAAGCATTTGGACACCATGTTGGAAAATGGGCATCGCTGGGTCGTCATGGACGTGAGCGAGGTGAGTCTCATCTGCAGCACCGGAATCGGCGCCATCATGCATAACGTGCGCAAGTTCCAGGACCAGGAAGCCAACCTGATGCTCGTTTCCACTTCGGCCTATATGCAGGAGGTTTTCCAGATTTTCGGATGCGACGCCTACCTCGGGGACAGCATCTATATGGATTGGCGCTCCTTGGAAAAACGCCTCCAATCGCAAGGCCTGGCCCTCACCGGGCCCTGACTTCCCCGGCCCTGCGGCCAGTGCCAGTCCGACAAAGCTAGATTTGAGACGCGGGCCCGCAAGGGCGGGCCCACATTCCGGAGGCCCCATGGATTATGAGAGCACCCTCAACCAGGCTATCGACCTGATCGCCGACGGCGAAGAGCGCAAGGCCGATCGCATGCTCCAGGGCATCATCGACCATGCCAAGGCGCGGCTGTCCGCGACACCGGAAGATTTGGACCGCTATTACTACTGGGGCCGCGCACTTACCGCCATGGAAGAGCCGGAACAAGCCCTGTTAAGGTTCGAAAAGGTATTGCAGCTTGATCCCGATCACGAGGGCGCGCTGTGGGAAACCGCTTCCATCCTGTTGCATGAGCTGGAGCGGCCCGAAAGCGCCCGCGCCCTGCTGGCAGATAAGCTCTTGCCCATGAGCCCGGATAACGCCTTGTACCGCGAGTCGCTGCAGGCCGCCGAGTTCGCCCTGCGTCTGCGCAAGGATCCGCCCAGCGGAAGCCCGGCCGCGCACAAGGTCGCGAGCGAAGGGGCGCGAGGTACCGCCACCGTGCGGCCCAAGGCCGTGGATAAGGAGCGGGAGAAAGCTTTGCAGCAAGAAGCCGACGCCTTGCTGCGCGAGGCGGGCGCCTGGGAAACGGACGACGGGGAGATCTAGCCCGGCGGCGCGTCGCCGTCGCGCGTTTCGCGGATCAATTTCCCTTCGGCATCGATCCAGGCCGTGAGTCCGGCCGGCATGGCGGGCGGGGACTGCACTACTCCCATCAGCGCCAGCAATTCGGTAATCGGCACGCTCCCCTTGGGTCCCATGAATACGCCCTTCAGGTAAGCCTGTAGCACCAGGTCTCCGCGCCGCAGCATCCGCTGCTCCAGGTATACCCATTTGGAATCCCAGGTAACAATGCGGGTACGGATCTCGAACTTCTGGAACAGGTTCAACGGCCGGCGGAAGCGGATCAAGGTACCCGCCAGCACCGGATACCATCGCTGGCGCAGTACATGGCGGATGGATCCGTTGCGGAGCAGCAGATCGAGGCGTCCGAGATCCATCAAAGTCATATACCTGCCGTTATTCATATGCAGGTTGGTATCCAGATCGTTGGGCCAGACGCGGAAGCGCACCACCGACTCCTCGAGGATGCCGTGCCGGGCCGGACGCAGCACCCACAAGAGCAGGGTTTTGAGCAGTCGGAAGAGTAGGTTCATGGCGCTATGAAGATGAGGCCGCAAGCTCCGCTGGAACCGCGATACCCGACATTATCCCAAGTATGTAAAAGAAACGCCAGGGATTGCATAGGCCGTAAGCAAAAAAGCATACTGTATCCGAACGACGGCAAGCCAGCGCGCGGCGGAGTATACCATTGCGGGTGAAATGGAAGGTAAATGCGACGCGGTGACACGATTTCTTGTCGACCCCGGCCGATCCTTTTTTTATACGGAAACCCCTGAATCCACAGTGCGTTAAGGGGTTTTCGGCTTATATTTGAATGCGGCGGGGGCCACAAAATCAGAGTCTTTCTCGTGGGGTTATGATGGAAATATCTATGAAGAAAATCCTGTTCACCGGTATCATCCTTTGCGGCGCCTTGGCCACTGTCTCGGCCCAACCCGCCATCACGGTTCCCGTGGTCAACGCGAACTGCGACGACGGGCCCAAGCTCGTCGGCGGTAAGCCGGACACGGTGGCAACGCCCCTGGACAGCGGATTCATTTCCCTCTTCAATGGTACCGACCTCAAGGGGTGGTGGGAAGATTGCAACACCCACACGACGGACAAAACCAAAGGCGGCGTGTGGATCGTGGACCCCAGTTCGAAGATCCTTTATTCCCGCGAGGAAGGCCAGAACGGCGACATCCTCGTGACCAACCAGAACTTCGACAACTACGAATTCATGGTGGACCTATGGCCCACCTTCGGCAACGACGGCGGCGTATTCAATCGCGTGACCGTGAACGGAAAGAACTGGCAGACCACCATCGATTATATCCAGGGCAGCGGGGTAGGCGGCAGCTTCAATGAAGGCGGCTGGATGGCGGGCAACCTGAACGACGATCCGTTCCGCTTCAATGGCGGACCCGAGAATCCCACCATTACCACCTGGACCACTTTGACCAAGGACTTGAATCCCGCCAGCTTCGGATGCTCGGTGGGCGGCTGCGTCGCCGCGGATTTCGTGAAGGTATGGGATGTAAATGGCTGGAACCAGCTTCGCGTCAAGTTCTACGACGGCCTTACCGCCGGTCGCGAAGTGCATATGGAGACCTGGATCCGCAAGCTCGGCGCGACCAATTGGGTGCCCGTCTATAACGAGCACAAACCAGTGGTCACTCCCGCCGGTCCCGTCGCCTTGCAAATCCACGGCGGCGGCCGCTGGAAAGCTGGCTCCTACAATCTTTACAAGAACATCAAGATCCGCCGTTTGAACGCGGAAGGCATTCCCACCGCGATCGCTCCGGCCGTTTCCAAAGGAACCGGATTCGCCGCTCCTACCGTGAAGATTGAAGCCGGCGCTCTCGTCGGACAACTCGATGCAGCCTATCAGGTGACGTTGACGGACGTAAGCGGGCATGTCGTGGAAAAATTCTCCGCGCAACAGGGAAAACTGATCCATCCGCTCGCGAAGGGATTCCACGGCATATTGCTGGCGGAATTTAAAAGCAAGCGTGGCGCAGCGCATATCCGCTTGAACCGCATTTAATTTCCACTCCATACAGGCTATTATTCCGCAGCGGGGGAAAACCCCCGCGGGAGCTTCCATTATGATCAAGGGATTTCCTCTGCTGGTTGGACTGGGCCTTTGGGCCCTTCCCATGTCCGCCCAAGCGGTGCCCTTCAAACTGCATTCCAAGGCCTGGACCGACGTGGGCAAGGTGATGAAGTCATCGGATACGCTCCAGACCAACTTCAACCGCAATTGGCAGCAGACCATGGGTCTGCAGATATCCGGCGCCGCCGAGTTGGGCGCGCATCTGCAGGGCGGATTCGGGTTCGGGCTCAATCAGGTCTACCATGCCCTGGGCAACTCGGAGCAAGAGAAGTTCATGCTCTCCCGGTACATCAACTACGTCTCCGAGGCCCGCGTAACATGGACCTCCGATGACGCGCCCAACCCGCTGTTCAGCGTCGATGTGGGCGACTTCGCCTTCAACTACGCTCCCTACGTAAAGAACCTGGGGCTGTACCTGTTCCGGGGCCCCGTCTATCCCGGCTTTCTGGTTTCCGGCTTCAAGGAATACCACACCGACACCACGCGCGCCTCCTTCCTGGGATTCCATCTTCACAACGGCCTGGGGAATTTCAAACAGGACCTGCTTTTCTCAAGCGAACGCGATCTACCTCCCAGCTTCGATTGGAGCCTGGGATACATCGCCCGTTACAAGGCCCTGGATGCCATCGAAATCGGCGCCGGCGTCAATTTCTACCACCTGATCGCGGAGCGGGAAGACATCACCACCCCCAGCAGCTCGGTCCCCGGGCTGTTCGGCAAGGATTCGAATCTCATCGCCAGCGGCGCGCCTTACACGCCATACCAATTGCAATACTTCGAAGTGCTCCCCTCGGGCGAAACCGTGGTCTACACCCATCGCGGCACCAAGGTGATGGGCATGTTCAACATCGATACCAAACGCCTACTCAGGCTCGAGGGGATGCTGGGCAAAAAGGATCTGCAGGTCTACGGCGAGGCGGCCATCATCGGCACCAAGGACTACGGCACCATCTACGCCAAGATCGGGGATCGCATCCCCTACATGCTGGGCGTGAACCTACCGGCTTTCGGCCTGTTGGATTTCTTCTCCCTGGAAGTCGAACATTACGGCGCCAAGTACCGCGCCGACTATAGCAAGCTCGGGTACGACCGCTCGCTGTACTTCAAGAACATCAACGCCCCCCAGCTTTCCGCCACGCGCGGGCCTTCCGCCATCCCGGTTTCGCGTAAGGATCTGGCGGGGGAAAAATGGACCATTCTGGACAACGGCCAATTCTACAATCCGCAGACGGACGATACCGTGAGCGTGCAAGGAACTTCGATTGATCCCGAGAACATGACCGGGGATGATTGGAAATGGTCCCTCAACGCCGAGAAGACCGTGCTCGGCCATGTGCAATTCAGCGGGCAGGTCGCCAATGATCACTTCGTCCCCCGTCCCGCGCGCACCACCCTGCTCAACGAGAATGGGGGCCTCTCGCAGATCTTCATCACGATGAAGGACTGGTACTGGATGCTGCGGGTGGGATACTCCTTCTAAGGCAGGATGAGGAAATGTCCATGCGCATGATGCCAGTGATTCCGCTCCTCGCCGCCGCGGTTACCGCCTTTGCCGCCCTTTCCGGCGCCCAGGATTCCGTCGACGTGAAATACAAAGGTGCCGCCTGGATCCAGGGCGGGTACGTGGTGAGCAGCACCGATTCCCTCGTGAATGGCGGACCGCCCAACAACATGAACGGCAACTGGATCCAGGCCACGGGCGTGCAGATTGCATCGAGCGCCAAGTTCAGCCCCAAATGGGACGGCGGTATGGGAATGGGAATCCTGCAGGGCCATAACGCCCGCGGTGATATCAGCGTAGCGAACAATTGGTATCCCACCTGGGCCACCTTCGTCAGCGAAGCCCGGGTTTCCTATAACAACGACTTCCCCGGGAACCAGTCGGTCCAGCTCAACCTCGGTTACTTCAATTACAACTACAATCCCGAAGTGAAGGATCTCGGCCTGTACCTGTTGCGGGGATTCGTGTATCCGGGAACCCCGGTTTCGGGTTTCGAAGCCAGAGGGACGACTCCGGCCTCCAATATTTTCGGCGGACTGCTCAGCTATTCCCTGGGCGGCCTCAAGAATGATTTTCTCGTCATCTCGGAAACGGATAATCGCCCCTACTTCGATATGTCATTCGCCAATGTCGTTACCTGGAAGCTGAGCCCGGCCCTGCAATTGGGGGCGGGCGCAAATTGGTACCGGGCCCTGCCGCGCAACAAGAAGAACGATTCGCCGGTAAAAGGGTGCAAGAACGAGATCAGCGGATATACCCAGATCGATCCCGCCACCGACGATCACGAAGTCTGCTTCATCCAGGACACGATTTCCGTGGATACCGTGGCGCATACGGCCAAGGTCGACACGCTCTATGGCTCGATGTCGGGAATCAAGTTGATGGGCCGCTTCCGCTACGATCCCAAGGCCCTCTTGGGACTGGACGACTGGGGTAAGCAGGATCTGGTCATCTATGGCGAAGCCGCGGTGCTTGGACTCAAGGACTACCACAAGTATTACGACGACATCAAACGCCGCATTCCCGTAATGGTCGGTTTCAACCTGCCGGCCATGGGATACCTGGACAAGTTCGCGCTGGAAGTCGAATATTACGCCTCCAAGAATATGGCGGATTACGGCAAGGCCGAAGCCGATTATTCCTGGGTCCCGCGACCCACGCCTCCGGGAGTGAACAATGCCCGCGACGATTTCAAATGGGCGCTGTATTTCTCGAAAGTCATCCAAGGGCACTTGCGGCTTTCAGGCCAGATCGCCGACGATCATTTGCGCATGTTCGGGCCGCCGGACATAGGATTCACTTCCTATGCCGAAACCCTTACGGACTATAAGCGGACCCACTCAGGCTCCTGGTACAACATCTACCATTACATCCCCGGCGATTGGTACTGGATGCTTAAGTCGACCTACTTCTTCTAGGGAATTGCGGAATGAGCATGAAAACACTTTTCCCGATCGCCCTGGCAGCCGCGTTGGCGGCCGGGTACGCAGGCGCGGAATCGCCCGCCCCCGCCACGCCTACGGCCACGACCCCGGTTCAAGCCCCGGTACCACCCGAATTGCCGGCACCGGCCGCGGCTCCGGCGGCTCCCGCCAAGCCCGGTCCCGTCATCAGCATCAACGGCGGCGCCTCCATGAGCCTGGGCTATATCGAAGCGACCCATGGCCCCGAGACCTTCCACTATCACCACAACCGCATGCAATCGGTGGGCGGGCAATTGCTGCTCAAGGCCCGCATGGACGAACATTTCCTGGTGGAAACCGGCCTGGGGATCCTGGAACGGCATTACCTGGCGGGCCGCATCTCGGACAATTCCGGCCGCACGCCTTTCCTCTGGTCCCCGTATGTGGTGAATGCGGATTTCAATTACGCCTGGAGTTTCACCGAGACCATCAAGCTGGGGATTACCGGCGGCTATTTCCCCTACTCCTACAACCCGGACGTGAAGAATCTGGGCCTCTACCTTATCCGGGGACCAGTCTATCCCGGCATCCTCATCTCCGGTTTCGAGAACAAGTACGCCCGTCCCGTGGCCAATACCCTGGGACTGCGGATCCAGAACGTATTCGGCAACTTCGAAGAGAACCTCATCCTCAACAGCGAGACGGAAACCTATCCGCTGTTCGACGGATCCCTGGCGTATATCGCCGGGTACAAGTTCGGGCAGGCCTTGCGCATCGGCGGCGGAGTGAACTTCACCCATCTGATCCCGGTGGAAGGCAAGCTGACCCATCCCGATACCCTCGCCTACGACAATAGCGACGCCCCCAGCTCCTTCAACGGGGATCCCAACACCCGCACCTGGACCTACGTCGATACCGTCGCCCACGACACCACCTTCCTCTCCTTCGCGGGCACCAAGGTCATGGCCAACGCCTGTTTCGATCCCAAAGCCTTCTTCGATTCGGACATCATGGGCGCAGAGGACCTGCGGCTGTACGGGGAAGTCGCCGTAATCGGCCTTGACATGAGCGCGGCCTATAAGGCCGTCTACGGGGGCTATAAGCGCCGCATGCCGGTGATGGTGGGCTTCAAC
This sequence comes from Fibrobacterota bacterium, assembly GCA_023249635.1. Taxonomy (GTDB): domain Bacteria; phylum Fibrobacterota; class Fibrobacteria; order UBA11236; family UBA11236; genus Chersky-265. The sequence continues at coordinate 11,405 of JAHFCH010000058.1, forward strand.
CTGCCCGTCTTCAAATTCCTCGATCACTTGTCCATGGAAGTGGAATGGTACGGCGCGCGTTTCAAGGACGACTTGGCCCGCTATCAATCCACCACGGCGAACTACATGTCACCGCTACCGGTGGTGAACGCCAACGGAGAGAACCTGGGAAGGGATGATTGGAAATGGTCCCTGCATGCGCAGAAGACCTGGAACCAGTTCCGCTTCAGCGGCCAGGTCGCCAACGATCATTCCCGCCCGGGAGGCACCATTACGGCGCCCGGCAGCGAATGGCGGGCCTACTCGTCCCGTCCCACCGATTTCTACTGGGTGCTGAAGACCGGCTTCTTCTTCTGATTCCGCCTTGAGCTAATGCCCGCCGGGTAACGCCAAGACGAATCCCGCCATCCACTGATAACTCAGCCCCGCCTTTTCCCCCAGGATCTTCCCTACGGAAATCTCCCACATGGGGTTGATCTGATCCCGGCCGCCCAGGTATAGGGTAACGCCGAAGATACCCGAGAGGGCCGTGAAATGCCTTGCCGGGTGGTAGTCCATCGCTTGGGTCCCGAACTCATCCAGGCCAATCCGCTCCCGGGTATGCCATCCCCAGGTATACGCCATCCCCGGCTCGACCACGAGCCGCCACAGGGGGCCGACGATGATTTGCCCATGGGCCTCGAAGGCGGAGGTGGCGCCGCCTGCGCCGGACGCGCTGTGGTCGCCGAAGGTGAATATCGCAGCGGTGTCCTCCCAACTCCGGCTTACCAAGGTGAACCCGGTGCGGTATTGCAGCCCGGTCTTGTAGCCCAACCACAGGGACGTATGGGTGCGGTAGCCTAAGAGCATGGCTTGGGAGGGGGAGAATTCCGTGGTCTGGGTATCGCGGAAGATATCGTGGGCCTGGATGGCGAATACGGTACCGGATCCGAAGAAGAGGTTGTCCAATCGCCTCGCGGAATCGCGGACCGCATTGCGTTCGCTGTGGATACGTAGCCGCTCTTCGCGGTTCCGCTCGTGACCTTCGCGTGCGGCTCGGCGCCGGGATGCGCGGGAGCGGGCCCGGGCGGGTTGGGTGACGGTCGCTTTGGCGGCGGGTTCCGGCGGGGCGGTTATGGTGGCGTTCAGGCTGTCGGCCAGGGCCGTAGAATCGGCGACGGGGGCGGCAGCGGCGGCCGCCACGAAAAGGCCAACAAATAAGAATACCTTACTCATTATTTTTGTTTCCAGAAATCTCTAACGACTGGATTCAATCGCCCTGTGAACTGAATCGAGGAGCCTGGGAGCTTTTTGGGAGTGGGGAATATTCACTATGGAACATATTCCATTAATGGACGCCATTTATGGAATATAGTCTAGGGCTTTGTTTTTTGAGTGAAATCGTGGGTTTCACTCCTCCCGGAATGCCAAAGCGATGCCGACGCCCCCCTCGACATTGGTCCCGAAGGCGCTGCCGGACCTGCGCCCGACGGATATGAAAGCGGTGGGATTGATCTGGTCAGAGGGGCCTAGGAACATGGAGGCGCCGAGTACGGCGGCCACGGTAGCGAACTGCTGGGTGGGCAGTTGAGCGGAGGCCTGGTCGAACCACTTGATGGTGCGCGCGCTGATCCGGTCGTATCCCACCGCTAAACCCGGTTCCAGGGTGAAGCGGCCGAAGGGGCCGAGGATGGCCTGGGCGCGGGCCTGGACCCCCAGGAATATGCCGCCTTCCGCCTGGCCTTCATCCGTATCCGGCCTTCCCAGGGAATCGAGATGGGAGGGGGGCGTGATGATCCTGTCCGGTTGGGGTCCGATACGCAAAAGGGTTCCCAGGCGGAGTCCCAACTGCGGCGTGAAATGGCGCCGGTACCCGAAGAGGAGGTCGAAGCAAATATCCAAATCCATGTAGCCCGTATCCGCCCCGGGATCCGAAGTGAAGAGCGCCAGGGAAGTGCCTACGCCCAGATAGAGATTATCCATCCGGCGGGCGGAATCCCGCTCGGCCGAGATTCGGAGGGAACGGCCCAGGCGCGACTCCCCCTGCGGCCCGGAAGCGGTGGCGGGAACGACCGCGAACACCGCAAGGACGGCAGCGGCCAGGCATAGGGACGGAATGCGGAACTCCATCGGGAACCTCCGGACTCAGGACGAATCGGAAGGGGATATCGCTACCGGGAACCGGGATATTTGGGAAGCGGTAAGCCGGGGAGTGATTCGGTCGCCCAAACCAGGGAGAACCACTGGAATTGGTCCTCTCCCGATTCGCGGGGCCGAGTATCTTTCCGCACTCCACCGAAAGGATACCCATGTTCATACCCATGAATGGAAAAGCGGCTTATTGGGCGGCCATCGCCGCATCCGGGCTGGCCATCGCAGGCTGCGCGCAATTCGCTTTCAAGGGGGATATGGCCGGAGCCGCGATTTTCGCGGTGCCGTCCGCCTATTTCATTTCCGTCGTGCTGCTGATACGGAGGGCGGATGGGGAGAACAAAAAGCTGCTGCGCTTCCTGGCGGAAAGGCTTCCCGATATACGCTACGGAAACGCCATGCTCGGGAAGGAGCGCATTACCGAGGGTTCCCATCTGGTGGCTTTCAAGCTCGTGCTCTCCTTCATCATCGTTTCCTATACCATTAATACCAAGCTTTACCCCTATCGGGACCGCAAACCCTGGTTGCAAGCGGCCTGGTACTCCCTCCTCAGCCTGGTGTTCGGAATCTGGTCCCTGCCTGGTTTGATCTACGCGCCGCTTTCGGTGCTGGATAATTTACGCTTCGAGCGCACGCTGGAGGTCTCGGCCCTGTTACGGCAGTTGGAAGCCTCGCTGCAGGCGGAAAACCCCGCACCGGCGGGTTCCTGATTTAAGGCCGGGCACCCAAGGCCCGGCCCACCGCGTCGCGTAGGCTACCGCGGAAGCTTTCAGCCCAACCGGATGAACGCGCCCCGGTCACGCGGCCTTCCGGCGCTTCCGCGCTCCTTACCGGTCCCACCGCCGTAACCGTGCAGCTACCATCGTCCTTGTCCACCCAGGCGTTGTAATTGGAGGCCGCGGCGTTGGTGCATCCCGCGCTGAGCTTGGCGGTCCATAGCATGGCGTTCTTCCATAATTCCTTGAGGCCTTTGTCCTTGGACGCCATGATCTTGGCGTCGTGGCCGGTGACCAGATAGACGAGGCGGCCCTTGCCCGCCCCGATGTTGCCGCGGGCCCAGGCCATGGGATGATAGCCCGTCTTGGCGATGGCGGGATCCCAGCTCGTCACGCCGCGCTTGTTGAACTCGTCCAGCTCCAGCAGCACGGCCATATCCTTGCCCTTGGGATCGGGGTTCTGCGTGAACTTGTACCATTCATCGGCCCAGGGTTGGGCCCAGCGTTTCTGGGCTTCGCCCGCGATGGTGTACTGCTTGAAGTACTTGTCCTGATTCTTGAGTATCGGATGCAATTGCCCGTTGGCCGCGATGGCCGAAGGATGGATCCACACGTCGGCGGGCACCACATCGGAATGGCCCTCGTACTTGGCGTCCAGCAAGCCTTCCATGTACCATGTCCACGTGCCGGTACGCGTGTCGCCGGATGCATGCAGGGCGAGGAGGGCTCCCCCGCCTTCCAGCCATGCCTGCCACGCGGCTTTGGCGGCCGCCGATTGCAGCCCGTTCTGGCTCATGGAATTCCACACCACCACATCGAACCCCTTCAGGTAGTCGCCCGTGATCTTGCCTTCCGTCGCGGCCACCTCAACGGTAAACCCCAGTTCGGTTCCGATCTCCTTGATGAGAGATTGACACAGCGGCCGGCCTTCGGTATGGGTTGATCCGTAGATGAAATCCGTGATCAATACCTTCTTGATCTGCCCCTGGCCGAGTAGGGGGAAGAGGCAGGCCGCGGCCAAGGCGGTTTTGAGGTGACGCAAGGACAAGTAACGCAAGGATAAGTAACACATAAGGTACTCCTAGATTCCGGCTTCCAAGCGCAGGAGCCAATACCATTCCGAGGGCCGGTTGACCACGGGTTGGGCCGAACGGCGCGAATTGAAATCCTGCAGGCGCAGATGATCGCTGGCGGCCTGGGCGAACAGCGTCAGCCCGGGCACCAAGGTACGCTTGGCGTATAGGGACCATTTCAGATTGTCGCCGTTGCGGAGATCGGAGAAATGATGTTGCGCCTTGTTGTTGGGGACCTGGTATACGGGCAGATTGTTGACGAAGCTCTTTTCCTCGGAGGAGACGAAATCGAGGCGGTAATATTCGGCCTGGACGGCGAGCAGATCAAGCAGGCGGAAGGCCGGGAGGTTGAAACCCAGCATGATGGGGATGCGCTTGCTGATATCCTCGTAGTAGAAGGGTTGATCCTGCAGGCCGAGGATGGCCGCTTCGCCGTACAGCCTCAGATCCTGCGGGCCCAGCCGGCCTTGCCAACCGAGCAAGGGTTTGGGATCGAAGGCGAAGCGGGCCATGGTCTTGATGCCGCGGAAGCTGAGGTAGCGCTTGGAGCGGGGATACAGGGGGGCGTATCCCGGCGGCACGGGGTCGGTCTCATCCAGCCATAGGGTATCGGCGCCGTTACGTACTGCGAAATAGGGCCGCACGGTCTTGGAGGCATCCTTGGGGTCGGGGATTCGCATCGACATCAACTCCTGTTCCAGACCCGAAATGGGACCACCCGCATGCCCGCGGTAATTGGTCACGAAGCGATCGGGTTGGTTGGCGATCACGGCCCGGCCCGTGTCCGCCTGGACCGCGGGGAAATCGGCCATCTCCACGTAGGTGGAAAGCGGATCATGCGGCGTGAGCTGGCTGGGCTTCATGGGAACCAGGTGCTGCCACTCCGCTCCCAGCCCGAACTCGAAGCCCTTGCCCAGCCGCAGGGTGCCCACCCATCCCGGCGACAGGCTCAGGAACGGGTAGGCTTCGCTCTCGAAGAAGGCCGTGAAGTCGTGGGTGAAGGCGCCGTCGAAATGCGAGAAGCCTATGCGCGCGCCCGTGGCCTTGTACCCGTTGTTGAGGAACGACCAGCCTCCCGTGAAGAGGATGCCGGGATAGGCGGTGGAGCGGTACAGGTATTCGCCCAGGTTGGCGGCGTCGGGATTGTAGCGAAAGGGGAAATAGCCGAACTGCACGGTGGCCGAGGGCTGCGCGGGATCGCCGAAGCGGTAGCTGGCGTCCGCGGCCTGGATACCGGGTCCGAACTTCACGATTTCGGTATGCGGCGATTCCTTCAACTGCGGCCAGGGGTACCAGAAAAGGCCCGCCACGCCCACGCGGATATCCAGGCGCTTCTCGACCGTGGCTTCCTGCACCAGTCCGATGCCGGTGCGTTGGATGGGGACGAATTCGAGGGGGCCGTTGGTGGCGATGTCCTGGTTGCTACCTTTAACCACTTGGCCGAAGTCGAGGCGCGATTGAATGGAGACGGGCTTGCGTTCGACCGCGACGCCTTCGCCCGCGGTCGCCGCGCCGAGACCGCAAAAAGCCAAAACCCCGGCCGCAATGACCGGAGCGGGGCGCCAGAGGAACCGTCCACGCATCATAACACCACGCTACCGAAAGAAACCCCGCACTCGGGGAACCCAAGCTGCCGGAGATCCCCAGAATGTAGGCGGCATTCCCGAAGCGCGGATTGCGGGAAGTGGGTAAATTTCTACACAAAAAGGGTATCCTGCGTCGGGGGGCGCGCGGTTACCCGGAACCAGGGCGGCCCCTCATGGAACAACTTAAGTACAGCCAGGAAGACGATCGGCTCCACGTAGAGCTGGCGCGCCAGATAAGCCTGGAGATGGCGGGCCTGGTCAATTGCCCCAAGGGCTGGCGCGGCAAAGCCCACTCGCATCCCTTCTGGGAATTCATCTTCATCGGTTGCGGCGAAGGCGTGATGCAAATGCCCAACCGCATCATCCCATTGCGGCAGGGCGATCTGATCCTCATCCCGCCCCTGGAGTCGCACCAGTTCGTGAACACGGGTCGCGAGAAGGTGGAGAACCTCTATGTAGGCTTCGGCTTCGACGCGCAATCGCCCACCGCCCTCGACGGGCCGGTGCGCCTGGAACCCCTGGGTGAATTGCTGCTGGCCGGCCTGCGCGAGCTGACGCTTTCGTTCAAGGGACTCAAGGCCGAGTCGGCCTATCGCAACCAAGCCCTCATTTTCGAGATCCTGTACCGGGTCCTCGATCTCATCCAGGGGCATCCCGATCTCGCGCCCCGCATGGTGGCCGACCGGGATCAGATCATGGCGGAGAAGGCGCGCAAGTTCCTGGAGTCCAACGTGGACAAGACCATCAACGTGGACGAAGTGGCCGCCAAGTTCTTCCTATCGCCCCACTACTTCTCGAAGAAGTTCAAGGCGGAGACGGGCCTGGGGATCAAGGAATACCACAACCGCGCCCGCATGGAAAGGGCCTCCGAGCTCTTGCGCGATCCCATGCTCAGCGTGTCCGAAGTGGCCCGCAAGCTGGGGTTCAACAACGTGAATTATTTCACCAACCGCTTCCGGGAGCATTTCGGAAAGCCGCCCACCGAGGCGCGGCGGGAAATCGCGGCAGGTTGATCAACCATGGATTCCCGGCAGTACTTCGTCCGGGTAATTCCCGTCGCGCGCTGATTGTACCCGTAAGCCTTTTTCAACGGTGTAGGATTCCGGACCGGAGTACAGGATCGTACCGGATTTGGCCCCCACATCGTTCATAACGTCCTTTAAGCCGTCGAGCCAGCGTTTCTCCATCCGGTTTCCGAACTTGATCTCCACGACGGAAATGGAATCGCCCCGCTTCAAGAGCAAATCCGCTTCCAATCCCCGCTGCGTACGGTAGTAGAAGAATTCGATGCCGGGATCAGCCAGCTGCGCGTGGCGTATCATGGTCTCGATGAGAAATCCTTCCCAACTCGCGCCGCAACGCGGGAAGTTCAGGAGTCCCGCCGTATCCCGGACTCCCCATAGATGGTGGAGCAAGCCCGAATCGCGTAAGTAAATCTTCGGGGATTTGACCAGGCGCTTCCCGATATTCGTGAAGTACGGCTGCAGCCTGCGGACGATGAAGCTGCGCTCCAGGATTCCCAGGTAGCGATTTACGGTATGGTAGGAGACGCCGGCCGACCCGGCCAATTCCGATGCGCTCCAGATTCCTCCGTGCACATGTCCGATCATCATCAGCAATTTCCGCATTAACACCGGATCGGCGGAAACGCCTTCTCCCGGCAGATCCCTTTCGATGAAGGTACGGACGTACGATTCCATCCATAGCGTGCGCGAATCCGCGCTTTTCATCTTCACGGGTTCGGGATAGCCTCCCTTCAACCAGATATCCTCCAGACCAAGGGTGGGGGTTCCTTGGGCGGTTTCCCAAGGGGTCAGAGGATCCAAGTCCACGAAGCCTATCCTGCCCGCCAGGGTTTCCGAAGCCTTGCGGATGAGATCCGGATGCGCGGATCCGAGCAACAAATACCGACCGCGTTTAGCCCTCCGGGCGTCGATTTCGACCTTCAGGTATTCCCACATTTCCGGAACAAATTGGATTTCATCGAGGATGAGAGGAGCCTTCCCGCCCCCGAGAAAAGCCTCCGGAGCGATCCGGAACCGCTCCCGTATCCGGGGCGATTCCATGTCCTGGTACTCTCCCCGTGGATATGTCATTTTCGCGAGGGTAGTCTTGCCTACCTGCCTGGCGCCAAGGATGCAGGCGCAAGGGAAATCCCGCATGGTTTTCTTGAGCCTGGCTTGGGCCTCACGATTCCACATTATGTTGAATAATAGAACTAGGACTTCTATAATTCAACATAATAAAATCCTGAATTTTACCGTCCCCAGCTTCCCGGAAATAGGCCGGGCCGTCTGCCGCCGGCGGCACCGGGGTTCTTCCCGCGGCCAATAATCAGGATCAGCACGAACCCCACCGCGAATCCGCCGATGTGCGCCATATAGGCCACGCCGCTGCCCTTACCCGCGGGCGTGCTTACCTGGCTGAAGATCTGCAAGAGTATCCACATTCCCAACACCACCGCCGCGGGCATCTGCGTAATGTAGCGGCCCATGAGTACGCGCACGCGGTTGCCCGGATGCTTGATGAGGTAGGCCCCCAATACGCCCGCGATGGCGCCCGATGCGCCCAGGCACGGGATCACGGAATCGGGTTGAAAGGCGATTTGCGCCGCGCCGGCCCCCAAACCGCAGGCCAGGTAGAAGAGCAGGAATTTCCCGTGCCCGAGCAAATCCTCGATTTGATCTCCGAAGATGTGGAGGTAAAGCATGTTGCCCAGGATATGCATCCAGCTGCCGTGCATGAACATGGAGGAGAGCAGGGTGAAGTAGATGGGCGTAGGGCCGGGATATTGGGGGATGGCCAGGTCCTGTCCGTGCATGTCCATGGCGGCGGCACGCACCAGATCGGTGCCGTGGGTTATTTCGAAGGGTACCGTGGCCCAACCGTAAGTGAACGGTTCGCCGACCGTGAGCTGCAGGAACCAGACCGCGGCATTGGCCGCTATCAGGGCATACACGATGAAAGGGGTGAGGGTGCGCCCGGAATTGTCGTCGCCTAAGGGGATCATGAAGGGGAAAGATAAACGGAAAACGGAGGGTAGGAAAGCGCTGGGCGGCCTCCCCGCCGGCAGATGCGATGCCGACGGGAAGGACCTGCCCGGTGGGGATTCGGGCGGCGGATGCGACGCCGCCTTGGCCCCGCGCGGATTACAGGAAGTTCATCAAGGTATTCTGCATGGCCTGGGCGCCCATCTTCAGGGAGGCGTCGTACACGGCCTGTTGCAGGTTGAAGTCGGAAACGGCCTGGGCGAAGTCCACGTCTTCGACATCGGACTGGAGCTTGGTGGTGTAGACCTGGCGCTCGGTGTTGCGCGCCTGGGTCGACTCGAAGCGCTGCACGCGGGCGCCGTTGGACGATTGGGCGGTAAGGGTGCGGCGGATGGCGCCGTCAATCTTGTCGAGGCTGGTGCGGACCTTATCGGGATGGTTGTTGAGGGTACCGTCCAGCAGGTCAATCATGCCTTCCCAGGAATTCACGCCGGTCTTGCCGCCGAACACGTCCGTGGCCGTGGTGTTGACGCGCGTGGCCACGCCTTCTTCGATTTCGCGGTTGGCGGTGCCGTCCAGGTTCTTCTCATTGCGGCGCAGCCAATCGTAGTTGGCTACCGCGCCTCCACCGGTGATGGCGGCGGCGGCGGGAGCGGAGAGGATCTTCAGCTTTCCGTTGCGGTAATCCACTTCGTAGTCGGTGCCTTCCTTCATGCCGCTGATGGAGAAGCTGCCGGGCACGATCAGGTCGGGGTAGGCATCGTTGGTCACGGTGTCGTTGGAATCATCGACGTTGGTGTCCTTGAGGTCGATCCAGGTTCCCACTGCGGAGTACGAGCTGCTGGGCGAAGCGGCGGGTGCGCCGGCGATGATGGTCGATTTTCCGGTGCGCATTTCGAAAGGAGGCACCTGGGTGTTGGTCCCCGAAAGCACGTATTCGCCCTTGAAGGTGGTGTTGGAGAGGGCCACCATCTGGTCGAACATGCCGCGCACTTCACGGCCGATATAGAAGCGGCTTTCGGCCGAATTGGAATCATTCGAGGCCTGGATGGCGCGTTCGCGCATGCTCTGGTAGATATTGGTGCTGGTGCTGAGGGTGGAGTCGATGGTGCCCAGGTAGCCGAGGCCGTCGTCCACGTTGCGCTGGAAGCTCTTGAATTGATCCAGGTCGGAACGCAGCTCCATGCTCTGGGAGGCGCTCACGGGGTCGTCCGAGGCGCTGTTGAGCTTCTTGCCGGTGGCGAGCTGCTCTTGGATGCCTTCCAGCTTGTTGTAGTTGGTGAACAGGCGGTCCAGGATGCGGGCGCTGATTTGGTTGAAGCTGATTCTGGAAGCCATGATTATCTCCTTACTGGATCCCCATCAGCACTTCCATCATCTGGGAGACGGTGCTGATGAATTTCGCGGACGCACGATAGCTGTTCTCGAACTTGATCATATTGGTCATCTCCTCATCGAGGGAGACCCCGGACGTTGTGGATTGCTCCGCGTCCATCTGCGCGATAAGGAACTCTTTGGTTTCCTTGCGCGAAGCGTTCTGGTTCTTCTCGATACCCAGCTTGCCGATGACGGCGGAGTAGTAGCTGGAGACGCTCTGGGTATTGTTGCCCTCGACGTCCGGGGAAAGGGTCTTCTTGAGACGCAGGCCCGCAATGGTCAGGGCGTTCTGGCCGTTGCCGTTACCCGAATATCCGGTGGTGTTGTATTTGATCTTGACGCTGATGGCGTTGGCCGCCGCGTAGCGCGCGTAATTGATGAACTTGATGGTTCCCAGCTCGTAATCCACCACGTAGTCTTTGCCGGCGCCTTCTTCGAGGACGGTACCGTCGGCCAAGGTAACCTTGACGCTGTCCGCGGTCAGATCGCGATAGGCGGTGTTGGTGGCCTTTAGGTCGAGCACGCCCGAAGCCGCGGCGGGAATGCCGCCGGCGGGCAGGAACGAAGCCACATCGGTAATGCTGCCGCCCGCGGCCGCCGCGATATTCTCGGCACCGGCGGCCACGGAGTCGGAAAGGGAGATAGATCCGGCCGAGGTCTTGCCGGTATCGAAGAAATTCACGCCCGTGGCCTTATTCAGGTTGTAGCCCAGGTTGTGCTGGTCATTGACGTTCTTGACCATGGAAGCGGCCAGGTCATTGAGGTTGTTCATGTACACCGAGAGCACGTTGCTGCGGGCGTCCATGATGCCCTTGAGCTCGCCGCTGCGGGGTTCGAAGGGTCGGTACGAGCCTTTGATGCGTATGCGCAGTTCCGAAGTGGTCGAACCGTCGGCCAGGGTCTTGTCCTTACCGTAGGTTTCCAGGGTCAGGGCCTCGGAAGGGCCTACCAACATGCTGCCGCCGGAGGTGATGATGCAACGGCCGTTGGCGTCTGCGATGGTCTGCACGTCGACGAGGCCGGAAAGCTTGCGCACCATCAGGTCGCGTTGGTCGCGGGTATCGTTGGCCTTCTCGCCGCCGCGGGCCTCGATGCCGGCGATCTTCTCGTTGAGCATATAGATCTGGCCGGTGATGTCGTTAACCTGCTTGACCTTCTCGTCCAAGGGATTGTTCATCGAAAGCCCGTAATCCTGAATCTGCTTGTAAACGCTGTGGAAGGTGTCGAGCATGACGTTGGCGTTGGCTTTGACCGATTCGCGGGAAGAAAGGTCGCTGGGATTGTTGGCGAGATCCTGCCAGGAGGCCCAGAAGGCGTTCATCTTGGCGGCCAGGCCGTCCTCGCTGGGTTCCTTCAGGATGTTCTCAAGGCGGGTGTAGGCGGTATCGATCTCGGTGTTGTAGCCCTTATCGCCCATCTGTTCCCAGGTCTGGCGGTCGAGGAAGGAGTTGCGCACGCGATCGATTTCGGTAACCGCGACGCCGATGCCCTTTTGGCCGAAGATATCGCTGGAAATGGAATCGGCTTCGAAATTGACGCGCTTGCGGGAGTAGCCCTCGGTATTGGCATTGGAGATGTTCTGGCCGGTGATGTCGATGGCGGTCTGGGCGGCGTTGAGGCCGCGCATGCCGATGCCGAGAGCGTCGAGCAATCCCATTTCAGACGCTCCTGTTCACGAGGTTGCGGATCTGGACCTTGCCCACGTTCACGTTGCCCTTGGCGGTGTACGTATTCATGCGTTCGGCCTTGCCGCGTCCGACGACGCTGGTAAGGATCCCGATGGTGGTATGGATGATTTTGCTGCCGTTCTCGACCAAGGCCTGGTTGGTGGCAAGCACCTGCTTAAGCTCGGCGACGGTGTCCACCAGGTCGTTGCGGCATTGCTTGAGCTCGGCGGCCAGGTCGGCGCGCACCAGTTCGTAGATGGAGTCGACCTTGGCGGGGGTGGATGCGTCCCCCGACTTGCGGCCGAGCAGGGCGGCGGTGATTTCCAGGCGTTGCTCTTCGAGCCCAGCGAGCGAATTGATGAGCTTATCGACTTCGTGGTTCACATTCTGGTTCTCGGCCAGGCGGCGGTTGACCAGCGCCATGCGCTGGCGTTTTGCCTGTTCGAGGTAGTCGACGTATAGGCCGTGCTGGGCGCGCAGGTTGGTGATGAGCTTTTCGCACAGGGCGTTGCGGTCAACCTTGGGTTCGGCCACGGCCACGGAGGCCGGGTCGGTCAGCAGGTCGGCGAACTCTTCGCCCAAAAGGAATTGACGGTATTCGGTAGCCATGGTGCCCTCAGTTCCCCGTACCTTGCGAGGCGTCCAATTCGCGCTTCGACTTCAGGATCTTCTCGACGTATTGCTGGGTCTCGGCGTAAGGCGGGATGCCGTTGAAGCGGTCCACGGCGGTGGGACCGGCGTTATAGGCGGCCAGGGCCTTGGCCTCGTCGCCGCCGAAGCGTTGCAGCAGCTGCTTCAGGTAACGGGTGCCGGCCAACACGTTCTCGTTGGCGTTGAACACGTTGCGTACGCCCAGGTCCTTGGCGGTGCTGTCCATCAGCTGCATCAGGCCTTTGGCTCCCGCGCCCGAGACGGCCAGGGGCTGATTGTTCGATTCGGCCTTGATGACGCTCTTGATGAGGTTGGCCGATACGTCGTAGGTGCGCGAGGCCAGGTCGACCAGGGGCTTGAGGGCGTTGTCGCTGAGGGCCGAGACCGCGGTGGATTTTCCGTCGCGGGCATGTTGCCCGATGAGCTTGGCCAAGAAGGGCGCTACGGAGAAGGTGTTGTCGGCGTTTTCGGCTTGGCCGTCGAAGCGGGGGACGGCGACTTTCTTCATGTCAACGGGGGCGGTCACCTTGTCGGCGCCTTCGGCGCGGCGCAAGGAACGGTAGATTTGGGCGGCCATGCTGTTGGAGATGCCGGTCATGGCGTTCTGCATGCCTGTCGGGCCGGCCACCAGCGGGTTCTTGGCGTTGAGGCTCGCATACTGGTTGTCGAGCATCTCGGTGAAGATTTCCCGGCCCTGGGAGGCCTCGGTGAGTTCGTTGCCTTCGCCGATGGTGGACTGGCGCATGGACTTGTACATGTTCGAGAGGAACATCGATTCGAAATCCAGGGCGGCCTTCCAGCGTTTCTTATCGCGTTCCTCGCCCTGGGACTTGTCGGCGGCCAGACCCTTGGCGGTCTTCTCGAGAGGGGCGAGCTTGGCGAGGCCCAGCTGGCTCTTCATGAGGTCGAGGTTGTTTGAGGCTTCCGAGTTCATGACCTTATTTCCCTGTGTCGCTTCCCGTGCTGCCGGGTCGCTTTAAGTTCCTCTTCAATTGGTAGGGTAACGCAAGAGGCGTGCCAGGGTCCGGAAGGCCGCCGGATAGCCCATAAGTCGTGGTAGGCGATGGATCTTAGGCGGGAAGGGGATCGGGGAGGAGGAAAAAGTTGCCTGAAGGGAGAGTTGAAGGGGAGGGAATTTCCTGCGGAAGGGGGGGGAGATCGCTCGTAGAAAGGTTGGTTTTATTGGGCAGTGATGGTGTTTTGAGGCGGATAGCGTTTGGCGTCGGGCGTCGGGTGTCGGACGTTAAGAAAAGAAGGGTTAAACAAGGATATTGAGTTGCTGGGTTACCCTTCTTATCGCCCGACGCCCTACGCCGAGGCGCGGTGATCGACAGGGGCGCGAAGCGCCATACCATAGCGCGCGCCGGTCGCCCGACGAAGTCTCGCTCTAAGCACTGAAGGGTATAAAACGGGAAATGGTCGCGCGGGAGATCTTCGCGGACTACAACGCCTGATCCGTCGCCTTTTCCACGATAGAGCTCTCATCCATACGCCGCAAGCCTTCCAACAGGATGGCCATGGTATCGCCGTCGAGATTGAGGTCGGCGGGCAATTGATCGGGATGGAAGCGGAAGGATCCGGATTGCCAGCGCAGGGCCTCGTCCACGGCCAGGGTACCCGCCAAGTTACCTAAGCTAGCATGCACCAGCCCGCCTTCGCGGAAGCCGAAGCGGGCGCGGCGTTGGGATTGTTCCACCATCAGGGTGCCCGTCATGCGCGCGGTAAGCACGGTCTGCACCAGATCGGTGAAGGCGAAGAAGCGCAAATCGCCCGACAGGCCGGGGGAAAGCAATTGGGCCAGCTTCTGGTTGGTGGCCTTGATGCGCTTGGAAAGCATGCGGTAGAGAATGATGCTGAGCACGGGGAATTCGGCCAGCAGCTTGTGGAAATCTTCGCGGGCGATGGACAAGGTCAGGCAATCTTCCACCGCATCGACCTGGTTGCTGGTGGCCGCGCCGGTGAGGATGGACATTTCGCCGAAGCAATCGCCCTTGCGCAGCACGGACAGTTCCAGCACGCGCTGGTCGTTGCCGCGGCTGGCGATGCGCACCATGCCCTTCACGATCACGTGGAAGTGGGTGCTGGTGGTATGCGCCTTGAGGATGACGTCACCCGTGCGGTACTGCATGGCCGTGGCCCGTTCGCGGAAGGCGCGCGCCACCGCGATGGGCATCTGCTCCAGGAAGGGCTTGGACATCTGGTTTTCGGCGGTGAGCACTTCTTCGAACTGCACGGCGGGACGCGAAAGCTTGGTAAGCTGGCAGTAACTCCATTTGCAGGAGCAATTCTTGTAGCCCGCTTCGATTTGCCCTTCGGGACGGCTTCCGTCCATGGCGTAGGGGATGAAGGTGGCCACGGGCATGGAGCAGGTGGCGAGTTGGTTTCCGAACACGCCGGGCATCTGCACCTGGAGGGAATCCCCCTTGGTGTAGAACGGGCAGTTGTTCAGCTCCTGGGCCTTGAGCGCCCAGGATTTTTCCGCTTCATCCATGTTCCAAAGCTACCTATAAAGTGGTTGGATTGTGGGACTGGGCACGCTGACGTAACATGCAAGAGCGGGCCCGGATCCCAAGTTCCACCATGCTTTGGAGGATTTTGGGCCCGACCCGGTAACGTCCGGATAGGTTAACCTAAAATGATCGGAGGAGGCAAGCCAATCGGAGGCCCGCGGCGGCGCTGGACTTTCGCCGGCGGGAGCCGGGCCGTGGCTAAGCCGGGAAGGCGGGGTTGGGTGTCATCATCGCGGTGTACAAGGCGCGGATGGCCTTCTCATAGTCCGAGTTGTCGACGCCGATGATGATGTTGTACTCCGAAGATCCCTGATCGATGATGCGCACGTTGACCTTGGCGTCCCGCAAGGCGATGAACACTTTGGCGGCCGTACCCACCTGGTGGGACATGCCTTCGCCCACCACCGCGAGCAGGGCCAGGTCGGGTTCCACTTCCAGCGTATCCGGTTCCAGGATGCGGCGCAGGTCTTCCAGGATGGCTTCGGTCTTGTCGCCGATCTCCTCGGCGGAAACCACCACGCTCATGGAATCGATGCTCGAGGGCATATGCTCAATGCTGACGCCCTTGGTCTCGAAGATGCCCAGCATCTTGCGGGCAAAGCCGATCTCCTTGTTCATCATGGTCTTCTCGAGACTGAACATGCAGAAGTTCTTCTTCCCGGCGACGCCGGCGATGTCGTATTTGGTCACCTCGGGCAGCTTGGACACGATGAGGGTACCCGGCTCTTCGGGCTTGTTGGTGTTGCGTATGTTGATGGGAATGCCCGCGTCCCGGACCGGGGCGATGGCTTCGTCGTGGAATACGCTGGCGCCCATATAGGAAAGCTCGCGGATCTCGCGGTAGCTTACTTCGTCCAAGGGATGCGGGTTTTCCACGATGCGGGGATCGGCCATCAGCAGCCCGGAAACGTCGGTCCAGTTCTCGTACAGCTCGGCGTGGATGGCGCGGGCGGCGATGGCACCGGAGATATCCGATCCGCCGCGGGAAAAGGTCTTGATGTTCCCCTTCACGTCCACGCCGTAGAAGCCCGGTACCACGTACAGCTTGTCCACATCGGACATGCGCTTGCCCAGCACGTCGTAGGTCTTGGGATCGATGCGCCCCGTCTTGTCGAAGAAGATGGTTTCCTTGGGCTCCACGAATTCGGCGCCCAGGAAGGCCGCCATCAAAAGGCCGCACAGGTACTCGCCGCGCGAAGCCACGAAGTCCCGGGTAGCCCCGTTCTCGATCTCTTTGCGGAAAGCCTCCAGGGCTTGGGCCATGCCGGCCTTGAGGCCCAGATTGCTTTCGATGTCGAGGTAGCGTTCGCGGATTAGGGTGAAGGGGGCGTCCAGGGCGAGCCGCTTTTGGGCCAGATCATGGCACAGGTATAAGAGGTCGGTGAGCTTCGCTTCGCCGGAATGGCGCTTGCCGGGGGCCGAGGGGACCACCACTTTGCGCTTGGAATTGGCCTGGAGGATTTTCTTGATCTTGAGGAATTGGTTGTGGTCCGCTACGCTGGAACCACCGAATTTGCAGGCGATGCGACTCATGCCGTGGAATTTAAAAAAAGATTCAAGTAATACTTCACACCGTCCGATATCCTAAGTAGGAGAGAGACCGGGAACCATGAAAATCGAAGGAAACAAACCGACCCAGGGCCCCGACGGCCGCCGCTTTTCGGCCGGCCGCGCCAGCGCGCCCAAGGAGTCCGGCAAGTCCTTCGGCGCCATTCTGAAGAAGGCGTCGGCCGAAGCCGCGCCCGCTCCGGCCCCCTCGACTCCCGCTCCCGCCGCCGATCCTGCCGCCGTAAACGCCAAGACCGCGGAAGGCAAACCGGCGGATGCCAAGCCAGCCCCCGATGCGGCAGGCGGGGATGCCGCTTTCGCGGATCATATGGAGACCGTGCGCTTCCGCCTCAAGACCGGATACTATACCAGCAAGGCGATTGACGATGCCTTGACCGACAAGTTGACCGGCTACTTCGACGAATTGGCCTGAGCCCCAGCGGCCCGGCTATCCCCCGTAGTAAATCCCGAAGCGTTCCGCGAAGCGGTCCAGGCGATCCGCCGGCAGCGCGTCGATTCCCGCCGCCAACTTGCGCCCGCCGCCGCCGAATTCCCGTGCCAGATCCGACGCCGCGGGAACCGCGCCTTCGCGGCGAGGAGAGCGCAGGGAGATGCGGTAGCCGCCATCGGCCTGGGCATGCAGCACCGCCAGGGCTTCGTTGGGATGTTGCAGGGCCCGTTCGTTGGCCCAAGTGGCCGCGTAGCGGCGCGCGAAAGGCGCGTCCGGAACCACGAAGGCCTTGGCCGCGGGCATATCCACCAGGGCGATGAGGGACTGGAAGGCATCCTGATCGGCTTCGTATTGCGCCGCCAGGGGACCGAAGATGGACGCCTCCCAGCAGAAATCCAGGGCGGAAACGAAAGGCTCCATCCGCTCCGCCAATTCCGGGGCGGGAATAAGCTGATCGCCCGGCGCTTCGCCGTAGGCATTGTAGTTCACCAGGGTTCCCGCCCGCTTCAGCAGTTGGGCCTCGTGGGCCGATGCGCCCCCGGCGCTCGCCAGCGCCGACGCGGTGGCGGGAAGGTTGTCGCCGAAAGCCGCGAGGGCGGCCCACAAGGGATGGCGGTGGCCGCGTACGGCGTTGACGATGGCGCCCGTGCAGGTTTCCGGGGCCTGGTTCACGTGCAGGACCAGGGACGGATGGACGGGCGGCTCGCCGGGCTCATGGTGATCGTACCAGGTAATCCGCAGGTTACCCTGGGCCAAAAGCGGATATAGGGCATCCAGGTTGCGCCGCAGGCTGATGTCGATACCGTGGATATGCCCGGCCGTGAGCCGGGGAAGGCGCGCGAGCAATCCGATTTCGCGTTTGAGC
Source organism: Fibrobacterota bacterium (assembly GCA_023249635.1). GTDB lineage: Bacteria > Fibrobacterota > Fibrobacteria > UBA11236 > UBA11236 > Chersky-265. The sequence goes on from JAHFCH010000058.1 coordinate 28,948, forward strand.
CCGGTGACGCGCAGGACCGGACGACCCAGCTCCAGAAATAGGATATGCTGCCCGACCAAGCCGTCAGCATCGCCGTTGAAGACGAAGATATGCGGACCGGCATCGGCCGCTGTTGCCGCGGCAGCCCCATCGGGATCAGCCGAGGCCATAGCGCTCCTTGAGCGTGCGGATATGATGCCGTTCGTGCCCGATGAGCACCCACAGCATTTCCCTGGGCTTCATGCGCACGCCATTGGCGCAACCGCTTCGGTCCCAGGCCGCGCCGTGGATTCCGGCCAACAGTCCCGAGGCGGCCAGGGATACGCCCCGGTAGGCCTCGAGTACGGAGCGCCAGGGCAGGGAATCGAACATGGCATTGGCTACGTAGTCATTCTCTTCGAACCCGGGCAGCGCATTCTGCTCGCCGCGCGCGATGCACACAAGGCGGTATAGGAAGATGAGATTGGCGTCGGTGAGATGGCCCACCACTTCGCGCACCGTCCATTTGCCCGGGGCATACCGGTAGCCGGCCTTGGATTCGGGGAGGCTGGAAAAATAGGTGCCGCAGATTTCCGCATGATGCGCATACGCATCCGCGGGATCACCCGTCCCCTGGGGATCTTCCGTCCAATATCTCCAGAAGGGGGAATCCTTGAGTTCAATCATGACTGCCTCGCTATCGGTGCGGCGCGCCGCCCTGTCTTGAAAGGTAATTCAGGCCCGCCCGGAACGGGATACGGGTCACAGACGCGGCGGCCGCGGACGGGTATTTTCCCGCCATGCAAGCCCCTCCCCTTTCCGCGACATCCTCCCCTGCGCCCATCTTCGCTCCGGGTTCTCCCCTTGAACCCGTGCTGCGCCTATGCCAAGCGGCCGCCTTGCGCGATTGCCCGGTATGCCTGCGGGGAGAAAGCGGAACGGGAAAGGAAGTGCTGGCCCGCTTCGTACATGATCGCAGCCGCCGGGCGCGCGGGCCATTCGTAGCGGTCAACTGCGGGGCCCTGCCCCCCGGCCTGCTGGAAAGCGAATTGTTCGGTCATCGCAAGGGGGCCTTCACCGGGGCCACCATGGACAGCCTGGGTCGCTTCCGCCAAGCCGACGGCGGAACTCTCTTCCTGGATGAGATTGGGGATATGCCCCTGGAAGCCCAGGTACGCTTGCTGCGCGCCGTCCAGGAAAAGCGCGTGAGCCCGGTAGGCGACACCCGTGAATATCCCGTGGACTTCAGGCTCATTTGCGCCACCCACCGCGATCTGGGTCGGCTGGCGCGCGAAGGCCGGTTCCGGGAAGACCTGCTTTTCCGCCTCGACGTTGTCGCGGTGCGCCTGCCCCCCTTGCGTGAACGCCCCGGCGACATCCTTCCATTGCTGCGGCACATCCTCTCGGAATGCCTCGATCCTCCGGCCGCCGAAACCGCCCTGCAGACGCTTCCGCCCGAAGTGTTTCAACATCGTTTTCCCGGCAATGTCCGCGAGCTGCGCAATCTGGCGGAGCGGTATTGCGTTTTCCGGGAACTGGGCGGCGGATGGGAAGACGCCTTCGCGCGATTGGAAAAAGATCCGACACCCATAGAGGATTCGGCCGTATCGGTCATGTTACCCAATCCGCTTCCCGGAAGTCCGGATCGCGGCGCGGTCCCGTTCCGCGCATCGCGGCGTTCCGACCGCGAAATCCTGCATGCTCTCGACGTATGCGGTCACCATCGGGGGCGCGCATCGGGTTTCCTGGGCATCACCCGGCGCGCGTTGCAATATCGGTTGGCGAAAATGGGGCGACCAATCCCGCCTTGACCCTTCCCATACCCGCATTTTGGCTCTATATTATGTGGGCCATATGGGTAATAGCATCGGAGGAACGCCGGCCGCGGGCGGTCCGACATCCACCCGGAACTCCGCTTCCGCGATACGTTACCTGCCGGCTACCCTCGCCTCGGTACTTGCCGTCGCATTGCTCCTGGTAGCCGGAGCGCATTGGGGCGAAACCGCCTGGTACAAATCCTTCCTCAACGCCAAGGGCGCGCCGCCCGCTTCCACCACTACCGTCATCGTCAACGCGGATGCGGGAGCCGGATCCCTGGATCCGCAAACCCTCGCGCGGCTTACCGCTTCCATCCTGGAACGTTCGCCCGCCGTGGTGGCGGTAGGTCCCGCTGCCGCCTACGACTCGGCCTCGCTGGAATCCCTCGATGCGGAAACCCTTCCGCCGGGCCCGCTGGTCATCTCGCATGTATTCTCGCGCTATCGTCCCTGGACCTTTCCCGAGAACGGCGCTCCCGTCTATCCCCCCATCCTGTCCCGCTCGTTCTACCCGGCCCTGGACGGTCCCGAGCCGGGCCTGCGCTTGCCGATGGGGGAAGGTCTGGATCTTTCCGATACCCTGATCACACGCAGCACCCGCGAAGCGGGCGTGGCCGAACCCACCACTGGGTTCGCGGCGCCCCTGGGACGGGGCGAGGTCTGGGCGGTTCCCGCCTTCGTGCGCCTGGAGCGCGGCGTCACCGCCGGCCTGGGCGTGGAAGCCGCCCGCCGTACCTTGGGCGTGCCCCCGGAAAAGGTCGGCTACGTGGAGGGCGTCGGCGTCCTCTTCAACGCCGGGCACGTATTGCCCATC
>JAHFCH010000059.1 GCA_023249635.1 Fibrobacterota bacterium
TGGAACCTCCCGGTGCCGGCGGCATGGGCCGTGGCGCCTGGCTCAATTCTACCGGGTGGGGCGCGGCGGAAGAGCCACGGGGGGAAAGCGGGAGATAAGGATTTTTGAGGCGGTCCCCAAGACGCTCCAGTCCCGGCTTAACCGTCAGGCAGGGCGCAGGGGCGGCGTACTGGCGCGTTCGATGAGTATGCCCTGACACTCCACCGAGCCGTCCCTATCGGCCGCAGCGGCTTTCTCCGGGGCCAGTACGTATTGCAGCATGCTCGCGGCGATATGCGGCATGTTGAAATTGTAGGAGGTGAGGTTCCCGTCGGCGGCGTGTTTGTCGTCGTCGAAGCCCACGAAGGCGATATCCTCGGGTACCCGCACACCGTGGCGGCGCAACTGGTGCATGGCGGTCAGGGCCATTACGTCGTTGGCGCCCACCACCGCGGTCGGGCCCCACGCGCGCAGCCTTTCGACGGCCTCATGCAAGGAGTAACCCGTACGTGACGCCATGCGGAAAAGCTCGAATGCCTGCCGCAGCGGCACGCCCATCCAGCCATACGAGGCCGCTTCCAAGCCGGTTTCCAGTCCGAGCAATTCGTTCCCCATGGCGGCTTCCTCACGCGCCAGGGCCTGGGGAAGCTCGGGCTTCTCGGAGAGATCGTCATGGGCGGCCACGGTAAAGGCGCGCACCGCGTCGGGGAAGCCCGCGGCCTCGCAGGCCTGGCGTAACCCGAATAACCGGTCCTTGGACCAGGGTTCGGAATGGCAGGCGGAAAGGAAGGCGATGCGGCGATGCCCCGCTGCGAGCAGGTATCGCGCCACGTGTTCGCCCGAGCGTTTGCGGGCGGTGGAAAAAATCCTGGTGCTTGCGTACTCGCGGCTGCGGGGCAGGCTCATGGGTACGCCGCGCGCCCCGTCGAAGATGGCCAAGGGCGCCTCGCGCGTTCCCACCTTGGGCGGCTTGGCGCGATGGTGCAGGCCGGAGAGATCGGCGCAGAACCGTTGCAGATCGCGTTCGGGCAGATTCGGGGCCCATGCCAGATGGGCGCGCAGGGTCAGGTCGCGCAACTCATCGGCGGAACCGCCGCGGGAACGATCATGCCGCCAGCGGAACCCGTGGCGCGGATGATAGCTGGAGACCAGCAGACGCAGATTGGCTTCGGCGCAAGCGCGATGGAGGGAAGCCATCAATTCCAGATACCGATCGCGCCGGAACCAGAGATCGGCGTCCTCAGGCGGGATGATGGCGGTGAAGAGCACGGCGGCCTGGCCCGGCTGTTGCGCCGGGCGCGGGACCCGGTAAGCGCGGCCATGGGGTTCGATGACCCCGGCGCGCTCCAGGGAGATCATGGCCTTGCGCAAGGTGGGCGGACTGGTGCCGTAGCGCGGCGCGAGTTCGCGCAGGGAGGGAAGCTCGAGGCCTTTGGGATATCGGCCGCCGTATACGTCCTGTTCCAGGCGCATACGCAGGCGTTGCCATTTCTCCCGGGGCGGGCGTTCCAGGGTTTCGGCGTCGCCGGGGCGCAGGCGATCTTCCGGCAGGCCCGCGTAGGTACCGTGGTTCTTGACGATGGTTACGGCGCCGTCGGCCTGGAGCAGATGCAAGGCGCGGAGCATGGAGGCGGGGGAGACCCTGGCCCGGCGGGCCAGTTGGCGCAGGGCCGGCAAGCGCTCGCCTTCCGCGAACTGGCGGGCCCGCAAGGCGGTTTCCACAAAACGACGCGCGAGGATGACTGATGGGTGTTCGCCTTTTCGATCCGCTTTCATGCGCGCTCTTACACTCCCTTCCGCTCCAAGACCTCAAGGCCGTCAGCCAACTGTTCTCCGCCGGTTTAGTGGGGAAATCAGCGGGAACCACCGATTTTCCATTTTAATTCCTGCCGGTCGCCGGTACAAGGTCCCGGAAAGACCGGTTGGGGTTACCTTTCGCTTATGCTCTCGCTGAGGGCATAGGGGGATTTCAATTCATGGGTTTTTCCGGCCGTGCCGGCAGGCGTCCGCTTGCCTGGGCCTTTTCGGTCTGCTTGGGGATTTTCTCCCTGGCCGTGGGCGTCACCCGGGCCGCGGAAAGCGAACCAGTCGCCGGAAATACCATCGTCCTCATCGGTTCTTCCATCGCCGCCGGAGTGGGCGCCAGCGTCTACGATAGCGCTTGGGCCGGCAAGTACGCAGCTTCCATCAAAGCTTTGAATCCCACCTGGACCTTCGTCAGCCTGGCGGTGCCGGGCTACACCACCTACAACGTGATGCGGACCGGCAATGTTCCTCCGGCCAACCGCGCCACGCCGGATACGGTCCACAACATCACCAAGGCGATTTCGCTCAAGCCTACCTGCCTGATCATATCCCTCACCGGGAACGACATCGCGAACGGATACGCTCCCGCCGAGTACGAGGAAAATTTCGACTCCCTGCGCGCGCTTGCCGTGCGGGCCGGCATCAAGGTATGGATTACCACGCCCACCCCGCGCACCGCGGTGGATTCCGCCAAACGCGTCCGCATCCTGGCTTTGCGCGACCGGGTGCTCTCGCGGTACGCGCCGCGGGCCATCGATTTCTACGACAGCCTGGGCGCCGCCGACGGGACGATGATCCCGAAATTCAATTCCGGGGACGGCATCCATCCCAATAACCTCGGGCATGCCATGCTCTTCCGTCGCATGCTCGCGGCCAATGTGCCGGGGATTACCATAGGTTTGCGGCGGCGGTCCCCCGTACCCGAACGGGAACGGATGGGATTGCCGATTTTTTCGGCGGCGGACGGTAGCGTATGGATGCGCGGTATGGACGGATCCTTAAACGCGCGCCGCGATGGATTGGGGCGAAACTTCGCACCCGGAGAGGTTTCCAGATGAACGCCAGACGATCGATTCTTACCGGACTTTGCTTGCTCGGTTGCATCCTTACCGCCAGGGCGGCGGATCGCACCATCATCATCCTGGGCTCATCGACGGCGGCCGGTACCGGCGCCAGCAATTACGACAGCGCCTTCGCCGGACGCTACGCCAAATATCTGGGGGCGCTCAATCCCTCGTGGAAACTGGTCAACCTGGCGGTGGGCGGCTATACCACCTACAACGTCATGCCTACCGGCTGGAAGCATGCGACGGGACGCCCTGATCCGGATACCGCCCGCAACATCACCAAGGCCTTGGCGCTCAAGCCCACCTGCTTGCTCATCTGCATGCCCAGTAACGACATCAACAACGGGTACGCGGCCACCGAATACAACGACAATTTCGACAGCCTGCATGCCTGGGCCGATAAGGCCAACCTGCCGGTGTGGATCACCACTCCGCTTCCCCGATCGGCCATGGACGCGGCCCATCGCAAGCTGCTCATCGAGCTGCGCGATCGCATCCTGGCGCGTTATGCGCCCAGGGTCATCAACTTCTACGATAGCCTGGGCGATGCCGACGGCAACTACTTCTCCCAATACAACTCCGGGGACGGTATCCATACCAACGACAAGGGCCATAAGATCCTGTTCAGCCGCGTGGTCGCCGCCAACCTCACCGGCATCTCGGTGGCATTGTCCTTTTCCCGGCCCGTCGCCGAGCCCCGTGTCCGTCCGCTTACCCTGATGTTGGACCCCCGGAGGGGTAGTCTCCTAATCGCGGGTCCCGCGGGCGCGCGTTTCGATGCGACCGGAAGGTCCGCCGGAAATCACCGGCTTCCCGTTCCCGGCCATTCGCGGGTAACGTCCACGTTGCGGTAATCCCGCTTCGGGGCTATTGTTGATCATCCTTACCGAAACGACGGAGGACCCATGTTACATCGCATCCTTGTGACCTTGTTCGCGTTCCAGACCGTGGCGTCCGCGCAGCTTTCCAAGTTCCAGGCCCGTACCCAAAAGGGCCAGACCTCCGGGCTGAATCTCGGCTACCGCCTGTTCACCCCGGCCGGCTATGACAAAGCCAAGAAATACCCGTTGGTGATCGCGCTGCACGGATCCGGGGAGCGCGGCAACAACAACACCGCCCAGATCACCGCCAACCAGTTGGCGAACATCTGGACGGAAGATTCGCTGCAAAACCGCGTCCCGCATTTCGTGATGGCGCCGCAATGCCCGGGCGAAAGCACTTGGGTGCAGTACAATAAGCCCCTCGCCGGCCGCCCGCTTTCCGGCTCCCTGAAAATCGTGCTCGAAATCGTCGACTCCCTTGCGCGCGAATTCAATCTCGACGCCGATCGCGTCTATTGCGTCGGCCTCTCCATGGGCGGCTTTGCCACCTGGGAACTCGCGCAGCGCTATCCGGACAAATTCGCCGCCATCGTGCCCATTTGCGGTTGGGCCGATACCAGCAAGGCCGCGCTCATCAAGGCTCTTCCCACCTGGGCCTTCCATGGCGGATCGGATCCCACCGTTCCGGTAGCGGGCTCGCGCGACATGATCGCGGCCCTGAGGGCCGCGGGCGGTTCGCCCAAGTACACGGAATACCCCGGGGTGGGCCATGAATCCTGGGTGCCTGCGCTCAAGGAAAAGGAATTGTCGCCCTGGCTGTTCGCGCAGAAGCGGACCAGCGCCACCGGCCTGTCGCAAAAAGCCCCGGCCGACTGGTCTCCCGCCGGGCGCATTCCCGGGCATTACCCTTGGCAGGGGCAGCCGCACGCGCTGGATGGCCGCCAACTGCCCGCGACGGGCATCTCCCTCCCGGATCTCCCGGAAGGAAACGCCTCCCCGTAAACGCCGGGAGCGAGTATCATTCCCCCTGGCAGGGTCAACGCCAAGTGGGGGCGCTATGCTACGGTTTCTTTCCATCGGATTGCCTTTGTTGTTCGTCGCCGTTCCGGCGCGGGCAGCCGTCGACATCGCCGCCGACGATCCCTTGATCCAGTACTCCGGACGTTGGGACATCGCCAACCCCAAGCAGCCTCGCTGCGATTGGCCCGGTTCCTACCTGCAGGCCCGCTTTACGGGCACCACCATCACGGTCAAGATCAGCGGGGGCAACAACGATTTCAACGTACTCATAGATGGCGTATGGAAGTCCAAGCTGACCGTGGACGGGAAGACTACCCAGGTGGCCGCCTCGGGCCTCCCCGAGGGGGAACATACCCTGATGCTGGCCAAGCGCACAGAGGGCTTCAACGGCATCTCCACGTTCGCCGGGTTACAGTTGCCGGACGGGAAATCCCTGGTGGCCCTGCCCGCCAAGCCGACCCGCCGCATCCAGTTCATCGGCGATTCCTTCACCGTCGGGTACGGGAGCGAAGCCACCGTCACCGTCTGCCCGGACAAGCGCCCCTTCGACAACAATTTCGTGGCCTATGGACCGGTATCGGCCCGGGACGTAGGCGCGGAGTATTCCGTACAGGCGGTATCCGGCCTGGGCATGGTGCACAACTACGGGGACAGCAAACCGCTTTCGGATGGACCCATGCCGCCCATTTACGACCAGACGCTCTTCGGCACGCCGAGCCTGAAATGGGATTTCACCCGTTGGCATCCCGACATCGTGACCGTGGCCCTGGGCACCAATGATTTCAGCACGGCCGTAAAACCCACGCAGGAACAGTACACGACCGCCTACAAGGCCTTCATCAAGAAGCTGCGCGCCTGGCATCCCCAGGCCCGTATCATGCTGGTTACCTATGCGGTGGATCAATTCCAGGAGAAGTACGTCGCCGCGCTTGCCACCGAGGTCATCGCGGGCGGTGAGGCCAATCTCGAGCATGTGAAATTGCCGGGCCTCACTCAACCTGAGATGGGATGCGACGGGCATCCCAACGTCGCTGGCCACCGCAAATACGCCGATGCCCTGCTTCCTGCCATCAAGAAATTCTACGCGGGTACCTCGCTGACGCCCGCTCCGAAGGGCCGATCCGGATTCGCCCCGCGCCCCGCTTTCGGGGAAACCTGGCTGGTACGCTGGGACATCGTAGGCCCCGGACTCGCTGCCGATGCCCGCGGCCGGATCATGGCCTTCTAAGTCACGGTGCCGCGCGGGCCAGGCCCCCAAAAAACCCAACCGGGAATTACCTTTTGCCGGATTCCGAAATCCAATTCCCGGAGGCCGGCCATGGCGACATTCCTGCACGATTTCCGATTCCGACACATGCTCCCCGCCGCCGCGATCCTGTTCGCCGCCTGCGCGCCCGCCAAGAAATTCTGCCCGGCCGATGCGCCTGTGGATTTCGCCGAGGCCCTGCAATACGCCACCCTGGCCGAACGCGCCTATGCTCCGGACTCGGCCGTCCGCACCGGTTGCGGCCGCGATAGTTGCTTCCTCTTCACCGGTCCGGCTACCCACGCCCGCGCCTTCCTCGAGGTCGACGATTCGGCCCGGGTGCAATGGCTGGCTTTCCGCGGCACGGCCGCCTTCTCCGACGTGAAGCTCGATGCCGACTACACGCAATCGGACGATTCCATCCTGCATATCCGCCTGCACCGCGGATTCGCCAAAGCCGTCAAGGATCTCTCGCCGCTGTATGCGCCGCACCTGCGCCCGGGTTATCGCACGCGATTGACCGGGCATAGCCTGGGCGGAGCCATGGCCGCCGTCGCAGGGCTGTACCTGCGGGCGGAAGGCTTCGATGTACGCGTCGAGACCTTCGGACAGCCCAAGGTGACCAACGCCGCCGGCGCCCGCCGCGCCGATTCCCTGGACTTGGTGCGTTTCCTGAACGGCGAAGATCTCGTGACCCAGGTTCCCCCCTTGAGCTATAGCCCCGGCAAGTTGGGCTCATACGAGCATTTCGGACGCGAAGTGGCCCTGCTCGAAGGCACGGCCGGTAAACCGCCGGGGTATGAATGCCTCCAGGAGCACTACCGCAAGCGCTACGATCCCGACGCCTGGTGGGCCCAAGCCCAGGACGAGGCCGTCAAGGATCACGGCATCGCCAAGTACCTGGAGAAGTTGAAGGCCCTGGTGCCCGCGGCGGTGACCGCGACCGGCCCGGAAACCCCGGGGCCCTGAGAGCCCGACCCGCGGTCAGGGTAGCGGAAGCACTCAGCCGGTCGGCGACTTATATTCCTACTATGCCCAAACCTTACCGCCTTCCCATGGTTTTGCTCGCTCTGGCGGCACTGCCCGCCATCGGCAAGCCTGCCTTCCAATCCCTGCTTTTCAACCCGAAATGGTACCGCACATTCGATACCGCCTCCTCCATCATTCCCTCCGAAGGCACCTTGCTGTATGCGTGGAGCTACGCGGACGCGGAGCAGCGGCCGGACAGTTTCTTCGTGGGCATCGATACGCTGTGGGGCTTGCCCCAGGACCAGGCAGGAGACACCGCCAGCGATTGGGATTTACAGGTATGCCCGGATGAGATTTGCATGAACGGCCTCAAGGCCGGCATCCGCGGGGCCAACGGGGCCTATCCCTTCGGAGACACCGTCTATTCCACCGAACACCATTTCCAATTCTTTCCCGCCATCAACAAGGCATTCGAATTCACGGCCCCGGCGCAAAGTCTGTTCGGTGCCATGATGTACTGCCGCTCGCGCACCACGGGAGTATCGGATACCGTATTCGCATTCGGAACCTGGAAGCTGAAATGGGATCCGAACCGGCTTCCGCCGGTACGTCCGGTCAACGGATACCTGCCGCGTTTCGCTGACTTCGCGATTTCGGGGGATACCGTCCGCTACTTGAAAGCCGAAGCAGGTCTGGTCCGGCCGCGATCCGCCCTTGGGCGCGGGCCGGCGCGGCAAAGGTTCACGGATTGGATATGGTCATGGGGCGCGGATGCGACGACCCGCGATCTTAAAGGCCGACGACCGGGCCGCTAGCGGTCAGGGCAGCCAGCTGAGCAACACCGTGGCCGAGGATCCGGCGCCGGTGGCATTCAAGAAATAAGAACCCCAGGCGACATTGCGACCGCGGGAGTCGCGTCCGTCCCAAAGCGCTTGGCGGCTTTCGGCCATGGCGGGATTCCATTGTACGGTACGGACCAGGCGACCTTGGCTGTCCAGAATGCGCAAGGCTACGTCGCCATCGAAAGCGCGTCCCGAGGTCAAATCGAATTGGTACTGGCCGCCGCGCTTGCAGGCACGCAGGCACAGGTCGGCATTGCCGCCCGCCAGGATGGCGGTGGTAGGAATGGCCGCCAACGCCGCGGCGATGGCGGTTTCAACCTTCTTGTAATTGTCCTCGCCCATGGTATTGCCACGGTTACCGTCCACGCGTCCGGAAATCTTGCCGGTATGATCAACGATAAAGAACACGTCGCGCAAGGCGTCGTAGCGCGACCATTTGGTGCCGAGGCTGGTGTTCACGATTTGCGAATCGGGTATCCCCATCAGCAGGGGGAAGTCCACGTCGGTCGCGGTCTTCTTGAGATTCTTCTCGAAGGTCTTGAGTTGCTCCAGGGTCCCGTGATTGATATCCGGACCGAATGCCTGGAAATTCTTGCCCGCGAATTTCTTCGCGATCTCGCCTACGCGCGGGGCGTTCGCGTTGCAGCCGCCGCAATTCCACTGCACCGTCATGATCAGCAGTACCTTGCCCTGGTAAGCCTTCAGGTCATACGTTTTACCGGAAAGATCTTTGAGACCTGTCCAGTCCCCGGCCATGCTGCCTATCTGACCTGGCGCAGCCAGTGCCGCCGCGGCCGCCAAAATGCCGAAACCGATTCCCGTCCATGCGCGCTTGATGCCTGATGCGGCCATACTGCTCTCCTTGCCCCCGTAACCCCAGAGAGACCGTCCCTCGCGGAACGATCGCCTATGGAACCCCCCGGCCCCATAGGTCGGTCCGGAAATATAGATGTTTCGTTATTTCAACGCGGGGCGTATTTCCAGGCGGAAACGTTGATAATGGTGCCGTTCCGACCCTGGGCGGCCACTACCAGGCCATAATCCGCCAGGGTTTCTTGCCCCTGGGGTGGCGGACGCACGTGTTTTCCGGTCTCCGGGCCTATGTCCATTTCCACCGAAAACGTCTTGGCCGTGAGTGGGGCCAACGCCGACAGGGCGAGCGGGTCTCCCTGCGCGTCCGTGACGGCCAGCTCGGCCACGATAACTTCCCACGGGGTGGGGTAGATGGGAATCACGGCGGAGCGGTTCTTTACGGCCAGCACCCGGAAGGCCAATGCCCCCGCATCGGCGTCCCCCAGGTTGCGGGCCTGGAAGGACAGGCGTATCTTGCCCGCTACGGTATCATAGACGATCCCTGCGGTGTCGATACGGAGCTCCAAGGACGATTCCGATCCGGAACGCAAGGCGCGGGCCGCCAGGGAATCGTATTCGCCGGTCTTGAAGGCGACGTCCTTCTCGCGGATGCCATAGGCGGCGTTGGAGCCGTCCATTACGGCTTGGGGCAGGCTTACGTATCCTTTGGCGTCGTTCCAGGCCTGGGTGGCCGGGGTGATCCAGGGATCGGAAATGCTGCCGAACTTCACATGGTAATTGACCACGACAATGCCCTGAGGGCGGGCCACGGAATGGATATAGGGCGACAAACGCGATTCGGCTTCCGGGCACGAAACGCAGCCGTAGGATCCGAAGGATTCCAGCAAATGCCGTCTGGGCACGGTCCCGCGCGCCGAGGCAGGCAGGGCGGTGAGGGTGGAATCGCGCAAGGCGGGATCGAGTTCCCGGAGCGGGTCGTCGAATAGCGTACAGGATGCTAGTAGGACGGCGGCGCCCAAGGAAGACAGGGAAGCGAGGCGGGCGAGCCAGACCAACTGACGCATCAGAAGTGGCTGCTCCATATCAGCTCGCCCCCCTCGAAAGCCGGCTCCAAACGGCAACTGCCGCCAGAGCAGACCACGCGCTCCTGCCTTTGCCCGGCCCATAGGCTGATGCGATGGCCGGCCAATCCCTCCCAGGTCAGGTAGGCCGAAGCCCATCCGTTGCTAAGGCCGCCCAGCGCCCAAGAAGGGGAATCCGGGTCCGCTTTGCGGGACGAAGTGGTGGCCTCGTAATCCAAGGTCAGTGACCAAAGCGAGGCGCGTCCCAGGGTGGCGGAGAGTACGCCTTGCCAAGCCTCGTCCCCATCGGTGCGCGCGCCAACCGATCCGAGCCTGCCCGCGGCGGGTTCGCCCGGGAGGGTGGCACGGAATTCCACGTTGCGGTATTGGCCTTCCGCCTCGGCGGCCAGGTTCCAGGTTCCGGCGGGCCTCTCCCAGGTGGCGCCCAGGCTCAAGGCATCGGCATCCTCGAATTCGCCTTCCGCGAAGCGGCGCTGGCTCAGCCAATCGCAGTCAAGGAGCAATGAACCCCGTTCCAAAGGCAGACGTAGTTGGTTGTCCACGTCCAGGAAGGGAAGCTCGACATGGTGGATGAGCAAGGCGGGATTGCGTTCGGGATGGGAGACGAGCCGGGCCGCGTTCGCGGCATATTCCACTCCGCCTGGGAAATGCCAACCGGCCCGGGCCTGGAAGCCGTCTTCCGCCTGGTTGTTGGGGAAGAGCATGTCCCGTGCCATCAGCCGGAAGGTATGCAACGGTACCAGGCTGGGAGGTTCGGCGAAACCGATATCGTAATTACGGTAGTACTTGTATTCCAGTCCGGCGTCGAGGCGGCCGAGGTTGGCGGAAGCCGTCGCGTACAAGGCCCGACCGTCCCAGGCATGGGGGTAATTGAAACGATCCTCCCCCGTAACATCCATGTAACCCAGCCATGCCGATACGGGTCCGCGCGCGGCCTCCAGGTTGCCGCCCGCCAGCCTGGCGTTCCAGCCTTCCCGGAAGGCCTCCGCGTATTGGGCCCCGGCGCCCAGACCCGGCATTGGCTCCCAGCTCCCTTCCGAACCCTGCAAGTACAGGTCCCGGTAGGCGTCTTCGTCCCCATCCACCGTATGCACGTTGGGGAAGCGGGAAAAGGTCTTGCCGCCGAATACGGAAACCCGTCCGCGGCCCGGGAAGGCGCCGCCGCCGCCCCGCAGGGTCGCCCAGGCGCCGTTGAGATCCTTGTCGAGCCGGGCCTGGCGATCCTCGAAGAACCGGAACAGCAGACCGCGGGCCACGCTGCCGTAGACGTTTCCCGCGCGCAGGTCGGCATGCTCGCCCGCGTAGGTGAAGGATTGCTTGACCACGCGATGGTTGGGATCGCGGATGAGGGTGTTGCCGTTACCCGGCAGCGCCTCCAGGAACTGGTAGGCGCGGTAACGCAGACGGTACTCCAGGGATCCGTTCGCCAGGCGCGCGTCGAACCAATCTTCCAGGGAGCCGTTGGCTTCGGGCTGGGAACGGTCTTCCCGCCCGTACTCGGCGCGCAGGAAATTGGATCCTGAAAGGCTTAGGCCGGCCAAGGGGCCTGCCGGGGCCACCGCCGATGGGCTTGCGGCGGTCGGGGCAACGGGCGCTGGGACAGCGGGGGATGATCCGGCCGAATCAGTGTCTGCCAGCAAGGCCATGATGCGTTCTTCCATCCGGCCTTCTTCCCCGGGGCGGAAACCTTCCTGCCGCCAGGCGATGTTGCCTTTGCGATCGATAAGGATGGAAGTCGGCAGGGCCGAAACCCCATAAGCGCGGTACGCGTCCTGGCCGGGATCTGTCAGAACGGGGAAGGGCAGGTGCCTGCCTTTGGCCAGGGCCCGCACCCGGGCCAGGGTCTGGGGTTGATCCACCGATACCGCGAGTACCTGGAAACCCTTGGCCCCTTGGCGTTCCTGCATCCCTTTGAACGCATCCAGTTCGGACAGGCAGGGCAGGCAATAGGTCGCCCAGAAATCGATCAGGATCACGTTACCGGAGCGGGCCGGATCCAGGTCGAATGGGCCTCCGTCGACATCGGTCAGGCGGATACCGGGGGCGGACTCCCCGAAAGCAATCGAGGCCGCGCAAGCGAAGGCGGCCAGGGATACGCACAGGTTACGTCGCATGGGGAATGAAAGCTAGCAATTCCCCGCCCCGGGATTTTATTTCACCAAGGGAGGCAAGGCATGCATATCAGCGATGGCGACGAGGGGACCGGATTGGTGGGGCGCTGGCGCTGGGACTGGCCCTGGACCGCCGCGGTCGTACTGCTCGGGGCCATCGTATTGGCCTTCATCCTTATCGGTTATTTGTAACGCGGCTATCCGTGAAGCCCGCTCCAGGGGACACTATCCGTTGATGGATTGCTCCGCGGGCGCGGTTACCCCGTCCAGCGCCGCTCGCACCTTATGCAGCAGGCGCGAAGGCGTAAAGGGCTTACCCATGAACAGCGCCCGGTTCTTCTCGAGCTCGCTGCGCATCAGGGTATCGTCGGCATAACCGGACATGAAAATCACCTTGATGCCGGGCCGAAGCTCCGCGAACTCCCTGGCGATCTCGCGTCCGCTCTTCCCGGAAAGCACGATGTCCGTAAGCAACAGATCGATACGGCCGGGATGGTTCTCATGCATGTACATGGCTTCGCGCGCGCCGCTGGCATCCAGCACTTCGTACCCCTGGGCCTCGAGCACGTGGCGGACCAGGTTGCGTACGTTCTCCTCGTCCTCCACCACCAGCACGGTTTCTTTCGGGGCCATGGCGGCGGGCATCTGCGCGGCGGCTTCGCTGCCGGGGGACCAATCGTCTTCGCTCCGGCGGAAGTAGGCCGTGAAGGTCGCGCCCTTGCCCGGTTCGCTCACTACCTTGAGCCCGCCCCGGTTTTGCTGCATTATCCCATACACGGTGGAAAGCCCCAGCCCGGTTCCGCCTCCGCCCGGGCCCCCGGCCTGCTTGGTCGAGAAGAAGGGTTCGAAGAGGTGCTCCAGCACGTCCCGACCCATACCCACGCCCGAATCCCTCACCTCCAGGCAAACGTACTTGCCGGATTCCGGCTTCAAGTGCAGGTCGCTCTCGTTACCCGTGATTTCGACGTCCGAGGTTGAGAGGGTCACGCGGCCGCCTACGGGCATGGCATCCCTGGCGTTGAGCACCAGGTTCATTACCACCTGGGCAATCTGTCCCGGATCCGCTTTGATGTTCCCGATTTCGCCGGGCTCGGTTTTGCACGCGATGTTCTCCCCGATAAGGCGCGACAACATCTTTTCCAGATCGCCGATCACGGCATTCAGATCGAGCACCTTGGGCATCACCATCTGCCTGCGGCTGAAGGCCAGCAATTGCTGGGTCACCAGGGCGGCCCGATCGCCGGCCTTGCGGATCTCCTGCACAAAGGCCCGGTTGGGATCCTCTTCGTCCAACCGTCCCATCAGCACTTCGCTATAGCCGTTGATGGCGGTGAGCAGATTGTTGAAATCATGGGCTACGCCTCCGGCCAGCCGTCCCACGGCTTCCATCTTCTGCGATTGGCGGATGTGCTCTTCCGCATTGCGCAGTTTTTCCTGCGCGGCGTGGCTTTCTTCCACCAGGCGCGCCATGCGGCGCATGGCATTGCGCTTCAGGCCCAGCGCCGTCGCCAGGATAAGGCTCGTGAGGGAAACCGTTCCCAGGAACGCCTGCAATAACAACAGCGAGGTATTCATGTCGGGGACGGCGAACGGCCCCATGCCGCGGAGGGTACCATTGACGGCGATGGCCCCCAGGAATACCACCGCCAGAATGGCGCCTTTGTTTCCGAAACGGTAACACGCCCAGATGATGAATGGGATGCCCAGGTATTCCAAGGGCAGGTTCCGATGCGCTTCCGGCAACCAGCCGCCGAATACGAGTTGGCCGGTGATGAACAGACAGACCACCAGGCAGATGCCTTCCAGGATGCGTTCGCGATCGAGATGGAAATGCTTTTCGCGTCCCAGCAGGATAAGGCAAGGCGCCAACAGCCATACGCTGATGGTATCCCCCATCCACCAGGTGAACAGGATGCGCGGAAGCTCCGCTTGCGGCGCCAATCCGTTCAGGTACAAGGCGCCCACGCCCAAGGTGGCGGACAGGGCGGATGCGATCATGCCCGAGGTAAGCGCGAACTTGAAAATGCCGGGAATGGTTTCGAAAGCCTTGATGCCGCCGCAGAACCGCTCCGCCATCCAGAACGCGGCCAGGGCTTCCAGCGCGTTGCCGCAGGCGATCATCAGCGATGCGTTCCACGATCCGGAATTGGAAAAGTTGACCAGGAAAGCGCCGACCAGCACCGAGGGCCAAATCCAACGGCCCAGCAGAAGCATGGTCGCCAAGGCCAGACCCGTGGGCGGCCACACCGGAGAGGCATTGGAATTCAGGAAGGCCAGAGAGAGGCCGAAGCGACCGGCCATGAAATAAGCCAAGGTCACGGAGGCCAGAATGGCCGCGCGCCAAACGATTTTTTTCGGGTTCAATTCCACGCTTCCATCCTTACACGCAGGTCCTATAATTCTCCGATGTACTGTAAAAAGGAGCAAGCCAAACCTTCCTCCCTTCCTGGCTTACACTTTCAAATTGTACGCGTCAAAACTGCGTTTCTGCTGGGGTAGCACCCTGGAGGCCCCCAACCACGGCCTTTCCGGCCCCAACCCTTAATTTGTGAAAATTGTCGCTTTATTCGACCCGTGCGGAATCGCCTCGCTTCGTCATACCTTGTGTAGTTCCGTCGCGTAGTACCTCGCCAGCATGGCCTCTTCGGCCGCGCTCAGCGGTTTGCCCGGAGCATAGGGCGGGGCCAAGCGGATATCCTCGCGCGAAGCATCGACGTCGACGGTCCGATCTTCCCAATGGATTTCCCCGATCCATGCCGGCGGCACCAGCACCTGCTTTCCCGGCCACCAATTGCGGGTACCCGCCACCAGGTATTTGATGGACCAATCCTGATCATCATAGAGGAAGTCTTCCACATGACCGATCTCGCCGTCGCGGGCGCGAAGATGGTATCCCATCACCTCGTCCGTGCTGCGCAGGTGCGGATCACCGGTGACCGCGAAGCGCCCCTTCTCCGTTTCACCGGGAACGAAGGCCTCTTCCATAGGGCCCGCGGGCGGGATGGGAAACGGGCTGGGACCCCATAGATACGGCCCCGCCCAGTAATAGGGCCATCCGAAATGGCGGTAATACGATTCTTCGAATTGCCGCGAAACCGGCCGATTGGATTCCGGGGAAGGGCTGTGTCGAATCTGATCCCGGGTAAGTTTGATGGAAAGGATTTTATTGGACTCGTCCGGATTTCCGAGCAATTGCGGCGAGAGTAGCACCATACGTCCGGTGAGCCAATTGCCGGCCTGGACTACCACATAGCGTAGCGTCCAATGGCTATCATCGAAGTAGAACTCCTCGACATGCCCGATGCGGCCATCTTTGGCCCCCAGGGCGAATTCCTTCATTTTCCTGGCGGATCGCAACATAGATCCTCCCCTTGGGTTCCTATCTGAAAATAATTTTCTGGGCAGGGAGGGGTATAAAAAGACGACAGGGTAACGGGGTAGAAGAGGGCGAGAGGGCGCGAGACCGGCGAAATTCCCCCGGTTGCGGTATTACAGGACGGCCGCCGCCAGGGATAGGTGCCAACCGGCCAACCGATGCGAGATATAGCGGAATTCCCGCGCCGCCTCGGGTGCGCCGGTATCCAGGCCCGGGCGCAGACCCGCTTTGCCCCTTCGGACCATGGGATCGGCCACGCGGTAGTCGGTCAAAACCCGATTGCGGTTGTCCATATCGGCCTTGAACAAGGCTTCCTTGGCGGTCCATAGGCGCAATAGGCCTTCTTCGCTTTCCGCGCCGCCGTCCATTGCGTTACGACCGTTCAGTTTGGCCATTTCGTCTTCGCCCAGGAAAAAGCGCGCCGCTTCGGGCCGCATGGGGCGTTCGGCTTCGAGATCCACGCCCAGACCGGGCCCGGGGGCGTCCAGACATGCCACGGCCACGGCCATCCCGCCCGAGTGGGTCAAGGAAAGGTTGGCGGCGGGGAATTCCAGGGAAGCGGTGTCAGGCCCCAGATCGAGGCGGCGCAGAAGCTTGCGGAGCGCGGCCCGGCCCGTGAGCCAATCGCGGCGGCGTGAGGTAGCGGACAGGTTACGGTAACGCGCGAGTTCCCCAGGGGTGAGCAGGTCGACCGAAAGGGGCGCGAAAGCAGCGGCGGCCCGCACTTCCAGGCCCAAGGCCAGGCGCCATTCGCCGATCAGCCCGCCCTCTTCGAGGTAGGCCGCGACACCGTTAAGGGTTTCCATCAGGCGCGGCCTTCCGGCCGTCCGCGTAGCGTTATCATGGGCACGAGTCCCCAAAGGATAGGAAATCAACCGGCCTCCATTTTCTTGCCCCAACTCTTGTCCCATTTTTCGCCCCAACTGTACTCGGGCCAAGCCACATAACGGGATTTTGACGATGTCGCGGGGGGCGGTTGTAATCGGAAGCGTCGCTAAGCCTACGAAAACCGGCTGGATTTCAATAAAGCGCCGTGCCCGAGGCGGAGTCGAAAAACCGGCCTTTTGCGGCGCAGAGCGGCAATTCCAGCGTTTGCCCGGTTTGGCATCCCGAGGCGTCTTCGGGCCGGGCGGCGAAGGCTATATCACCCGTCCCCTCCAGATACAAACAGGCTTGGCCGCCCAAGCGTTCCACCACCCCGATGCGGGCCTTTATCGAGGGTCCGGACGCCTGCCGCGCCTCCGCCGAACCGATATCCTCCGGGCGGATCCCGAAAGTCACCGGCTGGCCCGCGCGTGACGCCATGCGCGCCCGCGCTTCCGGGGGCAAGGTCCAGGTAAACAAGGGATGGGTGAAGGCCAGGCCGCCGGCCGCTTCCTCCAGCCTGCCCGAGAACAGATTCATGCCCGGAGAACCAATGAAGGCGGCCGTAAAGGCGTTGGCCGGTTCGCGGTACAGGGTTTCCGGATCAGCGCATTGCTGGATCACGCCGTCCTTGAGCACCACGACCCGATCGCCCAGGGTCATGGCCTCCACTTGATCATGGGTCACGAAGATCATGGCCGAGTCCAGCGACTGGTGCAGACGCGCGATCTCAACGCGCAGTTGGGCGCGCATCTTGGCATCGAGGTTGGACAGCGGTTCGTCGAACAGGAACACCTTCGGCCGCCGCAGCATGGCGCGTCCCAAGGCGGCGCGTTGGCGTTGCCCTCCGCTCATTTCCCCGGGGTAACGCGCGAGCAACCCTGCGATTCCGAGCAGGCGGGCGGCCTCGCCCACGCGTTTCGCGATCTCGTCCCGGGGCGTCTTGCGTAATTTCAGGCCGAACGCCATGTTCTGCGCCACGGTCATGTGCGGAAACAGCGCGTAGTTCTGGAACATGATGGCCATGTCCCTATCCTTGGGCTGCAGGCCATCCAGGCTTTTCCCGTCCAATGCCACCGAGCCGGCGTCCGCCTCGTCAAGGCCGGCAAGCAAACGCAGCAGGGTGGATTTGCCGCAACCGGAAGGCCCCACCACGGTCACGAATTCGCGCGACCCCACTTCCAGCGAGAATCCGTCCAGGGCGCGCACGCCGCCGGGGAAAATCTTCGCCAATCCCGTTATGCTAAGGCTCATTGCAGCGTCAACTCCGCAAGGGACGATTTGAAATGCCTTTGCACCAGCAGGTACAGCAGCGCGGTCGGGAGCACTGTCAACGCCGACCCCGCCATCAGCAATCCGTAAGGGATGCGCAAGGAGCTCCCGTAAAGCGAACTCAAAGCCACTCCCGCCGTCATATGTTCCGGCGCGTTCAGCATCACCAAGGGGATAAGATGCTCGTGCCAGGCCAGGATGAAATGGATGAGGCCATAGGCGATCAGGGCCGGGCGTAGCAGCGGCAAGGCCGCGAAGAATACGCGGTACTCCGATGCGCCTTCGCTACGGGCCATATCCAGCAGCTCGTCCGGGATGCGCTTGCAGGCCTGGGTGAAATACAGCACCCCGATGCCCGATACCGCCCCCGGCCAGATCACGGACCAGATGCCGTCCAGCAAGCGCAGCTCGTTCATCCAGGTGAACAGGGGTAGCACCATCACCTGCCTGGGGATAAGCACCACCAGCACGGCCAGGGCGAACCAGGCGCGCTTGCCGCGGAATCCGTGCTTGGCGAATACGAAGCCCGCCGCCGCCGACATCCCCACCGCCAAAGCGGTCTGGATGGAAGCTATCAGGAAGGAATTCTGGAATTGCCGCGGATAGGGGATCCACTCCCCGGAAAGCAGGCTGCGGTAATGGCGCAGGTGGAATTCCTCGGGCAGCAGGGGAAAGGGGCTGAAGATTTCCGGATTGGCCTTGAAGGTGGCCATCACCATCCATAGGAAAGGGAAAGCGAACAAGGCGCAGGCCAAGAGAAGCGCCCCGGCGGCCAAGAAGGGAGCCGTCCCCCGGGTTGACCGGTCAAGCATTCCCGACCCCCGTAACACCGAAGCTACTTGGGCCGTCCGCCCCGGTAGCGTCCGGAGTGCCGCGCCCGGCAGCGGCCCGCGAGCGTTCCGCCCGTCCGCGCCCGCGCAGCAAAAGCAGCCATACGGCGAACATCAGGATAGGCACCATGGAGAAGCCCATGGCCGCCGCCGAACCGAAACGGCCCAGGGTAAACGCCGTCTGGTAGGTATAGGCCACCAGCAGCAGACCCGCATCCAAGGTGCCGCCGGAACCGCCGAGCAGGATGTAGGCCCCTTCGAAAAGCACGAAAGCATCCAGGAACAGGAACACGGCCGTGAACGCCAGTACATGCGATAGCATCGGCAGGGTCACGTGGCGGAACGCGCCCCATGCGCCCGCGCCTTCGGCCCGCGCCAGATCGTAATACGCCTTGGGAATGCCGTCCATACCCGAAAGCAGGATCAAGGTGGTGAAGCCGGACCATCGCCAGAGGGCCAGCAGCACCAGGGAGAATTTGATCACGCGCGGATCGCGGATCCAATCGACCATGGGCAGCCCGAACGGCGCCGCTAGCAAGGCATTCAGCATGCCATGGGGGCCGTTGAATACCAGCAGGTACAGAAACGCCAACACCGCCGGGGGCGTGAGGCCGGGCAGCATCAGGCAAAAGAGCACGGGACCGCGTAAGCGCGCGTACGCCCGCCGCAGCAAGTGGGCCAGCCCTAAGGAAAAGCCAGTGACCAGGGTTATGGTCATGGCCGCGTAGACGAAGGTATTGCGCAGGGCATGGAAAAAGCGCGGGTCCCGCAGCAGCTCGCCGTAATGGGCGAAGCCGATGAAAACGGGCTCATCGAAAAGGGTATCCGATTGCAGGCTCAGATGGAATCCCTTGAGAATGGGGATGAGCCAGAACAGCGCTAGACCTGAAAAGAATGGGGCCAGCAGGAAAACCGGTAAAGGCCTGACCCCCTTCTTCATCAGGGTTTATTCGATCCCTTCGAAAGCAACTCGACCTTGAGACTGTGGTAGACCGAATCCGGAGGGGTGGTTCCCATCATCATGGAGCTCCAGTACTTTTCCCGGAACAATTGCACGAATTCGGCCCGGTAGGGCGATTGTACCACGGTGGGCACTTTGGGGGCCAATTCGATCAGCAACCCGGCCAGCGATTGGTTGCCGAAATAAGCGTCGGTGCGGTTGAAGCGTAGATCCGTCCACGCCGGCCGGAAGGGGGTAAAGCAATTGCCTTGCAGGTAGCGCTCCACGTTGGCGTCCACGTCCTTCATCACCCATTCGATGAACTTCCAGGCGCGGTCCACCTGTTTGCTCTTCTTGAAGATGACCAGGCCCTGGCCCGAGAAGCTGGAGGTGGTGTTCTGACCGCGCGAGAGCGAATCGGTCCATACCGGCAATGGCATGGCCTTCCACTTGCCCGCATGCTTGGGATCGAATCCCTGGATCATGTCCAGTCCGTACCAATCGGCGCCCACCACGGCCAGGATGCCGTTGCTCTGCACGTAGGCGTTGAAGAATTCCGCCTCGAACATGGAACCGCGATCGGGCAGGATGCCGATGCCATTGTCCTTCCACTCTTTAATCTTCTTCAGGGTGGACACCGCCACCGCCGAATCGGGCAGGGGGTTACCGGCGGCGTCGAACAACTCATAACCGCGCTGGCGCATCAGGATCTCGAAATAGGACCAGTCCAGGGCCAGCATGGAACGCGCATCCGTATGGATTTTCTTCGCGGTGGCTTCCAGCTTGTTCCAGGTATCGATGGACTTGGGGGTAATGCCCAGATCCTTGAACACGTCGTCGCGGTAGTAGAGCACCACGTTGCTCACGCTCTGCGGAATGCCGTAGATCTTGTCCTTCCACTTGAATAGGCCCATGCGCTGGGGCAGAATGCCCTCGGCCAGCCCGGACTTCTCCACCCGCGAAGTGATGTCCACGAAGGGAAGCGTGCCGCGAAGGTATAGGCTGAAATAGATCTCGTCCAGCTGGACGATGTCCGGCGGATTGATCCCGGTCTTGATGGCGATGGCCAGCTTGTCCGGCATTTCGGTGAATCCATAAGACCGGACGTTGGCCTCGAAGGCCGGATCGACCTTGGCCTTATACGTGGCGATCATGTTCTGGTAATACTTTTCGTCGCTTTGCGAATTGACCCAGAATTCCACCGGGGGCTTGCCCGACTTGGAGGGCTTGGCCGCAGGGGCGGCGGGCGTTGCCGGGGCGGCCGTGGTCGCAGGGGCGGGGGTTGGCTCAGCGTAGGGGATGCACAGGGTACCCAGAGTGAGGAGCGCGTAGAACCTTAAAGCCATGCCAGGTGCCTCCGATGGTGATAAAACGAAGGTAATATACTATTAATCAACATATCGTTCGGCGTCGGGCGTCGGGCGTCGGGCGTCGGGCGTAATTGCGAATGCGAATGCGGGAGGACTCTTGTATTCGCATTTACGCCCGACGCCTAGGGGCGAAGCGGCGGACCCGCAGGGCAGCCCGTACGCCCGACGCCTGACGATGTGCCGGATCAATCCTCACCACTCGCTTACTTCTCCAAGCTCGGCCCGGTAGTTCTTCAGGCTTCACAACCGGCAGGCTATCTCCCCGCGCGGCCGTTCCCCCAGCCAAATCCCCATCCCCATGCGCGCATGCTCCGTCCCCAAGGCCGGAACCTCGTCCGCTTCGGGCTGGAGGATAACCTTCACCTGGTATTCCAGGGGATCACGCAAGTACACGTCCACCATCTCCCGTACCTGGGCCAGCAGCCCGCCCCCGGAGACGGCGGCTTCCTCTTCCTCGCCCGTCTTGCCTTTGCGGTTGAGGGAGGCGCGCAACACTTCTTCCGCGGTGGGCAGAAAGCTGTTGAAGACCGAACGGGGTAGGGGACCGATCTCGACGGTAAAGCGCGACAGGCGATCCTGCATACGCTCGCCCAGCCGCGACGATTGCCCCAGCTTGACCTGGCCTTCGGCCAGGCGGGTCAGCACCGGGATATCCACCCAGGCAGCCTCGAACTGGCGGATGCGCACGCGCTCGAACCCGAAATACCCCCGCAACAATTGCTGCAACCCCTTGGCCGAGCGCACCCGGTTGCCCAGGTAGCGCGCGTAGGGGATGCGCCGCAGGTTGAAGTCCGTGGTCTCCCCCTGCATATGCGCCTTCTTGTTGCGCCGGGGCCATTGCCCCGTCAACGCCAACAGGCGCAGGGTATAATCATCCGGCCGATCCGGGGCGAACTGTACGCAATGGCGGTACTTCTTCCAGGAACGGTAAAAGAGCGAATACATGCGATGGGTGAAGATGTCCAGGAACTTCTTCAGCTCGAAATATTCGATCTTCCGCAGGGTAATGGGATCGGTGAAGTACGAGGGTAACGGGGAAGATACCCCATACAGCCCCATGAAGGTCACCGACATACGCAAAGGGCCTTCGCCCTTCTTGAGCAGTTCTTTCACCGGGGGCAGGGCGTCCACGTCAAGGGGCGGCTCGTCCCCGCGCTTGGCCGTGGTCGCCAGGATTTCCGCCTGCTTGCGGAACGATAGGGGAGGCAGCACCGCCGCCACCTCGCCCGCCGGGAACGCCAAGCTGTTCAAGGTCTCGAAGCGCAGCGGCTCCGAACGCATATCGTCGCCGGTGCCCAGCTTACCGCGGGACGCGAACAAGCGCTCCAGCAGGTATACCGCCTGGAAGAAATTCAGCTCGGTACCGTCCTTGAGCAGAAAGCGGTTCAGATTAAGTGGCATCGGCCTTCCCGGGGCGCCAGGGTAAAGCCCTTGCCCGAGGGCTGCAGGGAAACCTTGAGCGATACCAGATGGTTGATGGACGCGTATTGGGTGAAGAACTCCAGCAGCACGCGCGCGAAAATGTGCAACTCTCCCGCTTCGGAAAAGGCCACATCGCGGATCTCGGCCGTGATCTCGGCCCCGGAAACCAATTGCGATTCCAGCAGGAAGTTGCGCTTGGCCGCCTTGGCTCCCGAAACGCCCTCGATGATCTTGCGGTTAACCGCGCTATGCGTCCAATCGTACAGTGAGAGGACCTCCTTGAGATTCCCCTTCTGGCACAGGGAGCGGTAGTTCATATTCATATGCGAAAGCACGTACCAGAGATACTGGTCGGACTTGGGAGGGTACACGGGCACGCTGGGGCGCGTGAAGTTCGTAAAGTGGCAGAAGGTCGGGAAGCCCGCGGCGGGGTTCACGATCCCGTTCTCCAGTATCTCCTCGCGGGGAATGCTCCCGTTGGTCGCCAGGATTCCCACCGAAAGGTATTCGTCGGCAAGCGCCTCCACCGGCCGATGCGTCCCCACCGACAGATAGGTCTGGAACTTGTTCTTCCCCTGCATATCCTGGCGCACCTGCCAGTAGGAATCCTCGGACTCGCCCCCCTTGGCCAGCACCTGATGGCGGAAATCGCTGAACTTATGGAACAGGCGTTGCGCGCCGGTGCTTTTGTCCACGCCGGTCACGGTCTGGACTTCGTAGATCTCCATCTTCCGCTTTGAGTCGGCATGCAGCGGGTATTCGAAATGCTTATGGTTCAGGTTCACCGGCTCCGCCGTGGTGGAGAACAGGTTCACCACGGGAGTCGCGAATAGGCGGAAGTTCTCGGGCTTCACGCGCTTGCCTTCGGGAATGGCCTCTTTGAAATAGAAGCTCAAGGAGAAGCGGGACCAGTCGGGCAGGGAAGAAATGGGCAGCAGGCCCTTCACCTTAACGAAGCGGAACTTCTCCTCGAAGGCGAAAAACTCCTGCAGAAAGCGGCTTCCTTCGAAGGAGTTGTCCAGGCTCGGCAGCAGGCTCTCGTTCTCGCCGAAGCCGCCCGCCTCAACCAGATCCTGTCCGCCCAGCTCCTGGTTGAAGCCGTCGCTTTCCAGCACCACCTTGGAAACCTTGTCCGTCATGTAATGATGCAGGAAATAGGCCAGCGGCCGTTCCCCGTGCAGGTAGATGGAAAGCTCGTTGATATCCATCTGCGCCGGGTCGGCGCCCGGATCCATCTGGAAGGAAAGCCGGAACCCCTCGCCCAGGACGGGATGATGCACGCTCTCCGCTCCCGCAAGCGACATGGGGTACACGGTCACGTCCTGGGTGCTCTGGAAACGGCAAATCGCCATATCCCCGCCCACGGGGTTGGAAAGGAATTGCGTCCCCCGCGGAATCAGATACGGCTTAGGCAGCATATTCGCGCGGAAGGAAATCTGCAGCATACACAGAGAAGGGATGCAGCGCAGGAAGGCCGGATCCACCATCTCCATCAGGTTCTGCGAGAACTCGGGGAAATCGTCTTCCAGCTTCTGGCGTATCCGGCCCGACAGGAAAGCGAAGCCCTCGAACAACCGTTCCACGTAAGGGTCGCGGTCCTCGACGGTGGTCACGTTCAGGTAACGCGCGCGCTCGGGAAAGGCCTCCGCGAATTCCTGCCCGCCCTCCATCAGGAACCGCATCTCTTCTTCGTAAAACTTTTCGAAATCGGACATGCTTATTTCCCCTGGCTTGAGGGCAAGCTTATGCCCGCATACTTCATGAACGCGACCGCAAAGGCTGCACGTGGGTTTCCCCGCTGGTGCTGAAGCTCGTCTGGAAGGAAATCCGCTCCCCGCCCTTGACCGTTGCGGAAAGCTCGAAGCTCAACTTGAATTCCAATGGCGAAACCGGCAAAGGCCGGATGCGCACCCGTTCCAGGCGCGGTTCGTACTTGCTCGTCAAAGTCAGGATCAAGGTCTCCATCTCCTTCATGCTCGCCGGCATGCGCCGGTAGATCTCGGAGATGTCCGGCAACCCGTAATCGGCAAGATGGGGAATGGAGCCTTGGCGGGTGTTGAACATGCGCCACAAGTGATCGGCAATGCTCTTGGCGCGCCGGTATTCCGCCGGTACCGCGCTGATCGCCGTCCCGTCGGCGTATTGATCCGCAAGCTTCTCGAACAGGCTTTCGGGGAGATTGGATCGGGCGCCCGCCATAGGGGTTAAAGTAGCAATTGCAGGGGGGAACTCAGCGGACTGGGTGGGGAGTCAGGGCCGTGATAAGGGGAGGGTTTAAGGTCTAAGGTTTAAGGGTGGTCGGTCGCTTGGGCCCGGTCGCAATCAGAATCTCATTTCTTCACCCTTAAACCTTGCACCTTAAACCTTAAACCCGGTTTTCTTCCCCCCGAAACGCAAAAGCCGGAAGGTTTCCCTCCCGGCTTTTTTGGGGCATGACCCCTGGCGTTGAATCGCGTTAACGAAAAACCCGATTCGCTAACGTTGTCCGGACAAAAGCAGCACCGCGCAAAGCGCGGCCGCGGCGATTAGCCCGAGACCGGAGCTTCCCAGTCGTCGTGGGCGGTGATGCCGCCGTCGACCCAGGTCCACTCGATCTTCTGGTAGGTGAAGGCCACTTCTTCATATTCCATGAACTTCATCAGGTCCGGATGCTTGTTGTTGGCCATGCGGAAGTCGATCGACGCGATGTTCGCGTTGGTCAGCTTGATGGTGTAGTGCTGCTTCTCGGCACCGGTGGCCGAGGGCTGCCAGAACTCGAGCTGCCATTCGGGAATGTTCTCGTTGTTGGTCAGCATGCTGTACAGCAGGGGCGTGGACTTGTCCAGCTCCTTGGTGATGACGAAAGGCTTGTGCATGCGCTTGCCGGTCGGGAGGCCGGAAGCGGCATCACGGGGCGAAACGATGTCATGGGACACGGCGATCACCATGATCTTGTTCTCGCGGCCCTTCTGGGTCACGGAGCCCTTGATCTCGCCGGACTTCTGTCCCTTCAGCTTGAGGTATGCATTCAACGCCATTTTGGTTACTCCTTCTTAAGGATGAGAGGGTTTCTCGTATGCGGAAATATACTTCCGTTTTCCATACATCCATAAGTTACTCTCCTGGCGATTTGCGGTCTGTGAGGTTGCTCACATGCGGGGGGTGGGTGTGATATTTGATCCCCAGGGTATGGGCGCGGCGGGCACACTCTAAAGTTACAGCTCGCGCTACCTAGGTGCATCCGCAAGAGTGCGGTCTGCGGACCTGGGGCAACCGGGGGCTCGGCTCAGACGAGGCTTGTATCCGAAGGCAATCAATCGGCCCGCAGAATCTGAGTCGTCCGCGCATAACTCTCCGCGCTCCATACAAAGGGGCGCGGACTATCGATTCCTCAAGCTATAGCAGTTTCCGCAGACCGTACGCCTCGAATTCGCCGAGCCCCCGGTTGCCCCAGGCCCGCCTGCCGCGAACCATGCAAAGCCGCAGGATCCACCCAGTAAGATAGTTCCCCAGGTATACCAAAGGATTAGCCACTCACCCCCTCTGTTCGGCGGTCGTGTGGGAACCCAGGACGACTATTGTCATTTTTTAACGCGCCCGAGCAGTATTTGACGAAGGGTAAGCCCCGCAGTTTCATTTCGAGGTCCCACCCTGGTGCGCCAAAATGGGGTGGGCGGAGCCGTGGGTGGGGTTGGGGCGGTGTGGGCTGGGCGGCAGCGGGGGGTGTGGGGGCGGCGAATTCGAGGTGGACGGTGTTCGAGAATCGCGCAGTTACCTCGTTGCGATTGTCCGCGCCGCTTTGTGTGGAGCGCAGGGAGTTATGCGCGGACCTCGCGAATCCCGAACACCATGGGACCCAGTGCTTCGGCGAGCCTCGTCTGAGCCGCCCCCACACCCCCCGCCGCCGCCCAGCCCACACCGCCCCAACCCCACCCACGGTACAAACAAGACAAAAAAAAGGCGCCTCCGTTTCCGGAGGCGCCTCACGTTCAAACCGAAACAGGAACTTGCTTACTTGCCCTTCGGCATCTGCGAAACCATCTGCAGATTGACGTCGATGCCTTCCACCTGGAAGTGGGGGCTGACGGCCATGGTCACGCGGTAGAAACCGGGGTTGTCGGCGATTTCGGAAACCGTTACGTTGGCGGCGCTCAGCGGACGTTGGGCGGCCACCTGCGGGCTCGGGTTCTTCATCTCGGTCACCAGGTTCTTGAGCCAATTGTTCAGCTCGTCCTGCAGCACAGGGGCGCTCTTGGTCGCGCCGATGTTCTCGCGCTGGATAACCTTCAGGTAATGGGCCAGGCGGGAGCTGAGGAAGATGTACGGAAGGCGCGAATTGATGCGGCTGTTGGCCGTTACATTCGGGTCATCGTACAGCTGAGGCTTCTGGGTGGAGTTGGCGGAGAAGAAGCAAGCGTAGTTGCGGTTCTTGTAGAACGAGAGCGGAATGAAGCCCTGATTCGCGAACTCGAACTCGCGGGTTTCCGGGATGAGGATTTCCGTGGGAATCTTCATCTGGTTGCCCTTGCCCACATCGTACAGATGGATGGGCAGATCTTCGACCTTGCCGCCGGCTTCCGGACCGCGGATACCGACGCACCAGCCGTTTTCAGCGAAGGCGCGGGACAGGTTGGCGGCCATCGCGAAAGTCGCGTTTCCCCACAGGTACTTGTCATGCTGATCGCCGGTCACCTTCTCCTTGTACACGAACTCCTTCACCGGAATGGTGTCGGGGCCGTAGGGGAGACGGAGCAGGAAGCGGGGCAGCACGAGGCCGATGTAGCGGGAGTCTTCCGATTCGCGGAAGGCCTTCCACTTGAGGTACTCGGCGCGTTCCATGTAGTTCGCCAAGTCTTCGATGGCGGGGAGCTCGCTGGCGTTCTTGCGGTTGAAGAACTGGGCGCCTACCGAGCCAATGAAGGGGCAATGCGCCGAAGCGGAAATCTTCGACACGTTCTGCAGCAGGGAAACGTCCTGCGGCTTGGAGGTGAATTCGTAGTTGGAAACGATGGCGCCCACGGGCTCGCCGCCGGGGGTGTCGTATTCCTGGGTATAGATATGCTTGTAGAGACCGGTCTGGATGGTCTCGGGCGAATCTTCGAAGTCTTCCAAGAGCGCTTGCTTGGAGATATCCAGCATTTCGATCTTGATGTTCTTGCGGAAGTCGGTCCGGTCGACCAGGAACTTCAATCCCTTCCACGCCGATTCCAGCTTCTGGAATTCGGGATGGTGCAGGATGGCGTCCAACTGGGCGGAGATCTTTTCGTCAATGGCCGCGATCTGCTGATCGAGGACCGTCTTGTCGATTTTCTCTACCGTCGTGCTGCTGTCGCTGATGGCGCCGATGAATACGCGCAAGGCCGCGGTTACGCGCTTGTTCGCTTCGACTTCGGCGATGTCCGATTCTTCGCGGAACTGGAGGATATCGACGGGCTTATCGGGCGCCGCCTTGATGTCCATGAACTCCAGGATTTCGTTGACTAGGCTTTTCTTCTCGTCTGCCATTTATTTTGCTCCTGTTACCTGTTAACCTGGATGTTACTCAGCGGTTTTCGCATCGGCGCCATCGCCCATGGGAACGATCTTATCCAACTCGGCCACCAGGCTGTCCATGGCGGTCTTATCCGACATGATGCCTTCCAGCTTCTTGCGGAATTCCTTGTTGTCCATCAGATTGGACTTCAGATCCTTGACCAGGTTGCGCGCGGCGAGGAGCTTGGAAAGCTGCGGCACCTGCTTCACGATTTCGAGGGGGCTGAAGTCTTTTACGTTCTTGAACTTCAAGTCGACCTTCAGGTCGCCGCCCCCGGGATTGATCTTGTTCTCGACGCTCATGTTGAGGCCGAGATCCATGGACTCCATCACCTGGTTGAAGTTGTCTTTGTTGATATTGATCTTCTCTTTATCAACTACCCGGCCGGAATCGCCCTTCTGGGAGAAATCGCCAAGCACCAGCATTTTGAAGGGGAGCTCGACCTTCTTTTGGGCGCCGCCCTTGTCGATATCCAGCTTGATATTGACGCGAGCTGGGGGGATCTCGTTTTGGAAACTGCCGGCCATGATTGGTCTCCTGGTTTTTGAGGCGAGTAGCTAGAATCGGCTAAAGTAGAAACTTATTTGATATCCGCGCTTATCGCTAAAACAGGGTCCAATTTAGAAATTTGAGTATGCATCTCAAGCGCTTTTTCCCAGAGCATCGGCTTCAGGCTTTCGTCCGCCGAGTTCATCAGGGCCATGTAAACCTTTTGGGACAAATGGTACACGGAGATGCACAGTTCCGGGTCCCAACGCTGCAGGGAATACCGCTCAATGGCCGCCTTCAGATCTTCCAGAATTGACCGTGCTACGTGGGGCTTATTGCCCTTGAAGAGCACATCCGCCATGATCAGTTTCCGGTCGAAGTTGTTTTTTTCGCTGGAATCGTTGGATAGGCCGGTGCGCAATACCTGCAAAGCGGCCTCCAGCTTGCCCTCGCCCATGAGGATGGAAGCCTGCTTCTGTTCCTCTCCCACGTCGCCCTTTTTCTTGATGGGGGCCGGTCCGCCGCCCCCGCCGCCGCCCAGCAGGGAAAGCACGTCGGTCTGGATCCATTCCTGGGTGATGCCGTCGGCGAAGGCGGTGCCGTCGTCGTAGGAAAGGCTGGGGAGGGTGGGTAAGCGGGAGAGCAGCAGGGCCAGCTCCGTACGGATGGCCTTGGCGCAACCGGCGTATTCCGCCCCCATGCCCAGGAGCCCGGCGCAGATGAAGCGTTGCAAATCGAACCAGAAAATCATGCCTTCGCCCGAGAAGGCCTCTTCGCCATTCTTGGCCAGGTCGGTCCATTGCTGGTTGTCGTGCAGGTTGCGGAAGGCTTCCAGGGTGGCGGAATAGGGCGGCGAGATGGACGTCTTTCCGCCGCTGTTGGGTATCGCATCCTGAATGGGGGACCATTTAAGCATGCGGACCAGGCGATAGGGCAGGGCGTCGGTTTTGCTGTTCTCCTGCAGCCAATACGCGCCTTTCTGGATGGACACGTAGGCATCGTCCGAAGAAGCGATGGCGCCTAGCGCAGGCGCGGCTTCCGCGGTCGCGGTCGACTGCTCTTCCACGGGCTTGGGCTTGTGCTTCTCGGCGAACTCGTGGACCAGCTTGGCAAAGCCGGCGAAGGAAGGCGGGCTCTCCGGGAATTTGGCCTCGCAGAAGGTGCGCAGTTGCAACAGGCCTTCGGCCGCCGCCAGCAAAGTCTCATAGGTGGCGCCGCCGTTGACGCCGGCGAGCTGGGAGAGGTTGCGTTCGCCGTTGAGCCATTTCAAGGCATTGGCGCGCGCTGTGGGCCGCTTAGGGTGGATATCGTCCCAATGTTCCATCACCAGCTTCACGTAACCTTGGATGGATTCGGCGAACTCGTCGAGTCCCGATTCCATCGCGGTCGCCAGGGTCAAGTAGCCCAACGCGCGCATGTCTTTCGACTTTTTGGTAAGGAAGCGCCGCGAGGCTTCGCCCATCACCTTGTAGTCGTTCTCGGTGCTCTTGTCCGCTTCGGTGCGCGCCGATTCGAAATCGGGATCGTAGCTGCCGTCCTCGCCGCAGAAGGAAGTGTCGGAGATGGGCTTGAGAAGATCTTCGAGTAAAGGCATGGAAGATTCTCCGTTAACGAGGCGGTGGGGAAACGAGAGGTACGTATTTGAAAGGACTCGTCAGGCATCGGGCGTCGGGCGTCGGGCGTAAGAAGGCTTGGCTGTTAATCGTCTGCGGGAAAAAGCAGTTCGCAAGTTCCCTCAATCGCAGCTTTTTCTTCGCGCCCGACACCCGACGCCCGACGCCCGACGATACGCCCTCTACAATCCTCTTCACCTTCAATCCCCCGCCATACTTACTCGACCATCTTCCCCCGTCAAATTCGGAGGCAAGTCAAATCTAAAGTATTCCGGCATGGAAAAAGGATTCTCGCGATCGGGGATGTTGCCGTCGATGGCCACGTCCACGTCGTACTTGCCGGCCACGTTAAAGCGCCATTTCGCGGTGAGTCCGCCCGTACGGGGCGCGAAGGCGCGCGCGCCGTCGAGCAGCTTGAAGAAGCCCCAGGCGCCGTCCACGCGGCGTCCCTGCGAGCCGCCGTTGATGTTGTCCACCATGATCTCGGCGCCCTTATAGCTGTTCTCGTTCGGCCAGCGGAAGGTGAAGCGCGCCTGGCCTTCGCCCGGCTTGACCGTAATCTTGTCTTCGCCCATGCGGAAGGTGACCTTGGCGGTATTGCGCGACTCGGCCAGGGTGATGTTGATGTTATAGACCCGCAAACCGGCTTCGGAATACATGCGGCGCTGCACCGCCAAGGCTTTGGCGATGCCGTCCAGGGCGGACTGGCTCAGCTTGATGCGGATGCCGTTCCAATGCTTGGGCGTAATCGATTCTTCCTCGACCTTCACGAACGGGGCCAGCTTGCCGTTGAAGAACTGGGTGAAGGCGCCCTTGTCCGGCGAGAAGAAGGCTTTGAAGTCTTCCAGATTGACCTCGGAAGCGCCGGATTTCAGGAGCGGGTACTTGCCGCGCAGGTTCTGGACGTAGTAGGTGTAGACCTTCGCCTTATAGGCCGCTTCCAATTGCGTCGAGGCCGTTCCGCCAAGGTATCCGGCCACGTCCCGCACGGGATTCTCGAGCAGGGGAGGCAACCAGGTCTGCGTTTCGTAACGCGCCGTGATGCCTTTCGAGGCGTTCCAGCACGCGTTCAGGGGATTATCGGTCTTACCGGAAAAGAGCGACTGGGCCGCGTCCATCACGTCGCTGCCGTTGTCGCCCGCCATCGCCAGCTTGCTGAGCACTTCGGAGAGACCGCGGGCAGCGGTGAAATAATCCTGCAACAACCCGGCGCCGCCGGGTCCCCCATTCAGTTCTTCCACGAACCGGAATTGTTCCTTGAGCCGCTTCTTGTCCGCATCGCGGGCTTCCAGGGCCATGGAAAGGAGCTTGCCGGCCTTGCCCAGCTTCTTTTCGACCGCGCCTGCGCCCGCGGGAGGCGGGGCCAAGAGATTCACTTCGACCAGCAGGCGCGCGAGCACGGCAGGCAATCCCTGGGTGGCCGAAGCGTAACCGCTCAGCTTACCCGCGGCTTGGCCCGGTTCGCCGGGCAAGCGCACGGAAAGGCTTTGCAGAAAGCGCAGCCACTCCGAGGCGTACTCCTGGTAATACTTGTCGACCAGCGCCCGGTACAATTGCTTTTGATCCTGCATCTCCGGGGGAAGCGTCGCGACGGCGCCTTCTCCCAGCACCCAATCGCGGGTATGCGGTTCCTCCGCGCCTTGCGCCAACCGATCCATGGCATCGTCATCGAAGGCGGCCTTGGTGTAGAAACCGCGGATCTTGGCGTTGCTCTTAAGCGCCCCGTCGCCGGGCACGCCCATGTCGGTGAGACCCAAATCGCGCGTGCCGTCCTCGGCTCCCACGATGGACGCGTACAGGCTCTCGATACTGGGGCTGCCCATCAGGCTTTGCCGCGCGGTCTGCACCAGGGTCCCGTCCCCTTTGTCCAGCGGGTCGATGTTCCCGTCCAAGAAGCGGGTCGCGTACTGGGCCGCGTGCTCTTCCAGACCCGACTCCAGGTTGTTGGGCA
>JAHFCH010000060.1 GCA_023249635.1 Fibrobacterota bacterium
GGCCCGCGCCTTGGCCACCGCGTCCCAGGTGTACAATCCCAATGCCGCCCAGATCAAACCAAATGCAGTGCCGTGCATGCGCGTGAACGGTTCATGGAACCACACCACCGCCATGACCAATTGGATGCTGGGGCTCAGGTATTGGTAGAAGCCCAAGGTGGATAAGGGAAGCCGCCGGGCCGCCGCGTTGAACAGGAACAAGGGCGCCAAGGTGATGGCGCCGGCCCCGACCAGCAATGCCGTGGCAGCGCCCGCGGAGCCGAAGGCCGGTGCCTGTTCCGAGGCGCGATAGGCGAGGTAAAGCCCCGCGACAGGCGTGAGCCAGAGCGTTTCCACGGTCAATCCGATCAGGGAATCAACTCCGAGCCGTTTCTTGACGTACCCATAGAAGGCGAATGACACCGCCAACCCCAATGCCACCCAGGGCAATCCCTGGTGATGGGCTCCCAAGACGATGACTCCCGCGCCGGCCAGGATTACCGCGGTGATCTGGATGCGCGACAGGCGTTCGCCCAACAGGACCACGCCCATGCCGACGCTCATGAGGGGATTGATGTAATAGCCCAGGCTGGCCTGCACCAGTTCGCCCCGGTACACCGCGAGGATATAGATCGACCAGTTGCAGCCGATGAGTAGGGCGCTGATCAGGAGCATCCAGCGTTTGCGACGATCCGCCCAGGCGGCCAGCAGTTCGGGCAGGCGGCGCAGGACGGCGAGGATCAGCAGGGTGGTAACGGCGGACCATAAGACCCGATGGGCCAGGACTTCCCCCAGCGGTATGGCATGCAGAAGGCGCCAATACAGCGGAAGCAGACCCCATAACGTATAGGCGCCAAGGGCGTACCAAACGCCGCTGCGGGCTTGTGGGGTCGAGGAGGGCATGAAAACAGACTTTACATTTAGTTTTACCAAATGTAAAATGTATTTGCATGATAAATAGGCCATTCTGGGTGGAGAAAATCCGGGAAATATGGAAGAAAACGCCGATTGTGTGGCTTTCCGGAGTACGTCGATCCGGGAAGACAACCCTTTCGAAGTCGTTTGCGGAGGCAAAGTACCTGAATTGCGATCTCCCTTCTACCGCGGCCTTACTGGAAGATCCGGAAGCCTTTTTCGCCAGTTTGGAGCGGCCTCACCTGGTATTGGATGAGGTTCATCAGCTTACGGATCCAAGCCGCATCCTGAAAATCGCCGCTGACGAATTTCCGAAATTGCGAATCCTGGCTACCGGCTCCTCCACGCTGGCAGCGACCCGTAAGTTCAAGGATAGTCTGACAGGCCGCAAGCGCAATCTGGATCTATTGCCGGTCTTGCTTACCGAAATGGAAGACTTCGGGATCACGGACATCCGTAAACGGCTTTTCCGGGGAGGCCTTCCCCCTGCTCTTCTGGAAGCGGAACAGGATGAAGCTTTCTTCGCGGAATGGCTGGACTCGTATTATGCGCGGGATGTACAGGAGTTGTTCCGCGTGGAAAAGCGGACTGGATTCCTGAAGCTCCTGGAATTGATCCTTCGTCAGAGCGGGGGCATGCTGGAAGTCTCGAGCCTGACCAATGCGAGCGGACTCAGCCGGCCAACGGTACTGACCTACCTCGAGGTTTTCCGGTTGACCCATGTGGCGCATGTCCTCCGACCATATCATGACGGGGGCAAGCAGGAGATTGTGAAGCAACCCAAGGTGTACGGCTTCGATACGGGATTCGTGCGGTATATCCGCGGTTGGAATGAATTGCGCGAAGAGGATTGCGGAATGCTATGGGAGCATGTCGTCCTGGACCTGCTGCTTGCCCGACAACCCAGGGAGGTTCAGTACTGGCGCGACAAGCAGCAGCGGGAGATCGATTTCGTAATTCCCAAAGGCAGGGGCGAGTGCGACGTCATTGAATGCAAGTGGAATCCCGCGGCTGCCGCATGGGGTAACATCAAGGTTTTCAGGGAAGAGCACCCGAAGGGACGTAACATAATCGTGTCTCCAGGGATGGTGGAAACCGTGCGGAGGAATTCTGATGGCCTGGAATTGATCCTGGCCAATGCGAACGCATTGCCTGGCCTCCTGGAATAGGGTCTATAGATGGAAATGACCCGCTACATCCTGATCAAGTTCGCTGCCTACGCGCTTTGGTCGTTCGTAGGGCTGCGCTTGCTTACGCAACCGCCGCCCGTGCTCAAGCGCCTGGTCCTGCCTGCCCTGGGTCTTGGCGGGCTACGCCTGCTGATGGGCATGGGTTTCGGTGTCGCGGTATTCCTCTTCGCCGGCCTGCTTCCCATCCATGGCACCTTGCGGGATTACATCGCCATCTATGCGCCTGTGCGGATCGTGGAGTGGGGGCTGCTTTTCGCGATCATCCGTTCCCGGGGAGGCGCCCTATCGTGGCGCAATCCGCGGGTGTGGATCTGGATAGTCGTGGGAATCGCGGTTTCCTTCGCGGCGGATCTGGCTTCGCCTATCCCGCCTAAGGAACATTTCTGCATCGGACGTTGCTTGTGCTAAGCCGCCGCGCCGCCGCACCCATCTCCGCTACTTGAAATCGTGGATGACCCACACCCCGCCGGCCGGGGTCACGTAGATCCCGCATCCCAGTTGGGTTTGGTTGCCGATGATGTTTTCGTAATGCCCGCCTCCCGGGCCTTCGTCCCACATCATCTTGGCGCCTTGCGCCACCACGGCGGCCACGTTCTTGTATTGCTTGATGGGCCAGCCGGGTACGGCATTCTCGGCGTCGCTGGGATCGGCGCGCGTGCTGAAGGCGCCGAAATGGGCATGGGCCTTGTTCCGTTCCGAATCGTAGCGGGTTCCCTGATCCGCGAAGGCTTCCAGGCTCTTGGACCAGGTGACCTTGGGCTTGCCCACCTGGGCGCGCAGGGTGTTGATGGTATCCAGGCAGAGTTTCTTCTCGGCCGCGTAGGTCGCGGTATCGGTGGCCGACTTGGTAAGCGAAAGGGACAAACCCTTGGCGGTGGCCACGGCCTGCGGGAACGATCCCGGCTGGTAATTAGCCATGGAAACGCCCAAGGTCCAGGCCGATTGCACCCGGGCGGCATTCTCGAGCTCCCCCGTCCCGGGCGGGGTCGGCGGCCGCGGATCGGGATATCCCGCGGCGAAGGAAGCGGCCGTCAGCAAAAAGGTCCGGGTGGCCGGGCGCTCTCCACGGGAGCGGGACAGGAGTAACATGGCTGCTACGTGGGAAGCGCCCGCCGCGCGCCCGTCCGGCAGGTACCGGATAGGGAGCGTCGCCTCGGGGACGGATATTCCGGGTGGTTTCGGATCCGGGTAAATGATGGATGCGGCTTCCCCGGTCAGGGTAAAAGAGCCGTCCAGCCCGGACTGGACGAGGATGGAAGTGCCTTCCAATTTGACGAAGGCCCAGGAAACCGGCGCCCCTGCGGCGTCCACCACTTTGCCGGAGTAGCTTACGGGCTCAGCGGATAAGGAGGCGACCGCCGCGCAGCAGAGGGCCGCGAAGCGGATTGGACCCCAAAATCCTGTCACGGCATATTCCATGTGCAACCTCCCCCTAGGAGTTCTGGAACCGGATCGGATGAGGTGACCTTCGCCGCGACCGCATGGGGCCGGGGCCGGAGCTCACCTGAACAGAGTATATGCTGTGAGGGAAACGATTGCAACCGGAAAGGGGGATGCGTTATTCCCCGATTCCGGTGGGGATGGAACTAATCTAACCGCTTTAGCTTACGGGCCAGCAAATAATCCAATGCGAGTTTGCCGGGCCCGGAGATAATCAGCCAGAACAGCAACACCGCATAGAGGAATTCGGAGAAGCCGATCAGGTCCGAGAAGCCGTGCAGCTCATCCTTCTTGGCGGTGGCGATGGCCACGAACATGATGATGGTAAGGGGCACGGAGAACAGGCGCGTGCACAGGCCTACCAGCAGGGCCAGGCCGCCGGCGAATTCCGTGGTGGCCACCAGGTGCGCCTGGAAGGCGGGGGCGGGCAGACCCAGATCGGTGAAGAAACCCGTGACCTTGTCGAGATGGTGGAGCTTGCCCCAGCCCGATTCCACGAACACCCAGCCGACGACGATGCGCGCCACCAGGGGCGGCAGCCAAGCGAAAGAGTCCAGGATGCCGCGTACGCGATTGACGAGATGGGCTATTGCCGACATGACGAATCCTCCCTTGGCTGGCTGGCCAAGATAGCAACTCTGTCGGCGGCGGATAGCCCTTGTTACAGGACCGGATCGATCCCGAGCGTGCCCTTCAACCCTTCCAGGTAGGCGGGCCGCGAAGCGGTCTTGAGGTTCTTGTCGGCCAAGGCGAGCCTGCGGGAAAGTCCCAGGCGGGTCGCGGCGGCGCGATTGCCTTCGCCGGCCAGGAAACCCTTTAGGTAGTCGCGGTGGCGGCCCCACAACAGCTTGTCCTTCTCCTGCTGGCGGGCCAGGCGCGCGCGATACCAGGGCGACTTGAGCATGGATTCGACGGTGAACATCTTGCGGAACTCGGGGCTGCCCAAGGTCAGGCCTTCCCAATTTCCCTTGGCCATGATGTGCAACAAACCCTTCAGCGGAGGGCAGGCGCTTTCGACGCTACCGTCCTCGAAATAGCATTGCGCCGAGGCACGCTGCGCTTCAACGATGTTCTCCACCCCGTCGACGAAGTCCTGGGCGCCTTGCAATTCGGGCTCCAGCATGTCGGGAGGGAAAACGGCCAGGGGATCGGAAAAGATGCGGCCCAAAAAGGCATGCACGAAGCGCGCGTTGATGCGGTAGCCCAAGCGACCCGCTGGGATCACCTTGCCGCGGCGCTTGATGTCTTCCACGCGCGTGAGATGCCCGTTGCGGATGAGGCGCTCGGCGTTCCGCTCTTCCGGGCTCATGCGGCACCAGAGTTCCGGCATCAAGAGGCTCATATCATGATCGACGCGGTACTTGCCGCCGATATGCCCCGCCGGGGTGGAAAAGACCTGCAGGTCGGTGAGGATGAAAGAGACCATGGCCGCGTTGAGATCGGCGGTGGGCCACAGGGCATTGAAGGGGCCCTTGGTGAGCGCGCCTTCGGAGCCCGCACCCGTGGTCGAGGGGGATTTACCGGTAGGGCTGGCCACGAAGTCCATGAAGGCTTCGGGCAGCTCCTGGAAATGCAGGGGATTGTAGACGGCCAGGGGCTTGATGCCGGCTTCGTGATCGGGCGGATTGTTGCGACGGCCGATCAGGACCGCGTCCACCGGGGTGGCCACGGGGGCATCGGCGGAGAGCTTGCGCTTGAGCCGCTGGCCCATGTGGGCCGTGAACACGGAGAAGGAATCGACCAGGTCGGGACGGTTCTGCAGGTAACGCACATTGGCGTTGGGCTTGCCGTCGGTCATGCGCGGTCGCGAGGTGGAAACGAAAAATCCCAGGTCCAGCTTGGCCGCGTTGTCGATCACCTTGCGGCCCGCGGGCGTGAAGCGGGCCATGGTGATGGCGTCTTCCTGCATGCGGCGGGCTTCGTCCACCGCCAGGGGTTCGTAGTTCGAGAAGAAATTGTTCGACTCGGCGAAGTCGCGCTCGGCCTGGCGATCGAGACCGGGAACGATGGCATCGTCGGGACGTTGGAACAGGCGGTACTCGCAGTTCTGGACGAACTTCTTGGAGAGGGCCGGCTTGCGGACCGGAGCTTCCTCTTTGGGCCCGGGCGTCTTGGCCATGGCGTCGAGTTCCGATTCGATCTCCGGGGCCTCCCCCAGCGCAGAGGCGGGGAGCACGGCGGAGGCGGTGATATCGTCCTCGATCTGGAGCTTGGCGGCGGGCACGAAATCGGTGCGCAGGCGGAACACGCGCCAGTTGCCCGATTCCTCGGTGCCGACCTTGAGGTAGCTGGATACCAGGCGGCGATGCTCATAGCTCAGCTCATGTCCGGGACGGCCATCGACCATATCCACGGAGAAATGGCTGCGGATATCCTTGCCCCATTCCTGCCGGTAGAATCGCTTGATGGTGAAGACCAGGGAACGGACCTGGGGCGGGATGCCGCGCAGCCACTTGTTGTAGCCGTCGGTATACTCCGGCGAAGGCGTCAGCAGGCGCACCACCGAGCCCAGCGAGCGGGAAGATGCCAGCACCGGGCGCAAGTGATTGAGCTTGCCCTTGGGATCGACCTTGAAGCGATCGGAGTAATCGCGACTGATGATCCTTTCCGCGGCGGCGAAATCCTTTTCGAAATCGTTGATATAGAAGGCGCGGTACAAAATGGATTCGGCGATGGACTTGGAGATTTCGCTTTTCCCGCCGCCCGAAACGGTGCAGGGTTTATGGCACAGCAGGCCCTCGGCTACGGTGCCGATCAGGCGCCAGCTGGGCGCGTCCGGATGTTTCTCCATGCGCACCTTGTAGCCGCTGGGATACATGTAGACGTGATCGGGCAACAAGCGCAGGCTCGCCGCTTTGCCTCCCTTGTTCCAGGTGATCTTCTGATCGATCAGGAAGATTTCCGCATCCTCGGGCAGGTAGATGACTTTGGGTTGGCGCTTGTCGATGCCGTAGCCGTCGGGATGCTCGACCATGAAATCGCCCAGCAGCTTGCGCACCTGCTTGAAGGAATAGCCCTTCTGGCGGATGAAGGTGGCGTTATGCTGGGTGAAGTCGCCCAGGCTGTAGCTGGGGAAGATGAGGGCACCGCCGGCATGCTCCTCTTCGCTCACCCCCATCAGGTTGCAGGCGAAGCCGATCTGGGTCTTCACTTCCTTTTTGCAATAGCCGAAGTAATTGTCCGCGATCAGGGTGAGGATGACGCCCTCGGACGAGGTAATGGTGGCCTTGAAAGCCTTGCCCTCGTTGTAGCGTTCCTCGGGATCCTTCCAGCACATGCCGTCCTTCTTCTGCGCGGGCGTGGCGTCCTCGTAACGGGGCAGGCCCAAATCCTTCTTGCGCAAGCGCGGCAGGTGCGGAGCCAAAATGACGCAGCCGGTGACGCCGGAGAAATGCTCCGCGTCCAGGCCCGCGTCGTTCTCGGGCAGATAGGGATCGCCCGCGTTGCCGAAAATGGATTCCACGAAGTCGAGATTGGAAACCAGGCTGCCGGGGGCGAAGAAGCGGATCTCCATGTCGCGGTAGGCGCGCAGCCCCGGGATTTCCGGGCTCACCAGCGGCCGTATGAACAGGGAGGTGAAGACGCGGGCGGGCCGCTTGAGGCCCGAGGTGAAAGGCAATTCCAGGATATCGGCGGGGGGATTGACGGCCGCGTACAGCAGGCGCGCGAAGGCCTCCTTGGGCACGGACTTCTTGTCCGCGGGAATGGGCAGGCCGCCTTCGCATACGTGGAAGGTGCCTTTGGTGGTGCGCTTGTCCGTGGCCGGATTATGCAGCACGCCCTGGGCGGTGCGGTACGATTTCACGAATTCCGATTCGAAGGAATCGCCTTCGGCGGGCAGGGACAAAGTACGGGCCAGACCGTGGAAATCCATGTGCAGGGCGCGCAGCGGTAACGCGAGATCGCCGGGAACGTCGATGTCCTTGAAGAAATCATTCAGGAAATTCTGCAGGCGCGCGTCCAACGGGCA
This sequence comes from Fibrobacterota bacterium, assembly GCA_023249635.1. Lineage (GTDB taxonomy): Bacteria > Fibrobacterota > Fibrobacteria > UBA11236 > UBA11236 > Chersky-265. The sequence goes on from JAHFCH010000060.1 coordinate 7,495, forward strand.
TAGCGGCTGGGGATAGCCGCGGAACTTCTCCTGGATCTTGCGGATAAGGTCGGCGGTATGCGCCATGAAATCCGGCCCATGCCCGTTGGCGGGAACTTCCAGGCCGGTGGCCATCATCTTCAGGCGTATAACGGGCAGGACCTGATCCTCGTCGGGAGCCACCGATGCGCCCAGTTCGAAACCGAGACGCGCGCGCGTATGATTCGTATCCATTTTTACTTCCTATCCACCGTCAGGATGTGCCGTTCCTAAATAACCATCCGCGCACCGAAACGCGACTGGCCCGCCCCCGCGACGGAATGGAAATATACAACCGCGCCGCCGCGCTTCCGAGATCGCCCCCTGCTTCAGCGGGCAGCCGGAGCCCAAGTTTCCCAACCCCGGGCCCCTCCGGAGGCCGATTGACAAATGCTTACAAAGCCGGGTTTGTCCGGAAGCGGAAATGACCCATCCCGATCCGATTTGTCCATATGTGGCGCGGTCGAATCGGGATGGGAGTTCCGAATCGCGCCGCAGCGGCAGATTCGCGCATGGCATGGAATTCGCAATCCCGATCAACGACTCAACGCGGCAAGGGTACGCGGGAATCTGACCGCAATGCCGGCGCCGAAAGGGGATCGCATGCGCATGGTAACACGGACGGTACCCCGGCCCCGCGCCGCCTCCGGCTCTTCCCGCTCCCGCCGTCATATCGAAGCCCCGGACATCTGGGGCCCGGAGGCATGGCTCAACCCGCGGCCGGGTATCAAGGTCCGCGAACTCTACGGCTCCGACGATGGCTACTGCATCAGCCTGGTGCGCTACGCGCCGGGCGCAAGGGTACCCGAGCATTACCATGCCGGCGACGAGCATGGCTACGTGTTGGAAGGATCCATCCTGGATACCTCGGGCGAATCGGCATGTGGTACCTACCTGATGCGGCCCATGGGCTCGCGGCATCGCGTTTGGAGCGAGCGCGGCGCGTTGGTGCTCACGCATAGGCTGGGCCCCATCCGCTTCCTGCCCGGCTGGATTCCCGGCCCGTCCGCACCGCCGGATGCCCTAGGCTATCCTGGCGATCGTCCGCCCATCAGCCTCGGCACCGGGAACGAGGGAGCGGCATGGGAAGAGTTGCGCCCAGGCGTGCGCATCCTGCCTTTGTTCGAAGGGCCGCCGGGCAATTACAAGACCGCGTTGATGCGTTATCTGCCGGGCGCGACCGTTCCCGCGCATATCCATCTCGGGGATGAACACGTTTACGTCCTTACCGGCGGGCAGGAAGATGAATTCGGCGCCTACGATTCGGGCGCGTACATCTACAATCCCGTGGGTACTACCCATCGCGTTTGGAGCGAGGAAGGCTGCTTGGCGTTGGTGCACTGGCGCGCGCCGGAGCGGTACCTGTGAAAGGGTCGGTGGGGGAGGATTGGCGGCCCGCGCGCGAAGATCATCCCGCCGCGCATACCGGTCCGCGGGCGGCGTCGCCGCTGTGGGCCTACGGCCGGACGATCGTTTCCGCGAGGACGCGCGATCCGGAGGCCGAGGAGAATCCGATCCGGCAGACTACTGCACCCGCGGCTGAGAAGCCGTTCGCGGCGGGAAAACCGGATGGGATGGCCTTCGGGTCCCACTTTGCCGAAGCGGGGCCAGGGCCGGCGGGACCGAGGTCGTAGTTCGCCAGCACTTCGCCTCTAAGTGTGCGCGCTTCGAGAGTCAAGCGGCCGCGGCGGGCGAGGGAACCTTGCCAGAGGATGCGTTCGCCACGCGCGACGGCGGGAGTGGACCTTTGCGTGGCGATCGCGAGCGGTTGATTGCACCACGTGATCCCGTAGAAGCCCACCGTGTCCTTGAAATCCGTTCCGAACCCGCAGATGTTCTCGGGCGCATGCGCGTAATGGGCTTTGAGGAATACCGCGAAGGCGGCCGTATCCAGGCAATCGGACGATAGCGACCAATCCCATGCGACCACGGCATAGCGCGTCGTGATGAGGGTATCGCCGGTGATGATGATGCGATGGTTGTCCTTTACGTTGCAAATGGGATCGTGCGGATACTCGTCCGCGATTTTTTTCAGCTGTGCGAAGTCGGAATGGCAGTCGCCGGCCGTGTGGCAATTGATGAGGAAGACCACGGCCCCGTGCTCGGCCGCATGCAACCAATTTCCCGCATTGATAACGGAGTCGTATGCGCCCGGTGACGCCCAATAGGGATAGTGTTTCCCCGAAGTGGGAGGATAATGGCTGAACTGGAGGGGAGAGCATAGCGCAACATGCGGACCGCCCTCATCGGCGAACTGGAGCGGGGCTGGAGCCTGGCAGGCGCCTTGGGACCAGGCCCGGCCGAGGCACAAGAACAAGCAGGCAAGGGAGAAGCAGGTCTTGATCATGCTGAAAAGATGGATAAAACCCCAGGGAAATCCCAACTCCGCCGATGGGACCGCCGCGGGTAACTAATTTTACCCTGTCCGGACCCATGGCCCGTCCGGTCTTGGAGGCCCGCCGGTACTACGTCCCATGGTCGCACCACTCCTTCGCATCCAGACCTTCGGGGGCCTACGCGCCTGGCTCGGGGACGATCCCCTGGCCCTGCCGCCCTCGCGCCAGGCCCGCGCCCTGCTGGCCTGCCTGGCCATTGCCGAAAAGCCCCTGCATCGCGCGCGCTTGTGCGAATTGTTGTGGGAGAATTCCGCCGATCCCCGCGGGGCCTTGCGCTGGTGCCTGTCGCGCCTCAAGGTCGTGCTCGATGCGGGCGGTACGGTGCGGTTGCGGGCCGAAGACGATTCCCTCTCGGTCGATCCCGAAGCCTGGGACGTGGATGCGCGCCGCCTGCGATCCTTGGCCAAGGCCGTCGCGTCGGCCGATACCGCCGCCCTGGAAGCCGCGGCTTCACGCTTCTCCGGCCCCTTCTTGGCCGATCTCGACCTTGCCGATTCCATCCGCTTCGAAAGCTGGCGCGTGGGCGAGGAAAAATCCCTGGCCCAGGCCCGCGGCGTGGTGTTCGCCGATCTGCTGCGGCGCCATACCGATTCTCCCGAGGCCAAGGCCCGCCTGGGCCACGTGTGGGTCCAGCAGGATCCCCTGGATGAGCGGCCGCATGTGGCCGTGCTGGAAGCCCTGACCGCATTGGGCCGCAAGCGCGAAGCCCTGGCCCACTACGAACGCTGCGCGCAGATGTTGCGCCGGCACGGGGGTATTCCCGGCTCGGCATTGGAGAAAGCCCGCGTGGCCATTGGGCCCCTGGGCCAGACCGGTCCCGCGCCCCAGCGACCGGACGGGACCCGCAGCGAAATTTTTTCCGACGCCCCCATCACCGGTCAGGCCTACGCCGTTGCCGGACCCGCCTTTTCCGGATTGGCCCACAGTAACATACCGGTTACGGGACGCCCGCCCCTGGCGGGCCGCGCCGAGGAGATGGGCCGCTTCCGTTTCCTCGCGGCCGCGCCCGATGGACGTTTGCGTCTGCTGGTCGGGGAGCCGGGCATAGGCAAGACCCGCTTGCTGGAAGAGATGGGCGATGCCCTGGCCGCGCAGGGCTGGCTGGTCCTCAAGGGCCGCGCCTTCGAGGCGGAACGCGATCGGGCCTTGGGCCCCTGGATCGACGCCGCCCGCTACGCCGGCCCCCAGGACGCGGGCGAATGCCCCTTGCTGCGTCCCTCCGGCATGTTGGAACGCGGTCAGGTCGATCAAGGCGCTCTCTTTGAATCCATGCGGGCCTGGCTGGCGACGCTGGCAAGCCGTGGGCCCATGGCGCTGATCCTCGACGATGTGCATTGGCTGGATGCCGCATCGGTGGGGCTGCTGCAATCCCTGATGCGCGGTCCCGACACGCCTTTCCGCCTGATGCTGGCGGGCATGCGCAATGTGGCGGCCCCCGCCGATCCCCCCATCGCTTCCCTATTGCGCGTGGCCCAACGCGAAGGCTGGTCCGAGGCCTGGCCCATCGGACCGCTGGACGCCCAAGATACCGCGACCTTGTTGGAATCGGCCGGGTCGCGCCGCGATCCCGGCGAAGTCTTCGCGCGCAGCGCCGGGCATCCTTTGGCTTCCCTGGCGCTGGCCATGGATGCGGGCGAAGGGTCGCGGCTTTCCCTCGAGGCCATGCTCGACGAGCGCATCCGGGTGGCCGGGGACGAAGGGCGCATCGTGCTGCAATGGGCCGCCTTGCTGGGCCGCGGCCTACCGCCCGCGCTCTTGGAATCTCTGCTCGATTTGCCCGTGCATGCTTTGCTCGCCGCCTTGGAGCGCCTGGAGGGCCAGGGGCTGATGCGCGTGGTCGAGGGCGAGGCCGGCATGGAATACCTGTTCGGGCACGATCTCATCCGCCAGCGGGCGCAAGAGACCCTATCCGCCCCGCGCCGCATGCGCATGCACGCCCACGTAGCGGAGACGTTACGGGGGCGCCCGGCCCTGCGCCGCGGTTGGGAAGAAGTGGCGTGGCATGCCGAAGCCGGAGCGCAATCGATCCTGGCCGCCGAAGCGTGCCTGGAAGCCGGCGTGCATTGCTTCCGCTTGCGCGCGTTCCCGGCCATGGTGGGCTTCGTGGAGCGCGGCATGGATCATCTCGATCGCACCGGAGCGCATTGGGCCTTGCAACGCGAGTTCTGCCTGCTCTGCAACCGCGCCGCCCAGAATCTGCCGGAATACCCTGAAGGCATCGACACGCGCCTGGTGCGCCTGGCGGAAAAGGCCAAGGCCGCGGGCCAGGAGGAAACGCGCTTGGCCGCGCTCTACGCCCTTTCCGTAGTGCGTTATACGCGTCCCGATCCCAGCGTGCTCAGCGAAGGCATTCCCGATCTGGATATCGGAACCGCCCTGGGAAGCCTGGAAGATCCCCTGGCGCGCGCTTTCAACCTTTCGGGCATGTCGCTGTGCCTGCTGGCCACCGATCAGGAGATTCCCAAGGCGCGGGCCTTCCTGGCACAGGCCCAACGCATCTGCAGCGAGCATGGGTTCGAGGAGGCCGACACGGAAACCGGCCTGGGGTGGCTCAAGCATCGGGAGGGCCGCGTCGACGAGGCCCGCGCGCATCTCCGCAAGGCCCGGCGTCTGATGCGGGAAAAGGAATTACCCCAGTTCGAATTCCAGATCGAATGCGCTCTCGCGAAGCTGGAGCTCGAGGAAGAGAATCCCGTGGTGGCGCTGGCCCACGTGGATGAGATCAAAGCGCTGGATGAAGTGGTGAACCATTCGGCGGATAAGCACTTCGCCAAAGCCCTGTTGGCCTTGGCGCGTATGCAACTGGACGAACCCGAAGCCGACATCCTTTTCGACGAAAGCCTGGCCCTCCTGCGCGGCGATAACGTGAAGGTGATGACTTCCTACTTGCAATTGATGCGGGCCGAACGCGAACTGCGCGCGGGCGTGCATGGACCCATCGCGGCCCGCTGCGCCGAGGCCATCGAACGCTGCGAACCCCTCAAACGCCTATCCGAACCCACCTGGGCCCGTTGCCTGCTGGGTCTCTCCGCCTTGGCGCAAGGCCGCCGCCCCGAAGCCGAAGCGCAGTGGCGCGCCTTGACTCCGGCCCTGGCCGCATCCCACGCCCTGCCCGCGCGGATCTTGCGTTGGTCCGAAGAATTGGCCGGTAAGCTGGGCGTCCCCGGGGCTATCCGGTCCAGCGTTCCAAACGGGTAACGGCTTCGGCGACCGGGAGCGCGGTAACGCCGTTCGCCAAGGCTAAAGGGACGTTGCCGCCATAGATGACCCACTTTTCCTTCGGCCGTAGATCTTCGCAGCCTTGATGGTATCCCCTGCCCAGCTTGGGCAAGGAGCCGGATTTGATTTCCGCCACCGCTTGCACCATCTCCCCTTGCGAGAGAACCACGTCGATTTCGGCGCCGGCCGCGGTCCTCCAGAATCCCATTTCCCAACCTAAGGGCAGCGCGTTCCGGATCTGCTCCAGCACGAAACTTTCCCATGCATGCCCATAGACCGGATGCCCTTGCAGCTGTTCCCAGGTGGAGAGTCCCTGCAATGCATGCAGCAAGCCGGTATCGCGCAGATAAACCTTGGGCGATTTGACGAGGCGCTTCCCGAGATTGACATGGAACGGCTGCAGGCGCCCGATCAGGAATACCTGTTCGAGCATATCCAGGTAGCGGTTGCACGTGGGTACCGATATTTCCAGGCTTTTGGCCAGGTAACTCGCATTCCATATTTGCGCATGCACGTGGGAAAGCATCCGGAGGAAACGGCCGATGCGCTGGGGTGCCACCTCGAATCCGTGGATACGCAAATCCCTTTCCAGCAAATCGTCCAGATAATTCAGTCGCCAGCGTAGGCTGGCTTCATCGCTCGCCGCCAGCAGGGAGGGTGGAAATCCTCCCCGCAAGAGCAGGGTTTCCCGCGAAACCGGATCGGGAACGCTTTCCTTTTCCAGGAAAGGCGTGAGTTCCAAGGTAAGATTGCGGCCCGCCAGGCTTTCGGCACTCTGGCGCCTGAGGTTGGGCGTCGCCGATCCCAGCAGGAGGTAACATCCAGGTTTCCTCTCCTCGTCGACCAGGGCGCGCAGGGCCGGAAATAGTTCCGGCATCCTTTGGGCTTCATCAATGATCACGAGCCTATTTCGAAGCGGTCGCAACGCTTCCAACGGGTCTTCCAACATCAGTCGATGTTGCGGATTCTCCAAATCGAAGTAACGGGACGCCGAATCCTGTCCCAAGGATTTGGCTAAGGTGGTTTTCCCCGTCTGGCGCGGCCCTACCAGGGTCACTACTGGGCTTTCCCTTAACGCCTGTACTATGCGGGGGCGGATAGCTCGAACTAACATCATTGTAATTATAATATCAAATATTAAAAATACAAGGATAAAAGTAAGTATTTGAGTTCTGGATAAGGGCCTATTTCGCCATTTCCAGCTCGAATTCGCCATTTATTGCTTCACACGCCCCCTCACACGAAGGCTAACACGCGCCTCCCGTAAATTTGTCTCAGTCAGGCAATCACGCCGGACGGAATGACAACCAGGAGACGCATCATGCTCAAGCTCAACCTCACCCCCAGCAAGACCACCCGGACCCTTCTCTTGGCGACTGCCGCTTCGGCCGCCATGTTCCTGGGCGCCTTCGCCGCCGCCGCCGGCGCAGCCGAAGCCCCCACTTCCCCCTACGCTACCACCAAGGCCGATATCCAGAAGACCCTGGGCTTCGTGCCCCAATTCTTCGAAGCCCTCCCCGCCGTAGCCTTGCCCGGCGTGTGGGAAGAGATGAAGGAATTGCAGATGAACCCCAAGACCGCGCTCTCCGGAAAGTCCAAGGAACTGATCGGCCTGGGCGTGGCCGCGCAGATTCCCTGCCAATACTGCATCGAAGCGCATACCGAGTTCGCCACCATCAATGGTGCCTGCGGCGCCGAATTGGGCGAAGCCGTAGCCATGGCGGCCATCACCCGTCATTGGAGCACGGTGCTCAACGGCAACCAGACCGATGAAACCAAGTTCCGCTCCGAGATCGCCAAGATCATCGAGAACGTGAAAAAGGGTCCCGGGGCCAATCCCGCCAAGCCGGTAACCGTCATCGATGGCGCCACGGCGCTGCAGGATATCACCCAGACCTTGGGCCTGGTGCCCGAGTTCATGAAGAAGTTCCCGGACGAAGCCCGCGCCGGCGCCTGGCGTCTGTTCAAGGACGTCCAATTGGGCGCGGGGGGCACCGAGCTGAAGGGCAAGGACAAGGAGTTGATCGGGTTGGCGGTGGCCTCCCAGGTGCCTTGCAAGTTCTGCGTCATCGCCCACACCGAGTTCGCCAAGCTCAACGGCGCCAGCGAACAGGAAATCTCCGAGGCCATCGGCATGGCCGGGTTCACCCGCGAAATGAGCACCTTCCTCAACGGTCTGCGCGTCGATGAAACCCAGTTCAAGGCCGATATCGCCCGCATCGTGAAAGGCGCCCGCGCCGAAGCCGAAAAGGAAAAGAAGAAGACCGCGAAGAAGTAAGCCTAGGGTAGCTCCAAAGTTACCTGAAGACGAATCAGGCGGAGCGCGTCCTTCCACGCGCGGTCGCCGCCCCGGGGCTCCGAGCAACCCCGGGGTTTTTCCGTGTTATCTAGACCAGTCGCCGTGCTTGGGGTTTTCCCTTGGCGGACCAATGCGCGAGATAATCCCCCGGCAGGATGGCCTCGCGGCTTTCCGTCGCGAAGTTGTACCAATAGACCTGCGCCCGCGCCGTAGCGCCCGTCCCGGAAAACCGGATCTCCGTTTCCGCGCGCACGAACTCCGAAGCCTGGATATCCCCCGGATCGTAACCCTCGTAGCTGTCCAGCACCGCGAATAGGGCCGCCGGATCGGTGAGGCGCAATAAATGACCCCAGACCTTGGGCGCGTCTTCGTCGGCGGGTTGGGCTACCGAGGCCGCGACCGCTCCGGGATATTCGCCCAGGTCGAAGAGGCGGCCATGGGCATAGGCGCGGCCCAGGGACACGCCCGCGCTGCGCATGGCATCGTCCACGGCGGGAATGCCGGTGGTGAGCATCAAGGTGCCGTAGGTGAAAAGCAGATGGCTGCTCGCGGGGAATTCCGGGGAATCGGGCATTCCCATAAGATAAGTAAGCCATAAGATAAATAAGGCCAGGGCGCCGCCGGGCACGCCCGAAGTTTCCTCAGCGGCGCGGGCGACGGGCGTTTGATGGACCCCGGCGCCGGAGCTACCTTTGGGTCCGCTTCTGACCGAACCCTCGTCCTACCGGAACCCAGCATGAACGATACCCGCCAGTACGAAAACCCCCTGATCAAGCGTTACGCCTCGGCCCGCATGGGCTTCGTCTTTTCGCCCCAGTTCAAATTCCAGACCTGGCGCAAATTGTGGATCCTGCTCGCCGAAGCCGAAAAGGAGTTGGGTCTACCCATCACCGACGCGCAGATCGCGGACCTCAAGGCCCACGAAACCGGGATCAATTTCGAAGAAGCCGAGAAGCGCGAAAAGGCGGTGCGCCACGATGTAATGGCCCATGTGCATGCTTACGGGCTGCAGGCCAAACAGGCCGCGGGCATCATCCATCTGGGAGCCACCTCGGCCTACGTTACCGACAATACCGATTTGATCCAGGCCCGCGCGGCCATGGATATCGTGCGCCGTCGTACCCTTCGCGTGGTGGCGGCCCTGGCGGCCTTCGCGCGCGAATACAAGGACATGCCTTCCCTCGCCTTCACGCATTTCCAGCCTGCGCAGTTGACCACGGTGGGCAAGCGCGCCACCTTGTGGATCCAGGATCTGCTCCTCGATCTCGAAGAGCTCGCCTTCGTGGACGCGGGACTTCCCTTCCTCGGGGTCAAAGGCACCACGGGTACCCAGGCCAGCTTCCTGGAGCTGTTCGACGGTGATCATGCCAAGGTCAAGGCCCTGGACGCGGCGGTTACCAAGAAGGCCGGCTTCTCCCGCAGCCTCGGGGTTTCCGGGCAAACCTATACCCGAAAACTCGACTCGCGCATCCTCAACGTGCTCGGCAGCCTGGCCCAGTCGCTGGCGAAGTTTTCCACCGACCTGCGCTTGCTCCAGCATGTCAAGGAAATCGAGGAACCTTTCGAAGCCGATCAGATCGGATCGAGCGCCATGGCCTACAAACGCAATCCCATGCGCGCCGAGCGCATCGGATCGCTTTCGCGTTTCGTCCAGGCCCTGGGACCCAGCGCCGCTTTCACCGCCTCGACGCAATGGTTCGAGCGCACCCTCGACGACTCGGCCAACAAGCGCCTGGCCATCCCGCAAGCCTTCCTGGCCATCGACGCCATGCTCATCCTGGCCGAGAACGTCTGCAAGGGCCTGGTAGTGTACCCCAAGATGATCGAAAAGCACGTGATGGCCGAACTGCCCTTCATGGCAACCGAGAACGTGATGATGGCGGGCGTGAAGCGCGGTGGCGATCGTCAGCACCTCCACGAAGCCATCCGCAAGCATTCCCTGGAAGCCGCCAAGCGTGTGAAGCAGGAAGGCCTGGACAACGATCTGATGGATCGCATCGCCAAGGATCCCGTGTTCGGCATGGATGCCAAGGCGCTCTCCGACGTGCTCGATCCCGCCAAGTTCACGGGCCGTTCCCCGGAAATCACGGAAGAATTCCTGACCTGGGAAGTGGAGCCCGTGCTGGCCAAGAACGCGGATTGGAAGACGCTGGACCAGGAAGACCTGCGGGTCTGATGCGTAGCCTCGCGGGCGCGCGCGCGTTCGCGTGGCTGGCCGGGTTGCTGCTGGCGGGTTGCGCGACCGGGACGGGGGATACCCCATCCGCGGACGGGGAGTACGCCTCCCCCCGTATCTCCGGAGTTACTGTGGTATACCGGAACGGAGCCAAGACCGATTCCCTGGCGGCCCCGGACTCCCTGCTCGCCTTCTACCGCTTCCAAGTCGATGCCGATCTCTGGGGCCACATGGCCTTCCGGGTGCGGGGCGATGGCTTCTCCGCGGATTTTCGCGCCCCCGTCCCGGGCACCGACATCCTGCGTGATACCACGGTATCCGGGCGGCTGGGCCGGCCTGACAGCGCCTTCATCAACCTGAATCCGGCCCGCAAATGCGATTCCGCCGTGGATGGGCGGCGGCTCACCAACCTTTGCTTTGAAAGGCGCGGGGACGCCCTGTCCATTCCCGCCTGCCTGGATGTGGATTATCCGGATTCCGCTTTCGCCTTCGCGGATTTCCCGGCTGGCGCCACCATCCAATGGAGGCACCTCCGCGGCCTTACATGCGCGCAACGCCCCGACACCGCTGCCAATCGCACGCGCACGGATATCCGCATCGAATTCCCCAAACAATGATGCCCCTCGGTCCGGGGTGATTACCTTTACCCCAGGAAACCGGTCTAATGCCGTGAGGGGGTTCATGCCGAGGTTCCGCACATTCATCCCATGCTTCTTGGCGGGTCTGCTGGCCGCCTGCGCCCCCTCTGGCCTGCTCAACTCCCAAGGCAATTTCGTCCCCAATCCATCCCACGCCCTACCCACCTTCGCACGCAGCCGCGAGCAGCCACCCGATCGTTGGATCGAACGCAATGAAAACGGAGTCTCCATCTGCGATTTCAAATACGCGCCCGATGGGGAGATGACGGGAAGCACGTGCTACGATTCGACCACGCATGCGCGCCGCACCACCACGCGCAAATTCGATACCGCCACGGTGTACGTTTTCACCCGCAATACCGTCGAGATCGAGCCGCAAGGCGGTGAATTGCAGCGCGATCGCAACCATCTGGTCGCCTATCTGGACAAGCCGCGTCGCTGCATTGTGCGGGAAACCTACAACGAGGCCAACGTGATGCGATTCCGCGATGTCGAATTTCTCGACGATTCCCTGCGCGTCCGCAAGACGGTGGGAACCGGGGACGGTCTGGATTCTTCCGTGTTCAACTACGCGGGATTCCTCCCGCTGCGCAAAACCTGCTGGAAGCGCGACAGGGTGCAACGGGTGGAGACTTTCGTCTATTCGGAACAACCCAAGATCGAGCGCATCGAAGTCTGCTTCACGGATCTACCCGCCTGCAGCCACCGCCGCGATGTGTGGTACAAGTACGGGGAATGAGGGAAACTTCGCTGTTCCGTCGGGAGATCCTTGTAAATCAGCGGGTAGTACGCGGAAATTCAAGGATAAAATTATGCGTCAATCGCCACCCCTCAGCGCAAAGCGTAGTTCAGACTGCCGGGGATTACCCTGGGGTTCAACCGTTTTTTTGGGCCTCGAGTTCGGATCGGCCGAGCCAATAACAGGCTAGGGGAGCCGGGACTTTCAGCATCCTGGTCGCATTCCCGCCCAAGCTTAGTTGCTTCCGCTGTCCAGGCGCGAAAGCGCCGAAATCGTTCCAATCCCGGGTAATGATATATCCCCGGTTTATCTTGTGTTCTTCGCAGAATTCCAAGATGCCCCCCAATTCACCGGTACCTGTACTCCCGGTTCCCCGGTACTTAACCTCGAATGGCACGAGTCCTCCTGTGCCGAGGTCGGCGACGATGTCCACTTCATAGTCCTTTTTATTCCGCCAATAGGAGAATCCAACACTTCGATCGTAGTAGCGCGTAAAGAGGTGTTTGAAGAACGTGGTTTCCACGGCGCTCCCCAAGGCGCGGGGGTCTTCCAGCAGAGCTTTACCCTTCAAGAGAACGCTGGGTGCGATTGCCGGGTCGGCCATATACACCTTGGCGCGAGCGCGCAGTACCTGCTTCCCGTATCCGAAGGGCAAAAGACGATAGATGAGATGGGTTGATTCCAACAGATCGATGAAGTTACCGACGGTTGGGCGTTTTAGTTCGAGGGCACGGCATAGCTCGGGCATGTCGAGCAACCCTCCGTCATGGAGGCAAAGGTAGAGGAACACCTGTTCCAACTCCAGCACATGCCGTACCCCGAACAAGGCTGTCATATCGCGCTTGAGCACCTTGTCGACGATATCTTCGCGCAAGAGCTTCTGCGACAGCGGGATGCTTTCCACCAGAGCGCTTTGGGGAAAACCGCCGCGCAGCAGGTATTCATGGAAGAGTCCGGTCAAAGGCCGGGCCGCTTCCGCGGTTTTTACCAACTGCGATTCGGACCAGTCGAATACCTCCAACATCGAGTTCACGCCGGGTAAGGTCGGCACTGGCAACTTTTTCAGCTGTAGGTATTCATAGAACGAAAGGGTTGCCAGCTTCAGGGTCTTCCAGCGACCGACTCCGGATTCCTGCCCTGCCGCGGCCAATGGCATTGCCGATCCCGTAACCGCGATGCGACGTCGGCCCTTTTCGAAATCCACCTGATGCTTGAGCCAGGTCTGCCAGTCCTTCGCGACCTGGATTTCGTCGAGGAACAGGAACTCAGGACCGGGTTTCGCAGGTTCAAACTCCCGCCACAATCCCAGCAGGGATTCCAGTCCGACCAGTTTGAACAAGGGGTGATCGAAGGTGGCATAGAGAATGTTTGCCGGAGGGGTGCCCTTGCGGATCAATTCCTGGATGGCTTGGAGCATCAGGGTGGTTTTGCCCACCTGCCGCGCCCCGGAAATCAGCAGTGACCGATGTGCGGGGGGCTGGTCCATCCATGCAACGATTTCCCGGAAGGCGGCGCGTTGCCATGTAGGAAGTTCCGGAAATTGCCCTGCCTGCCACCAGGGGTTGAATTGCCGAAGTACGGCAAACAGGTCCGCTTTCGAGACGATCATGAGGATAAAATACACTAAAGCAACAATTTAGTGCAAGTATATAATACCTAATTGTGTATTTTAGTCAGAGTTCTTGAATTTCTGTGCGATTTGGCTCTAATCCGAGGGGAACTTCGCTTCCGCGAAGGCGGGCGGGTATGCGCGGCCGTCGAAGCGGAAGAAGGTATCGGTGCGCGGGTTGTACATCATCTCGCGGTAGTCCTCATGCAGCTTGCCTTCGCGGTTGGCCGCCAGGTAATCGCCCCGGCTGGGGAATCCTTCGGCCAGCGGATGCTTGGGATGCGAATGGATGGTCATGAAGGTTTCCGGAGGCAATTCGCGCGCGGGAAGTTCGCATGAGTACCCCAGTGAATAGCGCATCGGCCCGGTAGGCAAAGCCGAACCGGGATTGGCGCCGGGGGCATAAGCGCGGATGAATTCAGCCTTCTCCTGGAGTCGCCCTTCCGGATCGATACGCCGCATTTCCGCGCGGAAGTCGCGCGCTCCCGCCGCTTCGCGCGCCGACATCATCACGGGAGTCCCGGTCGGCTCCATCGGGTAGAGCCCCAACGATTCCGCTTCGCGACGATCCATTTCGGTAAGCGTCTTGAGGTTCCGCTCCGTGGGCGTGGGGGGCCTTTCGACTGCGTGGGCGGCTTCCAGGCCCGCGGAATGGAAGCGGTTCCCGTCCGGCGCGGACGCGTCCTGGGACGGCTTCGCGGGGGGCTGCCAGAGCGAAGGCTGCGGCGACCGGTTTTGCGCGGGTGCCGGTTTATGCGGCGGTATGGGGAGGGGCATGGCTGGGATCAAGTTAACCGCGATTGGGCGGTGGGCGGTCCCGGAACATGCTGGTTACGGGGACGGGAATTGGGGAATTCGCGGGGCGAGCGTCGTCAGAATCGCAACAGCATGCTGAAGCGCTTCTGGTTATTGCGGATACCGTTGTCGAAGGACTTGATGAAAGTTCCGTCGACCTGCAGGATGTCCGAAATCATGAAGCCCAGGCCCAGATCCAGTTCGTAGCGTTTGCCGCTTTGATCGTACAGGTATCCCGTACGGAACGCGGCCACGTTGGCGTACACGTACTCCAGTCCTTGATTGAATACGGTCTGGCGGACGTTTTCGATCCAGGTCGAATCCCAGGGGTGGTTCTTGTCCTCAAAGGGATAAACCAGATCCTTCCAGGCGCCGATATAGACCGGGGCGGCCTCGTTTTTCTCGCGGTAGACGGCTTCGCGGTTCGCGTCGGCGGCGAGCGTCAGGCGATGGTTCGGAGTGTGGATGAGGTCGTAGGCCAGGCCGATTTTCCACGTGAACGGGATGGGATCCGCCTGGGCCTGATCCACGTAGAACACCGCGGGACCCATGTTCTGCAATACGATGGCGGTAGTCAGGTTCTTGATCAGGACGTTCTTCCACATCAGGCCCAAATCCACCGCGTAGCTGATGGCGATGCCGTCGGTCTTTTCGCCGCTCGAGGTGATGCCCTGGGCCAGCGCCGAGTAGATGAACTTGGCGTTGATGCCCAGGCCGGCGTCCTTGGACAGGCGCGTGCCGTAGCTTAGCGCGCCCACCATCTCGTACGAATCGAAAGGGCGTAGTTCCTGGCCTTCGGAGTTGGTCTGGGTGTTCTTGCCGAAGGAGACATAGTTGATGAAGCCGCCCACCGTGCCCCATTCCTCCACGGGAAAGGTGGCGCCCATGAAGGCATGATAAAGATCCGGAAGGTTGAGCACGGGTAGCAGGCTTTCGTAGAAGAAGCCCACCTCGGCCTTGGCGCTGTTGTACCGCTCGATGCCGGCCCCGGTCACGAACCAGATGTCCGGTCCCTGGGCTTTCACCTCGGTGACGCTCTTGTCGGTCAGGCCGTTGCCGGTGTGGAAATGCACCCAATCGGCGTGCAGATCGGATTTGGGCGTGGCGCCGCCGGCTTCCTTCTTCTGCTCCAGGCGGCCTTTGGCATTGGTGTACTTGGGCGTGTACTTCCACGCGCCTTCGTTGGTGCCGATCCAGATATGCCCATCGTCATCCAAGGCCAGGCTGCGCAGTTCCTGCTTCTTGAAATGGATCTTCTCCCACACGTGCAGGGCGGTGTAATGGCTGATACCGTTGGCATGGGCCGCCCACACGTGGCCGTCCTTATCCAGCAGGATCTTGTTCACGGACGAGTCGATAAGGCCGTCGGCGGTGGTGAAGATTTTCCATTTGGAAGCGGCGCCCGATGATTTTGGAGGGGTGTAGCGCGCGATACCCGCGTCCTTTACGGCCACGTAGATCTCGTCCAGGTTCTCGTTGGCGGCGATGCCGGTCACGTATTGGCTGGGGAGCAGGTTCTGGCCGCGGCGGTTGATGGAGGTCTTCTTGTATTCGTATAGGCCATCGGAGGTGCCGATCCAGACGCTGCTGCCCTTGATGGTCAGCGCCGTTACCGGGAGCTTGCGGAACGGGGAGCCGGCGCTATCGCCTTTGCCCGCCGCGGCCATGGCTTCGGCCTTGGCCTTGGAGGCCAGGGAGTCGGCGGTATTGGCGGCCTCTTCCATGATTTCGGCTTTGGCCTTATTGTAGAGCGAATCGTAAATGGCCCGGGCCGTGTACCCGTGGTTGAGCGAGTCGGCGGCGCGTTGGGCCTTGGCCGCATCCTTCGCCTGGATGCTGTCCACGGTCCCCGGGGACGGGGCCTTGGATTTCGAAGTATCGGCGCCCAGGGTCACTGGCTTGCGGCCCGCGGCCAGGGAGTCGGAGAGCTTTCGGAAGCCGGCGGTATCGAGCGCGGCGAGCTTGGCGGCGACGGCGGGGGAATTTGCGTCCGCGCCTTTGACGGCGGCGGTGTCGTTGCCCAGGTAGGTGAAACCCGGTTCTTTGTCGAAGGCCTTCCATCCGGCACCGTCGAAGCGGTACAGTCCGCCGGTGGTTCCCACCCACAGCCGATCGGTATTGTCCAAAGCGATGGCGGTAACCGCCTCGTTGGGGAAGAGCAGGTTGTAGGGCAGCTTAAGGCTGATGAGATCTTCTTCGTCCTGCTGGGTCTTGATCTTGTTGTAAGCCTTGACGCGCGCCACCAAGCTGTCCAGGTTGTCGCCGGTGCCGGCGTAGCGACGGACCACCTTGTCCACCTGGTCGCCCTGTTCCAACACGTACTCGTGGTATTCGCGCCAGAATTTCCCGTTGTACAACAGCAGGCCGTCCTTGGCGCCGGCCCATACGGTGGACTTGAGCAGGAATCCCGATCGGGGCTTGGTGGCCAGGGCCGTGAATTCCCGCTCCATCATGATGCCATTGCGCTTATAAGCCTTCGGCAGCACCAATTCCCATTCGTTGGAAAGCGGTCCGAAGGCCAGGCCCGCGGGGTTCCAGAAGGTGCCGAACACGTCATCGGCCATGGCTACGGCGGTTTCACCCATGCCCAATTGGCGCGCGCCTACCGGCATCACCAGGGTAATGACGGCGGAGCCGCCTTGGGCCAAAGCCGAAGCGGTGGGAAGGAGGAGGGAAGCCAGGAGGGAGAGGGCGATCCGGCTGCAGGGGCTGCGGCCGCGGGGATTATAGCTTGACAACGATTCTCCAATCCGGCGTCATATACTTACCGTTCGACGGCAGGATGGGAGTCCAGGCGGCATTCTCGTTGCCGGCATTCCACGCTTCCTTCGTCACCAGGCTCACCCCGCAACCCAGATGGAACGGCGGGATCAATTGCACGTGATTATGGATCTGCTCGCGGGTCACGTAAGTATCCCCGCCGAACATAACGCATGTGCGTTGGCATTTCGCCGGGACCTGGTACCTGTAGGTCTGGATTCCTTCCTTATCGCCTTTTTCGATGTTATTTATACTAATATTCGCCTGGCGTCGCCACTCGTCCAGGTACTGCTCCGCCGACCCGTTCGCCGTTTTCCCCTGCTCCGAAGACAATACCGAATGCACCTCTTCCAGGGGCGGTTCGCGTTCCTGGAGTTCCTTGCGCGGTGAGCGCCGGATGAGCGAATATACGCCGCTCGCATAGATGGGGGAGGAATCGTCCTGGGATTGCCGATCCCCGCCGCCGCGGCCCTTCAGGAACATCGAAAGCGCCGCTCCCAGCACCAGGATGATGAGGCCGAGCAGAATCCAGAATAGGGCGGACAGAATCATGGGGAAAACCTCCCGGAATGGCTTAAAAAGCTAAAAAATACATTGTACCGCAGAAGATCGGTTCGGGGAAAGGGGGTGGGGAAGTGCTTGTCTGAGGTATCTGAAGGATATCGTCGGGCGTCAGGCGTCGGGCGTCGGGCGTTAAGAAAATGCGCGTATTTTCCGCTCTTTACGCCCGACGCCCGACGCCAAGGCGCGGTGATCGATACGGGCGCGGAGCGCCATCGATAGGCGCGCGCCGGTCGCCCGACGCTATGTTGCTAAGAGTCCATCTCTCTCCGTTGCGCAGGATGGTTATCAGGAAGCTCTTTTCCCCAGCTCAGCTTCGCCACCGCCTCCACATGCGCCGTTTGGGGATAGAAGTCAAAGAGGCGCAGATCGGCCAGGGAGAATCCCGCGGCCAGGAGCAGTTTAAGATCCCGCGCCAAGGTCACGGGGTTGCAGGATACGTAGACCAGGTGGGCGGGCCGCTTGGCGATCAGGAAATCGCAAACCGCCTTGTCGAGTCCGGTGCGGGGGGGATCGACCACGATGGCCTGGGGATTGGCTTCGGCCAGGGGACCGCGCACCGCGCTCAGCAGATCCTCCACGCGGCCCGGCAGGAAGGTATGGGTATCGCCGATGTTACGCTGGGCATGACCCAGGGAGATGGGATTCTCCTCCACCGCCAGCACGCGCGCGAATCGATCCGCCAAGAAGGCGCCGAACAATCCGACGCCGCAGTAAAGATCGAGCGCCTCTTCGCCGGCGAGCCCTTCAAGGGCATAGGGGATGAGCCGCGCGGTCATTTCCAGATTGCTTTGGAAGAAGCAACGTAGGTCGAAGCGGATGGTTTTGCCCAGCAGGGGCACGGCGATCTCGCGATCGGACTGCCATCCGGTTTCCTGGGCCGCTACGAAGTCGCCCGAGCCGTCGGGCAGGGGATGGCTCCACGCGGGATGCCTTTGCGGCGCCCGCCGTTCCCCGTCCGGTCCCGCCGGGCCGGGCTTTTCAGGCAACGCCGCGAACAAGGGGGCCAAGGCGGAATGGGCTACCGGGCATCCCGCCACCGACACCAAATCATGGCTACCGCGCGCCAAAAAGCCCGCGCCGCCGCCGGGGCGACGGTGGATTTGCACGCGGTTACGGTAACCCCAAGGTTTCCCCCCTTCGATAGCCAGGCCGGGAAAGGAAACGCCGCCGATGCGCCGCAAGGCGTCTTCGGCCAGGGCCACCTTGTGGCGCAATTGGGCGGGATAGTCGATGTGCTGCCAGTCGCAGCCGCCGCAACGGCCGAACACGGCGCAGGGCGGTACCGCGCGCTCCGGGGAAGGCTCCAGGATTTCCACGGCTACGGCGCGGGCGAAATCCTTTTTGGACTCGATGATGCGCGCCCGCACCTTTTCCCCGGGCAGTACGAAGGGCACGAAGTAGACCTTACCGTCGAGGCGGGCCAGGCCGTCGCCTCCCGGTACCAGCTTATCGATGGTCAATTCCACCGGTTGCGAAGGGGCCGGGGAGCGGGAATACTGGCGATCGGGTCTCGGCATTGGGCACCACAAGGTATTAATTACATTCCCGCCACCCACACTCCCCCGGAGGTCCCATGATCGCCAAGCCTTTCATGCCAGGTAAACGCCTGAAAGCCGTCCCCGGCTATGCCCTCGCCGCGGCCTTATCATTGGTGTCAGTGATGTCGGTCGCCATTCCCACCGCCGCCGTCGCCGCGGCTCCCGCCCCTGCGCCCGCGGCCCAGGCCGCGCCGCAGGAGGTAAACCGCGACAGCGTAATGGCATCCCTGGTCAAGATCGAGAAGGGCCTGGAATACCGGACCGGCGAGATCAAGCTAGAGGACGGCTTGGCCAAGGTGAATCTGCCGGCCGGGTACCGCTACCTGGACGCCAAGCAAACCGAAACCGTGCTGACCGATTTGTGGGGCAACCCGCCGGGGAGCAAGACCCTGGGCATGATCCTGGCGCCGGGCCAGGAACCCCTGGGCGATGAATCCTGGGCCGTGATCATCGAATACGAAGAAGACGGCTACGTGAAGGACGACGACGCGGAAAAGATCAACTACGACGATATGCTCAAGGATATGCAGAAGGCCACCGAGTCGGGCAACGAGGATCGCAAAAAGGATGGCTACGCCGCCATGCACCTGGTGGGATGGGCGGAAAAGCCGTATTACGACAAGACGGAGCACAAATTGCATTGGGCCAAGGAGCTCCGCGTGGAGGGCAGCGAGCATACTTCGCTCAATTACAACATCCGCATCCTGGGACGCCGCGGCGTACTGGTGCTGAACGCCGTGGCACCCATGTCCGCCCTGGAAACGGTAAAGGCGGGGATTCCGCCGGTGCTGAAGTCCGTGGAATTCCAGGAAGGCCACCGTTACTCCGAATTCATTCCCGGTACCGACAAGGTGGCTACCTACGGCATCGCCGCTCTGGTGGCCGGCGGCGTGTTGGCCAAGGTGGGCTTCTTCAAGATCATGATCGGCGTGCTGCTCGCCGCCAAGAAGTTTATCATCATCGGCTTGCTCGCATTCGTCGCCTTCTTCAAGCGCCTGTTCAAAGGACCGGCGGCGCAGAAGGAAATCAAGGACGTGACGCGGGAGATGCCGGAGGAGACGAAGAGGGGGTAAAGAAGGTTTAAGGTCTAAGGTCTAAGGTGACTCAACTTAGCTGATTGGTATGCCTTCCCCACCTTAAACCTTAGACCTTAAACCTATCCCTCAGGCGTGCCACGCCGGATCCACCGGCAGCGTAGGATCCTTCTTCCGCTCTTCCAAATAGAACCGGCACTCCCGGCATTTCTTCTCAATCTTATTCGCCGCGAACCAGGTGTAGCAAGGCGTGCTGAAGCCCTGGCGGTAGCGCGTCTGTTTGTAGACGCAGTAGGCGCAATCGTCCCCGCACATTAAATCCCAGCACAAGCCCATGCCCGAATCATACGGGCTGGCGGGCGGGTGTCAAAAGGGCTGGGTTGCCGGGGCCGGCAGGCAGGCCCCGGAGCGGCGCCTAGTCGGCTTCCGGGCAGGTTTCGACTTCCTTGAAACCCTTCTTTTCCACGTGATACAGGGCGGCATTGGCGTTGGCACCGTATTTCTCGTCGAAAGCGATGCGGCCCAGCACACCGTTGAAGCTGCGGATGGCCTTGAGGCTGGGGATAATCTGGTCATCGTTGGAAGCGGCCGCCATCCCCTGCAGGGCGAAGCGCGCGGCATCGTATGCCAGCGCCGCGACCTTGTCCGGCGCGCGCTTCCACTTGGCGGTGTAGGCACGGGAGAACGCGAGGAAGACGTCGGTCTTGGGATTCTCCTGGAAGTCGACGGAGAAATAGGCGCCCTGGATGGCGGTGCTGCTGCTGCGGTGGAGCATGGTCTTGTCGTTCCATCCCGAGGAGCCCAGGAACTGGGAGCGCAACTTGTTGAAGGCGGCCTGCGAGGCCAGCTTGTAGGCCTCTTCGCCGTTGGTGGCCGCCAGGAAGATGCCGTCCAGGGGCAGCACGCTGTCGGTCATGATCTTCTGCTGCGCTTTCCAATCCAGGTCTTGGGCGGTGGCGCCTTCCGCCTTGAGCTTGTCGATGTACATCTTGCCCGCCACCTTGCGGATCTCCTCGAACTGGGGCGCCAGATCATTGGCCTCGGATTGGAAGTACTGCACCGAGACTACGCTGCCGCCCTTCTTCTCGACCGTCTTCTGGAAGGCCTCCGCCAACTGGTATCCGTATTCGCTCTCGGGCGCTACGATGGCGAAGTCCTTGAGCTTGAGGCAACCCGTGGCGTAAGAAGCGATGCGCTGGCCCAGGGTTCCCGTGGTCACGTTGAGCTGGAAAATGCCGTCGCCCAAAGCCGCGATGCCGTGGGTGGTGGCGGTGGGGGTGATCATGGGGATGCGGCTCTTGCGGGCGGAAAGATCCACCGCGGCGGCCGCGCTCACATCGCTCATGGCCGGCCCGATGACGGCGTCGATCTTCTCCTCGCGCAATACCTTGCGCAAGCGGTGGATGCCTACGATCAGGTTGCCCTGATCGTCCAGGCTGCGGGTTTCCACGCGGCCCGCGCCTTTGGCGTTGTTCTCATCGATGGCCAGCTGCGCGCCTTCCTTGAGTGCCTTGCCTATCTCGGCGAACTCGCCCGTCATGGGGGCCATCAGGAGCACGGTGCGGTTTTGCTGAGGAGCGTCGGTCGCCTGACGCAGCTTATCCTTGATGCGCCCGGCTCCGTCGCCTTTGCCGTAACGCTCCAGCCAGTCCTGGTAGGTAGTGCGGGCCGCGGTATACCGGCCTTCCCTGAGGTACTGATCGCCCAAGCGTTCCAGCATACCCGCGCGCAGGGCCGGGTCGCGATCGAGCAGCTCCAGCACGCTCTCCGCCTCTTCGGTGAGCAAGCCGCCGCCTTCGACGATGGCCCACAGGCCTTTGGCCGCGTTGGTATATAGCACGGTGTTGGGAGCGGCGGCGGCCGCGGTGGCGAATGCCCGGGCGGCTTCGGCGTTGCGGCCAAGGCGGAGCAGGGCCTGGCCCTGGTACCACGCGATGCGGGCGCCGTATTCCGAGGTGGCATAGGCGCGCCGGAACTTGCCTACCAGCGCGAGAACCGCATCGGGCTTTGGCTGGCGCGTGGCGATATCGGCGAGGATGACCATGGCCTCTTCCGCCGCAGGCGATTTGGGATTCTGCTTGACGAAGCGGGCCAACTGCGACTCCGCCTCCTTCAACTGTCCTGCCTGGTACGCGGTCTTGGCTTTCTTCAGGGCGGCGGCGCCGGCTTTGTCCGATGCTTTCGCATCCGCGCCTCCGGCGGATTTGTCCGCACTGGCGGCTACGGACGCGGTGGCCGCGGCGGCGGAACGCGCCGGCAAGGGAAGCAGAGCCAGGACGGCGAGGCAGAGGGGGATTCCCGTGGATAGGGCCTTCACGTAGGAGACCTTTCGGGCGGCGGGATCGACAATGCCGCCGCGTGGGGGGAAAGTAGCAAAAGAGAGTCCCCGCTCAGGCGGGGAGGGTTTCCGCCAAGGCGGAACAGAGGCTCAGGCAATTCTCATATCGGTCCTCGGGCGCTTTGGCCATCGCCTTGCGCAGATTCTCCCAGAACGCGCCTCCCAGGGCGGGATTCACGTCGCCCAGGGGGACGATTTCGTTCTTGAGGATGCGGTTGCACAACTCCGGGATCTTGGTTCCGATGTAGGGTAACTTATAGGTCAGCAACTGATAGATGAGCACGGCGAAAGCGTATTGATCCGAGGCCGGTCCCACTTTAACCCCGCTCAATTGCTCCGGGGACATATACGAGGGGGTGCCCACCGTCATGCCGGTCTGGGTGAGGCCTACGTCGTCCATCTTGGCGATGCCGAAGTCGAGCAGCTTGACCGTCGCCCCGTTGTTCACCACCATCAGGTTGGAGGGCTTGAGATCGCGGTGGACGATCTTGTGGCCATGGGCGTAATCCAGGGCCGAGGCGATCTGCTGCAGCCACTGGCCCACGGCGCGCGGATGCGGGGGCTGGGGATTCCCGCGCATCCATTGCGACAGGGTGATGCCGTCCAGGAATTCCAGTACCATGTAGGATACGTCGCGGATGGTGCCGAAGTCGTAGATGGTGTTGATGCAGGGATGATTGAGGGATCCGGCCGCCTTGGCCTCAAGCACGAAACGCTCCGAAGCGCGATCAAAATGCGAAGCCGCGTTCTTGGTGATGGTCTTGATGGCCACCCGGCGGCCCATCTGGGTATCGATGCCTTCGAATACGTCCCCGGCCGATCCGAAGCCCATCTTGCGTACGATGCGGTATTTGCCGACCCGGACCAATCCGCCCTTGCCATCGCGTTCGATTTCGTCCCCGCTCGCGGCAGCGGCGGCGGGCGCCGGCGCGGGCTGGGGCGCGGGGCGGGGCTGGGGAACGGCACCGGCGGGCTTGAGATCGACGGCAGCAGGCAGGATGGGGGGATCGCGCGGATCCGCGAAACGCGCTTCGGCCGGGCGGGTTTCGGGCGCGTTCGGCATGCCCTGGCGTTCGCGCGGAGGCTGGGGCCGCAAGGGGCGGGCTTGGGGCGCGGCCGCGGAGATGGGCGGCATTTGCATTTGCGCAGGAGGTACCTGCGCGGCGGGGCGGGCGGGAGGGGCCACTTGCGGGGTCCCGCGGGGCGGCGTGAGCGGCTGGCCCGAAGGACGGTTCATACCCGGCATGGAGACCAGGGCGGGATCGTATCCGGATGCGGGTTGGATGCTGGGCGCCCTGGCGGGGCGCGCGGGGGAGAACAAGCGCGTGAAGGCCAAGGGCAGGTAGGCCGCGGCCACCAGCAAAGGCGGCAGTTGCGGCGGCAGCCACAAAGAGGACTTCACGAAGGCGATGAAGGCGATGGCGGGATAAATCGCGCACAGCAAGGCGGCCACGGCGAGCGCCGCTCCCGCCCCGAAATCCATCAGCAGTACGATGATGATGAGAGCGGCGAACAGGGTTCCCGCCAGCATCGCGAGGGCCCCGCCCCAGGAAGGCGATTCGATGAACGCGCCTTCCAGCAGATCCGATGCGAGGGTGGCTTGGATTTCCGTGGGAGTGCGCGCGCCGGCCACGGTTGCTATGGGGGATCCGGCGGCCGGATCCACGAATACGATCT
>JAHFCH010000061.1 GCA_023249635.1 Fibrobacterota bacterium
GCGATGCCATCAATTCCCTTTCAGGCCCAGCACCATGCGGTACCGTTGGATGCGGAAACCCGCGTCCAGATAGAGCTTAACCGCGGGATTGTTGGCTTCCACGCCGAGATCGATCTCGTCCACGCCCCGCGATTTCCCGAATGTAATCAATTCCTCCAGGATACGGCGGCCGATCCCGCCCTTGCGTTGGGACTCGTCCACGAAGAGGGTGCTTACGTGGAGGGTTTTGCAAGGCTCCAGGGCCAGGTGGGCCTCGTGGATTTGCGCCGCCCCCAATCCGATAGCCGAGCCCTCGCCATCCTTCGCGAGCAGGTAAGCGTGCTTGGGATTGGAACGGATTTCTTCGGCCACGCGCGCGGCCAATTCGGCCCAGCCGGACTCGGACCGGTTGCCCGCGTATCCGCCCAGGCTCTCGGTATACAGGAGCATCTTGCGGATGAAGGCCGCGACGATGGCGGCGTCGGCCTCCGAGGCCGTCTCAATGCGGATAGCATGTTCGCTCAAACCGAATCCCCCAGATAGACCGCGCCCGCGGTTTCGGGCGCATTCAGCCGCGCGGCCAGGACGCGCGGGAAAAATGCCGCTTCGCCGAGCCGCGCGATCTCGAGCCATTCCAATCCCACCTGGCCGGCGTCCGGCGATAGGGGATGGGTCAGCACGGGTTCCACCAGGCGGCACTCGAAATACAGGTTCACGAAATGCATATGCCCATGCGCGTCGCGAAACAAATGGTTGCGGCCCACGTATTCCTGCACGAACCGCAGCCGCCCAACTTCCACGCGCGCGCCCAGCTCTTCCAGGCATTCGCGTACGAGGGTCGCATCCAGCAATTCGCCGGATTCCTGGCCCCCGCCCGGAAGCACATAGTAGTTCCCGATATCGCCTTGCTTATGGAGGCATAGCAGGCGATTTGCTTCGATGATTACGGCTTTGGCCGCATAGCGTAAGGTTTGCCCGCTCATGATAACGCCCTTTTCCAAGGTAACATTCCGCGGGAAATTCCTTTCCCATACCGGCCTAAAATGCTAAAATAGCTTCCATATGAAGCTCTCGAGCAGCACCTCCGCGGCCAAGGCCATGACGCCGAAGCATACCGTCTGCGTCCACGGCAATATCGTCAATCCCGAGTACCCGGAGCACATCGACGAGGTATCCCGCAAGGGCTGGGGCACCACCTTCTGGGGCAAGGAAGACACCACCAACTGGTTCCACATCCCCCTCTCGGTACCCAATTTCCTCGACGGCGGCCGACCCAAACTCACAAAGATATTCCTGTTCTTCCACAACACTTCGCGTTCGCCCATCAACGCCGTGCATATCTACGACGGGCCGCGCCTCATCAAGGCTTTCGATAACCTGCGCCTCGCCGGGGACCATGCCCGCGTGCTGGACCGTTCCAACGCCTTCACCATCGACCCGCCTTGCGAAGTGCTCTACGGCCTGGGTCTCTCCATCAGCGTGCAATTCCCGGCTTCGCCGGAGCAGAAACCCCCGCGATGGATCCTGTTCACCACGGCCGGGGCCGAGTTCCGCATCTGATTCGCCGGTCCCCGTGCAACGGGACCATTCCTGCAACTCCCTGACTCCCTGATTCCCCAGCCAAGCCTCCAGCGGGGCGATAATTCCCGATCGCGATCGGCGGCGGCATCCGTTTGGCGTAGCGGGGACGTAAATACGAAACCGATGCGAAGCGGTTACGAAGCGGACCGCGCCGCGGTCGGCCAATCCCTCCGGCATCGGCCGTTGTTCCAGGCGGGTCAACGTTCTCGCTGCGGAAACGGATCTTGCCCGGGTAGCGCGGAAGCGTCCGGGCGGCCGCGCGCGCTTCCCCTACCTTGCGGTGGAGGAATAGGGGGATGACATGCGCAAGCTACGTTACATAGGTGTTACCAAGGGATCCGGGCCGGCCGCATTGGCCGTTTTGCTCCTATGCGTCACGGTTCCCCATGGCCAAACGCAGACGGGAACGGTGTACTCGCAATTATGGGGGCAGAAAGGGGAAAAGTGGAACGCCGCAGGCATCCTCAAGGATTTTTCCCGCGTCGGCTACCACGCCGGCGACGCGGCCATTCCCGACTACCCCGTCAAGCTCAACGTTCGCGATGTGGGCGCCAAGGGCGACGGCATCGCCGACGATACGGAACCCTTCCGTAAGGCCATTCAGGATTGCCCCGCGGGCGGCGCGGTATGGGTCCCCAACGGCACCTACAAGATTTCCGATTGGCTGCAATTCAAGGACAAGACCGATTTCGCCCTGCGCGGCGAAAGCCGCGACAAGACCATCCTGTGGTTCCCGCTGGGCCTGGAGGAAATCCATCCCAGGAGCGCGCAGACCAGTCATGGAACCACCACTACGGCCTGGTCGTGGAGCGGCGGCTATCTGTGGTTCGAGAATCCCCGGGAGCTGGGCATCGAGAACCTCACCTTCAAATATCCGGACAAGCAATACCCGGGGCATTTCCTGGAGCGCGGCTACAACGGGATCAATTACAAGGGTGCCAAGGATTGCTGGGTGCGCAACGTGGGATTCTATAACGTCGATCTGGGGATGAACCTGGACGCGGGTTCGGTCAATAATACGGTCGCCGGAGTCTTCTTCGATGCCTATGCGGGAAGGCGGAACGGGGCCGAAGGCAGCCACCATGGCATACAGGTAAGCGGGGCCACCACTAAGGCGAACCTGATCACCGGATTCGAGTTCACCTTATACGGTTCTTCCATCCACGAATTGACGGTGGATTGGACCACTTCGGGCAACGTCTTCGCCACCTGCAAGGGGGCCAATATGCACCTCGATCACCACAAGGCCCCGGGGCCCGACGGCCCCTTCGGAAACCTGTGGACCGATATCGATATCGGGGAAGGGACGGCGCTGTGGATGAACAATGCCTCCGGCTCCAACGTCGACGATGTGTTTTGGAACATCCGCGCCAGGCGCAACGTGGCTGCACCCGCGGCGAATCTGAAGAACATCACCGTGGGCTTCCCTACCGCCCAGGCGGCCTCATTGAATACGGCCCGGCCGTGGCTCGAGCCCTTGCAGCCCGGGGATCTGTCGCCGCAGAACCTGTACCTGGCGCAGTTGGGTTTTAGGGGAGGGAATACGGCGGTGCGGAGCCGGCCCCTAGCCGCTCCCAGCAGGCCCGTAGGGCGGGTGGAATCGGGTGCGGTATGGTACGCCTATCCCCTGCGAAAGCGCACGGAGGTGGATGCGGAGGGCCGGCGCATTCCGACGGAACGCCGGCCTTGAGGAAAGCCCACTCAGGGCATGCTGAAACGGGCCGAGTAGGCGACCCCGGCTACCCTGATACTTAGCAGGTAAATCCCGGCCGCCCGTCCCGATTCCGCCGGGCTCCAGGACAAATGCCCGCTCCGGCATTCCTCGCCGGTCCAGGATTTCACCAGCGTACCTCGGAGATCCCGAATCTCGACCTGGAGGCTGCGCGGTTCCCGCAGCAGCGCCGCGGGCAGCATGATCTCAAGTCGGTTCCCGGCCCTGACCAGCCTCACGCCGTTGGGTAACCGGGAACCGGGTTGCAGGGAAACCTGGATCGGACCGAAGTTCGGATAATAAACGGCCGCCAAACCGCGTTTGGTTTGGTTCCGGGCCTGCAGCCAACTCTCCAGGGGAACCGCGAAGTTTTCATCGGGAGCGGGAAAAATTTCGGATGGCGCCAAGGTCGGGACGCCATGGTTGGCAAACATAGCGGCGAACTTGTATTCCAGGGCATCCCCTTCCAGGGCGACCAAGGCATATTTCTCATCGATGAATCCCAAAGCTACGCCCAGGGAGGCGGGCATGGTGCCTGCAAGCGGGTAGAAGGGACCCATTCCGAATGAACGCGCGTACTGTAGGCCGTCTTCGGCCGCATGGATCGAAGGGTTGTCGGAGATTTCGATTACCGATTGCCCGGTCGGCTGTAGGCGCCAGTAAATCTTCGCGTCCACCGGTTGCTGCGAGTAAAGCCGCAGATCCGCATAGTGCCGGCCGATCGGGTACTCGATGCGGCAGGAATCGCCACCGCTCCGGATAAGCGCGGAAAGGCTACCGCCCGGGAAACCGGTAGCGGCAATCATGTTCCGGATCGGCGCGGGGGGTACGAGGAAAGCATGGATGACCTGGCCTCCGAACCGCGTCCCAGTGAAACTACCTGACAAGAATCTCGAAGCGGTAATGGAATCTTGCGGATCGGCTTGGATGGCCGAAGGTGTGCGGCCGGAACCGTAGGATTGGAGCGAATAATCCTTGCCGGAAAAGGTCGTCTCGGCCGGATAGGCTTCCTGCTTGTTGTCCTCGAACAGGATGCCGAACCTCTGCAGTTCAGGCGCAGGACGGATCACCGCGTTCGCGTTCGGGGAAAAAGCGTAAGGATACACGGCCCAACCCGCTTGCATGGGAACCAGATACCGCAAGCGGACCTTGCGAGTCGCGCCCCAAGCCACCGGGAAGATCGAAATGTCGTAGTTGTCCTGCCGGATCCATTCCAGCAATACCGGATCGCGGGGACGCGGAGGGACCGGGGAGTTGCGATCCACCACCTGTTCGTATTGGCTGCGCGCGGCCTCGGCTTTCTTAAGCTTGGCCTTCAGGATCATGTCCTTGTACCAGACCAGCATCCCTTCGACACTGGAGTTCGCCACCAGGTTTATGTTGCCTACAATCTCCAAGGCATCCGCGTACTTTTCAGGTGGGTTCCCCCCGACCTTGAATACCCAATCGAGTTCGACATCGAGATAGTCGGGATGGACCGTAATCCTGAAGGTTTCCTCGAAGATTTCCGCGGACCCCGTCCAGGCGGGGCCTTGGGTAGATTGGCTCCGGAAAACGCCATGCTGCAAGCCGATGGCGTGCGGCGCTGCGGTAAGGAGGAGTGCGATGGCAAAGGTATGCTTCAGCATGAGATCTCCGGGGTTGGCATTCCGAAGGGGAAAGCAAAGGCCGTACCCGTTTGCAGGTGAGCGGGAATTGGCTTCCGGAGGCCGATTTCAAAGGTTCCCGGCCGGGACTATCATCGAGGCAACGGTGGCCCGCTCAATTTTTGATCGCCGAAAGTGAATAACGCATGCGGCCGGGCGCGGCGCAAAGCAAGGATAGCGGAATTCGCCCTAACAGGCGTCCATATGTGCGGAGGATTCCATGCCCATCGACCCCTGTCCTGACCGTTCCGGTTCCAACCTGCCCCGCCTCGTCCTCCCCCTTTTACCCGTCGCCCTCACCCTCTTTTCCGGCCTGATCTTCACCGGGTGCGCGGAAAGCCTGTCCTGGAAAGACGGGGATTCGTGTACCCAACTGGGTCGGGATCGGGAGGATATCGTTAAGCTTGAAGCCAAGCTCGAAAAGCTGCGGACCGAATACACGGGCAATGACGGGGAAGGGACCGCGCGCCTGATCAGCGCCCTGGAAATGCGGCGGGAGGATTTACAGAGGTCGGACCGGCGCTTGGCCGGCAATTGCCGGACCCTGGATTATTATCCCCGAGAGGCCAAGGAATTGCGGCCCGGGGAACCGCGGCGCGGGGCCTACGGGTTTCCCTAGGCCCACTTCAACGCCGGCGGCTCAGGTGTTGGCGTCGCCCCGGGCCATGATGATTTTTCCGGTCCGCACCATTTCCTTGATCCCGTACTTGTCCAGCATCAATTCCATGGCATCCAGCTTTTCGGTGGAGCCGGTAATCTGCAACATCAGGGTGCTTTCGCTCAAATCCACCGACTGGCTGTTGAAATGCTCGGCGATCTGGAGGATTTCCGTGCGCTTTTCCGGCGGGCAGTTCACCTTGACCAGGGCGAGTTCCTTCTCCACCGTGATCTCATTGGTATGGTCTTTGGCATGGATCACGTCGATCAGCTTGTTCAGCTGCTTGATGATCTGCTCCAGGGTCTTGGGCTCACCCGAGGCGGTGATGTTCATGCGCGAGAACTTGCCGTTATGCGCCGGCGAGACCACCAGGGACTCGATATTGTAGCCGCGGCGGTTGAAGACCAGGGCGATGCGGATGAGCACGCCCGGGCGGTTGTTCACCAGCAGGCTGATGGAGTGCTGGGTGCCGTACGGCGAGGCCTGCTTGGCGGCTTTGCTTTCGATCACGGAGAGCGTTGTCTTGGTACCGTTCAACATGGTTCGTTCCTTCCTTACCTGGGCGCGGGGCTCAGGTGCTTCCCGTGGGTTTGGCCATGGCCTTCTTGGGGGCTTCCAGCACCATATCCGAAATGGCGGAGCCGGCCGGGATCATCGGGAACACGTTGTCCTCCTTCTCCACTTCGGCCTCGATGATGCAAGGCCCGTCGTTGTAAGCGAGCGCCGCCGCCAAAGTCTTGCCCACGTCGGCATTGCGCTTGATGCGGAATCCCTTCATGCCGTAGGCCTCGGCCAGCTTCACGAAGTTGGGGTTGCCGATCAGATCCACGCCGGAATAACGGTTCTCGAAGAACAAGGCCTGCCATTGGCGGACCATGCCCAGGTACTTGTTGTTGATGATGAGGATCTTGATGGGCAGCTTGTTCACGACGGCCGTGGCCAGTTCGGACAAGGTCATCTGGAAGCCGCCATCGCCGACCACGGCGATGACCATGGCGTCCGGCCGGGCGAATTGGGCCCCGATGGCCGCCGGCATACCGAAGCCCATGGTGCCCGCGCCGCCGGAGGAAATCCAGTGGAAGCGGGAATCGGTCTTGTAGAACTGCGCGGCCCACATCTGGTGCTGGCCCACGTCGGTGGTGACGACGGCCTTGCCCTTGCTCAGGCGGTAGATCTCATCGAGCACGAATTGGGCCTTGAGACCGCCCTGCTTACCGTACTTGAGCGGGAACTGCTTCTTCCACTTGCCCAACTGCTTGAGCCAGTCTTCCGTATCGCTCTTGCGGCACAGGGGAATCAACTCTTCGAGCACCAGACGGGCATCGCCCACGATGGAGCAATCGGGCTTGATCATCTTGCCGATTTCGGCGGGGTCGATGTCGATGTGGATCTTGACCGCGTTGGGGCAGAAGGCCGAGTACTTGCCGCAGATGCGGTCGTCCCAACGGGAACCGATGGACATGATGAGATCGCAATCGACTACGGCCTTGTTGGCGTAAGCCGTGCCGTGCATGCCCAGCATGCCCAGGCTCAAGTCATGGGTTTCCGGAAAGGCGCCCTTCCCGAGCAGGGTGTTGGTGACCGGGATCTGGGTCTTTTCGGCCAACTGCTTGAGCACACGGCAGGCATCCGCGATGACGGCGCCATGGCCGACCAGGAACAACGGGCGTTTGGCCTTGGCCAGCAGGTCGGCGCAGCGCGCGATTTGCACTCCATCGCCCGTCGAGGGAATCGAATAACCGGGGAGATCGATCTCCACGTTGTAGTTCGGCTCGAACATCGCGCCGGACACGTCCTTGGGAATGTCGATGAGCACGGGACCGGGACGGCCGGTCTCGGCTATATAGAAGGCTTCCTTGATCACCCGCGGAATATCGTTCACGTCGCGGACCAGGTAGGAATGCTTCACGGCGGGATAGGAGATACCGACCACGTCGGCTTCCTGGAAGGCGTCCAGCCCGAGCATCGGCTTGATGGTCTGGCCGGTGATGACGATCATCGGTACCGAGTCCATCGCCGCGGTCATGATGCCGGTAATGGTATTGGTCGCGCCGGGGCCCGAAGTCACCAGAACCACGCCGGCCTTGCCGGTGGCGCGGGCGAGGCCGTCGGCCATGTGCGTGGCGCCTTGCTCATGCCGCGTGAGGATGAATTTGATGGGAGAATCCACCAAGGCATCGAAAATCGGAATGGCGGCGCCCCCGGGATGGCCGAAGATGTATTCGACCCCGTGCTGATGGATGCAATGGATTAAGGCTTCGGCACCGGTACACGTCTTATTGGCCATCTTTTGCCTCTTCGGAAAATGCTTTTCGGAAACTTATCCCAAATTATAGCAAGGATTGGTGTTTCGGCAAGTTGGCAAGGAAACTTTTTTGGGAATAATTCCGATTAAAACTTCAAAGCTTAGGGCATTTGGCAGATGTAGGCCCAAAAATACGGTTTTCAAGGCAAAGTTTCGTTGCAGAAGTGCAACATCGACCTGAATATCCGATTTTAAGACCCATATTGAGCAAGACTTTCAGGGATTCCGGCAAATAACACCCCATTCTGCCTGCAATTCAAAATCTAACTTTTCCGTGGCGCTTTCCTTCCTGGTTTCCGTTCCAACTTCAGAATGACGCGAAACCGGAAACCCGCAGCGTAAAAGGAGCCGAACACCTGGAAAACCGGGATCTCGAGGGATTATACCGGCGCTATGGACCCATGGTCCTGCGCCGCTGCCGGCAAATGCTGCGCGACGAAGACGCCGCGCTCGATGCGATGCAAGATGTCTTCGCACGCTGGCTGGATCAGAATCTCCCGATCCCCGAATACCCTTCCAGCTTCCTCTATACCATGGCCACCCGAATCTGCATCGATAAACTGCGCCACGCCTCGGTCCGCTCGGCCGCGGGGGAAGAGCTGCTGGGAACGATCGCCTCGGCCGAGGACATCGAGCAGGATACCTATGCCAGGCGCTTGCTGGATCGGATTTTCGGAAGGCATGAGGAAAGCACCCGGGTGATGGCGGTGCTCCATTACGTGGATGGGCTGACTTTGGAAGAAGTGGCTGAACAGGTAAACCTCTCCGCCGCGGGAGTGAGGCGCCGTTTGGGAAAGCTACGGGAACACGTGGCGCGATTGGCGGGTAAAGGTTTGCTACGGCAGGGCGCCGGCAGGGTGCTCGCCGCCCTTCCCGGCTCTCCCGCCTTTCCCGCCATTCCTGGAAAGGATGCGATATGAACGAGACCCGACCCGTGCCTGATGCCCTGTTGGAACGGTACCTGCTGGGGGAATTGCCTCCCGGGCAGATGGAAGCGTTGCAACGGCGCGCGCAGGTCGAAGCTGAATTGCAGGCCCGCATCGAAACCCTGCGTGCCTCGGATGAGGCCGTGCTCAAGGCTTACTCCTCCAGAGGCATGGCCGAAGCCATCGCGGCCCGCCGGCGCTCCCGGGTTCCCGCCGCGAAGCGGTTCGCCGCGAAGCGGACCGCCGGTATTCCCTTCTACCGCCGCCGGCTCTTCGCGGTGCCTGCCGGGCTGGCTTTGGCCTGCGCCGTGCTGCTCACCGTCCGGCCCGACGGGGGCAATGGCAAACAGGGTATCATGGAGGTTACGGAGACCGCGGAGGAGTTCGGGACGAGGCTTAAAGGCGCGGAAGCCGGGCTCGCCATCTTCCGTAAAACCCGCGCGGGTAGCGAATTGCTCCCGCCCCGGTCCCTCGCCAAGCCGGGCGACACCTTGCAGGTCTTCTACCATTGCCGGACCGCGGGCTATGGCGTGGTCTTCTCCGTGGACGGTTCCGGCGCGGTAACCTTGCACTATCCCGAGGCGGAAGGCCCCGCGGCCGCTTTGCATGCCGGCGGCATGCAGCCCCTACCCCACGCCTTTAAGCTGGACAAGGCCCCGCTACTGGAACGGTTTTTCCTGATCACCTCGGCCCAGACCTTTTCCAGCGAAGGGATATTGGCGCAGGCGCGCGCCGCCTTCGCGGTGGAGCGCGCCGTTCCCGATTCCCTGATGGGATTGGAGAACCGCTTCCGCCAATATCCCTATACATTGCGCAAACCCGTTCCGGGCAAGCGCAAGGAGACCGCGCCATGATTTCCCGTGCCGCCCTTTCCGGTCTCGCCCTCCTCTCGATATTGGCGGGTCGGGCTTTCCTGCCGGACGCCGCGTACGCCAAATCCCAGGCGGATACGGTCCCGAAGCATTCCTCCGGCGACCCCGCGAATCCCGCGGCGGGTCAGGCCCCGGCCGCCGCCTTGCGGCGCTTCGCCCTGGTCGTGGGCGCCAACGATGGCGGCTTGGCCCGAGTGCGATTGCGCTATGCGGGAACCGACGCGGCCAACTTCGCGGGCGTGCTCACCGAGCTGGGCGGCGTGGCCGCCACGGATTTGCGCGTACTGCGCGAGCCCACCCGGAAGGAATTCACCGAAGCCATGTCCGAGCTGCGCAAACGCGTGGCCGCGGCCAATGCGCGCGGCGAACGGGCCGAATTGCTGGTCTACTTTTCCGGCCACTCCGACGAAACCGGCCTGATGCTGGGCACCGAATGCCTCACCTATCCCGAGTTCCGCGCCCGTATCGATTCCATCCCTGCGCGCATACGCCTGGCCGTGGTCGATGCCTGCGCTTCCGGCGCGCTTACGCGCTTGAAAGGCGGCAGCCGTCTGCCTGCCTTCTCAGTCGATCAATCCTCGAACCTGAGCGGCTACGCTTTTCTCACCTCCAGTTCGGGCAATGAGTCGGCGCAGGAATCGGATCGCATCCGCGCCTCCTTCTTCACCCATTACCTGGTGACGGGATTGCGCGGCGCGGCCGATCGCAATTCCGACGGGCGCGTGACTTTGGGTGAGGCCTACGCCTTCGCGTTCCAGGAAACCTTGTCCCAGACGGAGGGGAGCCAGGCGGGGGCGCAACATCCCAGCTACGATATGCGCCTCACCGGGACCGGCGATCTGGTGCTGACCGATTTGCGCGGCACCTCGGCGGGGATGGTCCTGCCGCCCTCCATGCGCGGCCGCCTGTTCGTGCGCGGGGCCACCGGAGACCTGGTGGCCGAACTGCAGAAGCAACCGGGAGCCCGGGTGGAATTGGGATTGGAACCCGGCCTCTATGACGTGAGCCTGGACCACGGGGATTCGCTTTTCCGGGCCCTGATCAAGGTGGATACCGCGGCCCATCGTCCCATGGAAATGGCCGACTTCTCCCCCGTGGCCAAGGAACGCACGCGCAAGCGCGGCGATGAATCGGCTTCCGCGGATCCCGATTCCGCCATGGCCCAGCGCATCGCCAAGGTGGCCACCGCCGCCGTGGTCCCCACCGATGAAGGTTGGCTGCCGGCGCGCGTGGCCGTGGTCCCGCGCTTGGGATTCCCGGGCCGGGGCGAGGGACCCTGGTCGCACAACCTTTCCGTCAACCTGTTCAAGGGAAGCGCACGGTCGATCCGGGGCCTGCAGTTCTCCCTAGGCAGCAATCGGGCCCAGCAGGAAATGAGCGGTGTGCAGCTGGCCGCCTTCAATTTCGGCGGCGCGCAAACCCAGGGCCTGCAGGTGGGGCTGCTGGCGAACCGTGTCAGCGGCGATCATAAAGGCGCCCAGGCCGCGATCTTCGCCAACAGCGCGGAAGCTTTCACCGGCGCGCAGATCGCCTGCGTCAATCACGTGGGTCAGGGTGCGGGCCTGCAGGCCGGGCTCCTGAACGCGGCCGGGCGGGAAGTCGGGGTCCAGGTGGGCGCCATCAACGCGGCCAAAAGGCAAGATGGCATGCAAGCCGGCTTCATCAATACCGCGGGTACGCAATGCGGAGTCCAGGCGGGCCTGATGAATTTCGCGGACACGGCGCGCGGCGCCCAGATCGGGTTCGTCAACTATGCGACCCACGGCGAAGGCGCGGTGGTGGGGCTCATCAACATCATCCTCAACGGCATGCACGATGTGGAAACCACCTTCGACGATCGCTCCATGTTACGCACCGCCTTCCTGCTGGGCGGGCCCTATAATTACAACTACATCTCCTTCGACATGAAGGCCCGCTATCCCCGCCACTTGTGGGGCGGTAGCGTGGGGGTGGGCGTGCATATGCCGGGCAGGCTTCTCTTCGCCGACGTGGACGCCGGGACCGGCGTGGTGTTCAACGAAAAGTATTGGGAGAATTTCAGCGTCACCGGCCGCCTGCGGGCGCTCGCGGGCATCCGGCCCATGCGTTGGTTCAGCGTCTTCGCGGGCGCCACCTATAATCTCGAAGCCTGGCCGGCGACCTACCGGCCCAACCTGAATCCCGAACACGACGGGGATCGGTTGGGATCGGATATCCGCGAAACCATGTGGCCCGGATTCGTCCTGGGAGTGAGGATATGATGCAACGCGCGATACTTTGGCTTAGCTTGGCGGCGGCCGCGGTCCTGGGCGGTTGCATGCTGGAAAACCCGGCCCCGGACAGCAAGCTCTACTACCGCTTCAATCATGAGGATCTCCAGATTTGGTTGGATGACACGGGCAGGATGGACTTCAGCATGGACCGCGACCACGACAGCATCTATGTCCGGGCCGAGTACCCCGTCCGCTCGAATTTGGACTCCGCGGAAATCCTGATTCATGGCCGGAATCCCTATGAACCTTACAGCATGTACTCCTATTTGCGTGTCCCGTTTTTCGAAGACAGCCCGTGGGAGTTCGCCTTGCACACCCGGATAAAGCCCGATGGCTGGCCAGGGCGGGTGGTTATCGGATCGCGACCCAACCGATTGGGCAGCGATTTGCGCGATGCGCGGTGGGATGTCTGGGTGCTGCGCTCCTGGCGCGGGCAAACCCCGGTCGGCAATCCCTTCGGAGGCAGATACCGTGGTACTTACCGTAAATGGGACACGCATGGGAAGGAGCGGAACGGCATCGTTCGGGGTTTGATCACGGCCAACAACGAATTCACCTTGGAGATGCAACTGGATACCGGAAATGATCCTTGGCAGGTCTCTACCCTTAGCGGCACGGTCGATACCGCAGGGTTATTGAAAACCTACCTGGTCAATCCCAACAGTCCGCAAGGCAGCGGTGAGTATGTCACCGCCCCCGCGAAGGCCCAGGTCCAAGGCGACAGCCTGGCGGTAAAATTCATTTTCAACAAATTGGATTTGGCGGACAGCATCGAAGTACGCTGCTTCCGTGTCCCCGCCCCCTGAGCAGCGGTAACCGAACAGATACCCCGGCCTGGCGTCATATGCGCGACTGGTAGGTAAACAGCTGGAAATACCGCCCTTGCTTCGCGATCAGCTCGTCATGGCTTCCGCGCTCCACGATTTCCCCCGCCTCCACCACCAGAATGACATCGGCGCGGCGGATGGTGGAAAGCCGGTGGGCGATCACGAAGGTCGTGCGGCCCCGCATCAGCCCGGCCAAGCTTTCCTGGATCAGCATTTCGCTTTCCGCGTCCAGGTTTGAGGTCGCCTCGTCCAGGAAAAGGATGCGCGGATTCGCCAGCAGCGCGCGGGCGATGGCCACGCGCTGACGCTGCCCTCCCGACAGCTTAACACCCCGCTCCCCGATCAAGGTGTCCAATCCCTTCTCCAATCCGTCGGTGAACTCCTTGAGGTTCGCCGCGCGCACCGCATCGGCCAACTCGGCCGCGCCCGCATCCGGGCTCCCGAAGAGAATATTGTCCTTGATGGAGCCTTCGAAAAGGAATTCATCCTGCAGGACCACGGCCAAATGCCGGCGATAGGTTTCCAGTTTGAGCGTGGCCAAGTCCACGCCATCGATCAAAACCTGCCCCGAAGTCGGCTTCAGGAAGGATGCCGCCAATCCCGCCAAGGTCGTCTTTCCCGAACCCGAGCTCCCCACCAAGGCCGTTACCGTCCCCGCGGCGGCCTCCAGGTTCACGCCCTTGAGCACTTCCTTTCCGGTCTCGTAGCCGAAGCGCACGTCCCGGAAAGCGATGCGTCCTTGCAGCTTTTGCAGCTCTACCACCCGCCCGGGCTCGCGGCCTTCCGGTTCCAGGGCCAGTATCTCTTCCATGCGGTCCAAACCCGCGAAGGCTTCCGTCAGCTGAGAGCCGATATTGCTCATCTGTACGATTGGCGCCACCAGGAACCCCAGGTACAGCGTGAAGGCCACGAAATCACCCACCGACATGGCGCCCTGGAAAATCTGCCTGCCGCCGATGCCCATGATGAGCACGCTGGTGACGCCCAACAGCAAGGTCGCCAGGCTGGTGACCAGGCTGGTGGTGGTCATGGATTTGCGCACGTTCCGGAATAGGGTTTCCACGCCGCTTTCAAATACCTGCACTTCCCGATCCTCGGCATGGAAGCCTTTCACCACGCGGATGCCGCCCAGCGTTTCCGTGAGCCGTCCGGTCACCTCGGCCGTGAGCTTGCCGCGCTCGCGGAAGATGGGCCTGATGCGCGAGAAGGCCATGAAGGAGATGAGGCTGAAAAGGATGAGCGGAAAAAGGCTCGCGATGGTCAGCCAAGGGCTGATGCGCAGCAGCAGGACCAGGGACACGACCGCGGTAAGCAAACCGCCCACCAACTGCACCACCCCCGTACCCACCAGGTTACGTACGCCTTCGGGATCGTTCATGATCCGCGACAGTAGTACGCCGGATTTGGTGGAGTCGAAGAATCCCACCGGTAGGCGGATGATGTGTTTCTGCATCTGGAGACGCAAGCGCGAGATGAGATGCTGAGCCTCCACCGCCAGCAGCCGGGTCAGGGCATAAGAGGTGACGGACTGGATAAGGACGGAAAGGCCTACCGCCGCCAGCAGGATTCCCAGTAAACGGAAATCCCGATTGGGGACCACCGTGTCCAGCAGGTATTTGGTGGAACCCGGAAGCACCAAGCCGGAAATGCGGCTGATGATGATCAGGATCAGGCCCAGGAGCATGAGTTTGCGGCGCGGCCAGACGATGGTGAAGAAGGCTTTGCGGATCGTCTTCAAGGACGGTGGTTTCTTTTTCGGGGCGGGTGCGTTCATGGGATGAATAGGAATAAAGCGCGGCCGCGCTGGCTTGGAAAAAGCTTGGGGAAAACCGTGGTTTCGAAAGGGTGACCGGTCCGCTTTCATGAGGGTGACCACGCGCATTTTCGCGCGGACCGCATCTCCATATCTTCCTCCTCGATAGCGCCGTGAGCGCGCGCCGGGCATACCGCACGGCAAAAGGAGTCGAGATGCAAACCCTGAAAGACCTTTCCCCCGCCGAGTGGCCCCGCGAAAAGCTGATGGAGAACGGACCCGGTGACCTGAGCAATGCCGAATTACTGGCGGTAATCCTGGCGCGCGGGCAGCCGGGCAAGGACGTGCTGACCCTGGCCGCCGAAGTGGTGGAAATCCTGGGCGCGCTCAAGGACGAACTTACCCTGGACACTTTGCTCGACATCAAGGGCATCGGGCTCACCAAGGGCTGCCAGATTCTGGCCAGCATCGAATTTTCCCGCCGTTTCCTGACCGCGCGGAAGAAGCTCAAAATCCGCGTGCCTAAAGACGCGCTGCCGTTGCTGGGCGCCTTGCGCGGGGCGGCGCAGGAAAGCGTCATGGTCATCACCCTGGACGGAAACCATCAGGTGATCAAGACCCACGCCATTACCCGCGGTCTCGCGAATCAGAGCCAGATCCACCCCCGGGAAACCTTCTATCCCGCGATTCAGGATCGGGCCGTAAGCATTTTGGTGGCGCATAACCATCCCTCGGGTAACTTGGAGCCCTCGGAATCGGATCTCATCGCAACGCGAAGGTTGGTGGAGGTCTCGAAGACCCTGGGGATCCCTTTGCTGGATCACATGATCGTTTCGGAGGGGGGATTCCTATCGATCCGGGAAAGGTTCCCGGCGTACTTCAGTTGAGGAGAAGATCGGTTCGGGTAGAGGGAATCATCGAACGAAACCAGTTGCGATTCTTTGAGGGCACGTCGGGCGTCGGGCGTAAAACCGTCCTTACTTCGAGGGTGCGGAAAATAGGCTTATTTTTTCCGCGCCCGACGCCAAACGCCCGACGCCCGACGATATGCAGGAGTGAGGACTGCTGATTCTAGTACACCCATTCGATCCCAAATCACCTTACTCACAAGTATTCCAGGATCCACTTCTCGATATCCGCCATGGGATGCGCCCCGACTTCGATGCGCTGGATGTTACCCTGCTTGTCGATGATGGCCAGGGTGGGAAAGGCGTAGGCCTGGTATTGATTGGTGGTGATGTGCCCCACGTCGTTGAAAAGCGGATAACCGAGCTTGGCCGTGGTTTGGAACGTTTGCAGTTCGGACAGGCTCTCGGCGCTCACGCCGATCACTTCCAATCCCTTGGCATGGTACTTTTTATACAAGGCATCGAGGCTGGGAAGGGTCATGCGGCAGGGGCCGCACCAGGTAGCCCAGAAATCCACCAGCACCACCTTCCCCTTGTTCTGCGCCAGGGAACCGGCTTCGCCGGAATAGTATTTGCCGTCCAGCGCCGGGGCGGGTCCGCCTACCAGCATCTGGGTGATGGAACGCATATCTTCGGGCCGGGGCGAGAGGGCCATCTTCTGGGAGAAGGCTTTGCCGTCCCGCCCTACGCGTAATTCCACCACATCGCCGATGGTCTTGGAATGGATGGTATCGAGCAGGGTTTTGCGGCCGTGGAGATCGGTTTTGTTGACCGAGAGGATGTAGTCGCCCTCCTTGAGGCCGGCCTGATCGGCCGAGGTGCCGCGGAAAACCTGCTGGATGCGTACCGGGCCTTCGCTGGTGGCGGGAGCATAAGGCGGGGGGACTTGGGCCTGGGGCACGTCGGCGATGGCGACGCCGAGCCAGGCGGCCGGTTTGGGCTTCGCACCGGCGGCCGTGGGACCCGCGGCCGAGGGCCCGGACGGTGCCGAGGCGGCTGACGCGGCTGGGGAAGCTGCCTGGGAAGCGACCGAAAAGGCCAGAGTGGAAGCCAATCCCAACGCGATGCCGGTGCGAATCATGCGAGCCTCCTGACGAGCGAATCAATGTACGAATTTACATTTGCGGGATGCGCCTACTGCGACCCATCCTCCAGGCCATTTTCCCATGCTTCGCCCTGCTCGGCCAGGGGTGTACCGTTATTGGCGGCATGGTCGGGAGTTTACGTCCCGAGGGCCCGACCCGGACGCGCATCGTATCCGCCGCGGAAATCCGGTCCCTTACCCCGGGCACCCGGGTTTACGCAACCATACCGGACCGGGAAACCCTGACCGGAGCATTCCGCGGAGTCTCCGATTCGGCGGGCCGGTCGCGCCTGCGGATGGAATCCATCGGCGCCGTGGTAAGCATCCCGCTGGATAGCATCAATGAACTGGTCGAGGATATCCCCGCGCGCAACCATCTGGTGCAAGGCGCGCTGCTCGGTGCGGCCATCGACGTGATGCTCGTCGGTGGGACTTATTGGATCTATTCCGAAAACCGCAAGCATATCGTTTACTGAAAGGACCCGGGATGACGGCATACATCGCAATGCTGCGCGGCATAAACGTGAGCGGGCAGAAAATCATCGCCATGGCCGAACTGCATAAAATGTTCGTGAAGCTGGGGCATAAGGACGCCAAGACCTTCATCCAATCCGGAAACGTGGTTTTCACCTCGGCGGGCAAGGATGCCGGTAAGCTCGCGAAAAGCATCGAAGCCGCCATCGAAAAAGCCTTCGGCTTCGAGGTGCCCGTCATCCTCCGGAACCTGGAATCCATGCGCGCGTCCCTCGCCTCCAATCCCTACGGCAAGCGGAAGCTGGCGGAGAATGAACGCCTGTATATTTCCTGGTTGGAAACCGTACCCGCCAAGGAAGCGACGTCGAAGCTGGAGGCTCTCGCAGATGCGAAGGATGAATTGAAGGTGAAGGGTTCGGAAGTCTTCCTGCTCATCCGCGATGGATACGGACGTTCGGTACTCAACAACAACTTCATCGAGAAGAAATTGGGCTTGCGCGCCACTACCCGCAATCTGGAATCCTCGCGGAAGCTGGTGGCGCTGGCGGAAACCCTGTGAAAGCGGCCTAGGCGTACTGCGACAAGATCACGTACCCGGCCAGGAAAAACAGGGGCAGCCAGGGGATTCTCGCGCTCATGTATCGGCTCCACGGGAAAGCTTGAAGTTCTGCAAAGGGTTGCCGGATTCGCTGTGTATCGTGATGAACACCTGGCCCGCGGGCAGCTTGGCGTAAGGCAGTTGCAGCGCATCCTGGCCGGGATAGACCACGAACATCCGCAGGAGTCGGCCTTGCGCGCCGAACAGCTTCACGAGATACCGCTGGCCGGCCTCTTCGAAACCCAGCCGGTAGCCATTGGCGGTGCGGCCCAGGACGATGAGGGAAAGTCCTGAAGAGGTTTCCACCATCGCGGTGGGACCCTGGTCTTCGGCGAGATCCTGATAACCATGGGTTGCCGTAGAGGCTCCGTCCGAAGCGCCGACGAAAGGTTGGCCTTGGCTCCATTCCAAATCGAAAGCCTGCCGGGCGACCAGGGCGACCGTCACGCCGGACATCGGTTGGGCGTCCATCGCACTGCCGGCCGAGGCCAAACCGGCTGCCAGCAGAAGGGTTGTCGCGCTGATGCGTAGCATGGGAGTCTCCATTCCGATTGGACGCCTTCGACCGGCGTCCTGTGCTTCCTATAGGGAAAATATCCTTTCGCGCACTCCGATGTCGTGACCAGGGTCACCGGGCCGCGCTTGTGAGGCTCGATTGGGGTAATTTTCGTGAAATACAGTGGGTGGCGATGCGTGGCGCTGTGAGCCGGATCACGTACGGGGGTGGGCGAAGGCCCGGAGGCACCTTAGCACCTCGTAATGTCATTGTAAGGACAAGGAGTGTAATGACAATGACATTACAACACACCCGGGACCGATAACCCGGGTCATGCGTTCGGCCCAAGCTCTGGCGCATGGAAAAGAGAACGCTTTTTGGATCGCAAATGAAAACGGCGGCCCGCTTGGGCCGCCGTCGGGAACA
Organism: Fibrobacterota bacterium; assembly: GCA_023249635.1. Lineage (GTDB taxonomy): Bacteria > Fibrobacterota > Fibrobacteria > UBA11236 > UBA11236 > Chersky-265. The sequence continues at coordinate 18,497 of JAHFCH010000061.1, forward strand.
TCAGGTCGCTATGGGCGGCCTCAATTCATCAGGCGGATTTCCATGGGCTTTTCCTGGTTGAAATCCTGCTCGCTGCCCTTGAGGGCGTCGAAGTTCTCCTTGGTGTACTGGGCCTCCTGCAATTGCTCGGCGGGCACTCCCTTGCTTACCAGGTAGTCCACGATGGCCTTGGACCGCAATTGCAGCAGGGCCAGGTAATCTTCCTTCTTCTTTCCCTTGTACCAGGTGTACAGGCGGACTTCCACCTTCTTCTCCGGGTACTCCTTGAGTTGCTTGGCCAACTGCTCCAGGGGCGGCTCGGCTTCTACGGTCAGTTCGGCGGTGGAGGAGCGGAAGCGCACCAGCGGATAGGTCTGCACGGGTTGCAAGGCGGGAGCGGCCTTGTCCGGGCAGCCGTCCTCGTCATCGACGCCGTTCATGGTCTCGGCTTCGTTCGGGCACTTGTCGCCTTCGTCCTTCATGCCGTCCTTGTCATTGTCCGCGTCCGGGCAACCGTCGGTATCCTCGAAGTTGTCCTTATCCTCTTTGGTGTCTATGCACTTGTCCGCGCCTACGCATTGCGCGGCGTACTTGGCCGACATGCCCTTTTCGCCGACCCAGGGATCGCAGACGCCGTCGCCGTCGTTATCCGGCTCGGGGCAGCCGTCATTGTCCTGGTAGCCGTCCATGTCCTCGGGATCATTGGAGCACTTATCCTTGCTGTCCGGAATCCCATCCTTGTCGTTGTCGGGATCGGGGCAACCGTCGTCGTCCTGGAAGCCGTCCTTATCCTCGGGGACTTCCACGCATTTATCGGAACCTTTGCACTTGGCCGCGTACTTGGCCGATTCGCCCTTTTCCGCCACCCAGGGATCGCAAACGCCATCGGCATCATTGTCCGGATCCGGACAGCCATCGTTATCCTGGAAGCCGTCCTTGTCCTCGGGATCGTTCTTGCACTCGTCGAACTTGTTCGGGATGCCGTCATCGTCCGCATCAAGGGCGTGGATGGGCTTGGCGCAGAATGCGACCGCCAGCAGGAACAGGGCGTAATGGTATTTGCATGGGGACTTCATTGGGGACTCCCTTGGGTGAGCGAACCCGCCCCTTGGGCGGGCGATCTTGCGGGGAAAAGTACAAATTCCCGGAACAGCCAGAAGGCATACAGCGAGGCCGCTGCCGCAATGCCCCCGGCGGCGAGGTATACCGCGCGTAAAGAATCGGCGTGCCAAAGCCATCCCGCCGCCAATCCCGCCAGCGCCGAGGGGATGCCGCCGTAGAAAACCGGAGCCAAGGCCTGCAGGGTCGGCCGGTCCTGGGCTCGATAATGCCTATCCAGGTAAACGCTGAAACCCGTCAGGGCCCCGGAAAAAAAGCACCCGTGCATGGTAAGCGCCAGGCAATATTGCCAGACTTCTCCGGCCAATGCCAGCCCCAAGAGCTTGACCAAGGTTCCCCCCAGGCCGAAAGCCAACACCAGCCGCAGGCCGTGGCGCCGTAACATCCAAGCGCACAAAAGCATAAGGGGTATCTCGCATCCCGTGGACACCACCCACGCCAGGCTGATGACGCGCTGGCTCTGATGCCAGCGATCGACCAGGTAATTGCCCTGCACGCAGGTGGCCATGGCATTGGCGAAATTCATCACCCCCAACACCGCCAGCAGCTTAAGCGTGCGTGGCGCGCGCAGTAAACCCAACGCATGCAGGATGGTCGGACGGCGGGAAGTTTCGCGGACGGCGACGGACACGACAGGAATTCGATAATCCCACGCCGCGACCGCCATGGCAAGCAGGACGGCGACTCCGAAACCCGCGTACAGCAACGGCAAATCGGAAAGGCGCGGGAAGCACACGCTGAAAACGCATCCGGCCAGGAACCCCGCGGTGCCCAGACTGCGGATGCGGAAGAAGGCGCTATGGCCGCGGGCGCGCATGGCATCGAAGGCGCAAGCCGCGTTGAGGGGCAATACGCCGGCGCTGCAGAAGGAGAGCAGGCAGAATCCCAAGAGCAACTGGCGGAAGCCATGCAAATGCGGAAGCATGGCCAACGCCGCTCCCGAGCCAGACAACATCATCAGGAAAGGCAAGCGCGGACCGTGGAAGCGGCGGATGCCGCCGACCTGGAACCAAGGCGAAAGCAAGGCGACACCCTGCCCCAGCATCAAAAGCAGGCCTATCTGGAGTTTGCCTATCCCGCGGCTCTCAAACAGGTACGCATGGAATTGCGAGGCGGAGAACCCGACGAAGGTAAGGAACATGGTGGCGCCGACGCCGCCGAAGCTGGCCTGGATGGCGCTACCCTGTTCTTCGAGTTCCAATGCTTATGCCCCGAGGGAAGTATAACAAGCTCCGGGGCGCAGGGAGGATTACCCCGGCAGGAAGGTCAGGGCATAAGGGAAATCACCTCGAGCGCAGGTAGCCGAAGCGATTGACGAAGCTGCGCGACCCCGCCAGCACGGAAACCGGTTCACCCTTCGCGTTCCGGGTCGCCACCGCACGGGTCGCGATCGTCACCCGCAGGATGTAAACGCCGCTGGCGATGCGGGTGCCATTGCGCGCCACGGGTACGAAGCTCATGGCCACCGCCACCGAATCGCCTTGTTTGGGTTGCGCCTGCCATTTGGCCGCATCCACTTCGCCCTTGGTCTTGTTCACGAAATGGCCGACGTTGTCGAAGATGGACACCTCGTAGCCGAAAGGCGAAGCCGTCTTGAAGATGAAACTGGGGTTCTTGGCCGGATCACCGACTACGGGCAGATCCCCGACGCAGTTGGCGAGACAATCCCCGTGGGTAATCCCGTTCACGCCTGCGCTCCCGGGAACCAGGTGGGCCGCTCCGAAAATGACGATCGGGTCGGGAATGGCGCGATTGAAAACCACGCCGCCGGCCACGTCATGTACGCGCACGATTTCGAGGATGGGAGTAATGACCGGGATCTTCCTTCCCGGCAAGGTAAACGAGGCGAACTCGCGCGGGTCGCGGGGATGGATCCAATCCAGAGTGATGCCGCCTTCGGGTGCGGCTTGCAACACGTCATCGCCGGGAATGGGCGCCGCCGGGCCGCTGAGCACCGGACTCGGGCCTTGGTATACCGCGGGCAAGGCTCCCGTGCCCAACGCCAGGTTAAAGCCTTCCTTGTCCCCAGGAGCGGCCGGACGCGCCGGATCCCGGGACGTTGCCGCCACCTGGACGCTGGAAAGATCATTGGCGGAGCGGGTCAGGCGGGCAGTAAAGGTGGTATTGCCCGCGGGATATTCGGCCGGGATCTTTCCTTGCGGATCGATCAACGTAAGCACCGGCGGATCGTAACAGGTGAGGATGGAATCGGAAACGGCGGCCAGCGGGCCGTCCGCCTGGATGCGGAAGGAATACGCGCGTATCGCGGTATCGCTCATCTTGATCTTCACCGTCAGTTCATTGGCGCCCGCCTTGAGACCGATGATGCTGTCGAGGGCCAGGCTTATGCTGCTGTCCGGGTTCCGGACCAGGTCCTGGGAGCGGCTGATCTGGGGAGGCGCGAAGGAATTGTTGGCCACTTCGATCGCCTGCGGCAAGGTGCTGATCAAAAGGCTGCGGATGATGGATTCCATCACCTGCTGGATGGCCTGGATGTCGTTGGGTTGCACGCGCGCGAAGGCGCCGTGGGTGATATCGGACATGTGCTTGAGATTGGCGGTGTCCGGAGTGCTCACCTGTCCCAGGAAGATGCTGAAGATGGGGATGGTGGTGTCCACGGCGTTGAGATAGGAGTTGGGTCCGCTGGCGTCGCTGGGCGCGCCGTCGGAAATGAATACGATGGCTTGCTTGAGGGTTTTGCGCAGGGCCGGATCCCTAAGCCAACGGTTGGCCAACAGGATGGGCGGCCCGTAATTGGTGTACGAGGAACTGTCGACGATGGCGCTGTCCTTGGCGCGGGCCACGTTGGCGGGAACGTTCAAGGGGATGGATGGCAGCGGATGCATGGTGGTGCGGGCGAATCCGGTCACGCCCGCGGTCGATGCCGGGGAATGGATCGCCATGTAGTCGATGGCCGACCGGATCACGTTGCCGCGCACTTCGTAAGGATCCCCGGAGTAGCTGCGACAGCCGGTGTTCGATCTGAGGCTGTGGCAGTTCAGTTGGCGATTGGCGGTGGTGAGCACCAGCGATCCGGTAGTCGTCGTGTCCGTGCAACCGTCGGTATTGAAATAGTATAGGGTATCCCCTAAGGCGGGGTTGACGAAGGCGTATGAGGCGAACATGCTGAGGCTGTTGTCGAAGATGAAGACCACGTCGGCCGCGGCCGGGGTCTGGACTTGGAACGCGTTCTTGCAGAAACGGAAGCCTTCGCGGCTGATGCGCGTGGCATTGCCCGCCGTGCTGATGGCCGGGCCGCCGTTCATAAGCGAGACCAGATCCAGGCAGGCGCCGGACGCGGCCGCGCCGGGAGTGACCTTCAGGGAGAGGTCGCAGCGCTTGACCGCTTGCCCATGGGCAAGGGTGGCCGCCATGAGGAATGCCGCCATAGCGGCGCGCAGGGCGTGATCGCGAACGGGAAAAGGCATACTGGACCCTTCCGGTGGAGGATTCGAACGACCTCGATGGGGGCATTGCGGGGGTAACCTGTAGGTTGCCCCCGGGGGGAAAGCCGACCTTAAGTTAGGCGGCGGGGAGGAAAAGTGGGAACGATTCTCGCGATGCGAACCGATTCCGTTGCCTGGCGGTCAACGCTGCGGGTCCCCTGGTAAACGGCGCACGAGGAATAGGCCATTCCTGTCGTCCGTACTCCTTTGGGGCCCCGGCTCCGCGGGACCGGCTCAGGGACCCGGCGCCCACACGAAGATCCGATTGCGTACACCGGCGCGGGTCTTCACGCTGATCAGATAGCGTCCGCGGCCCAGGAAGCGCCCATTGGCATCGCGTCCGTCCCAGATCCACCGGCCCAACGCGGGAGTCCGCCCCGACGGCCGGAATTCGAATACCACGCGGCCCTGGAGATCGAGGATGCGGATGGTTTCGACTTCGGCGGGGGATTTCCAATCCAGGTACAGCATGGAGTTGCGCACGGCCAGATCGAAGAGCGGTGCCTCCGGGCGGGCGTCGATAAGGCGCACGGGATTTCCCACGATGACGGGGTTGCCTACCGCCTGGGGTTGGGAAGCGAGGAAAGCCGTATAGGGGCAAAGCACCTGGTACTCCAGCGACAAGGCGGTAATGGCTTCCTGATTGGCGGAGCCGGTTCCCTGTTGCAGTGTAAGTTGCCCCATCTTCTCCCGGGCCCACAATTTTGGCACGGACCAACTGATGACATCGGCAAGGCTGAAGTCGATTGCATGGGAAAAGGTCACTTCGGTACCTTGCCTGTTGGCCTTAACGCTAACCGTATGCGGCCCTTGGCCGTCGTATTTCCCGCTCACCCGGTAGGGCAATCCGCGGTACAGCCGGGTGGAAACCGGGAACACCGCGTCCTTGACCTCAAGTCCGCCGAAGTCAACGCGGATATCGGTAAGCTGGGGCGATTCGATGCGGCTCCAGGCGGCTTCCACCAAAGGACCCGTGGCATCCCCTTCCACCATGGGGGTAGCGAAGCCGTTACCCACCTTGGCGCACTCCTCCAGGAAAAAACGGTTGAGGCTGTTGCCGGCCCCGAAAGTGAAGATGGTGGGCTTGGAAGCATGCTGGGAAATGGCCTGCAGGATGGCGGTTTCATTGGTGATGAACCCGTCGGTGAGGAATACGAAATACCGTTGCTTACCCGATTTGACGGGTACCGCCAAGGCCGCGTTCACGGCGGCCAGCAATTCAGTGCCACCCCCTACGGATAGGCCGCGCACGAAAGCCTCGCCTTTGGCCAGGTTCTGTGCGGTGGCGGAAACGGGCGTTCCGTTGCCGTAGGCGTAACTGACGGTGGTATTGAAGGCGAGTACGTCCACGTCGTCGCCGGGAGTGAGGCGCGAGAGGATGTTGAGCGCGATTTCCTTTTCGCGATCCAGTGGCCAGCCTTGCTGGGAACCGGAGATATCCACGAGCAAAACCAGCTCCATGTCCCCGCGCTTGCCCGCGAAGAGGGCGGGATCGGGATAGAGATTGAGCATGAAGTAGCCCTGGCCCTTGGCGTCGGTGGAAAGCGCCAGCGAGAAATCGGTCGCGGACTTGGCTCGTTGCATGCGCAGGACGTAGTCCCGATTGGGATAGGTGAGCGCGGTCTTGAGCAGGGCGCAGCGGGTATAGGCCAGGGTGGTCTTATCGTTGGGTTCGACCACGCGCCGGTCCTCCAAGGCCTTGCGCATATCGGCCAACCCACCCACATCGATGGGATGCGTCGGGGAATAGATGCTGGCCAATTCGATGCCCGATTGCACCAGGACATTGAATTGGAACTCCGGTCCCGAGCGGTTCTCGGGGGGATTCCAAGGCGTGGCCCCGGCCGCATTGGTCTTGGCCGCACCCGGCTGGTAGCGTGGGCCTATCATGGTCGGGAACGCCAATTCCAATTCCCCATCGACGTACTTGAGCGGCACCGAAAGCCGGATCTCCACGAAGGCGGTATCGCCCGGGCCCAGGGTGGCGATGCGCTGCTGGAAAATATTGGGCCGCTCTTGCAACAGCAGGGCCGCCTGCCCGCCGTTGTTCTTGATGGAATCGTAGATGCTTTGCGCCTTGGCCTTCTCCATGATGGTCGCGACGTAGAGGGAATCATGGTACTGGTACTTCATCCCATGCACGGCACCCTGATCGGGTAAGGGGAACAGGTATACGACCTCGGACTTGGCGTTGAAGGGATTAACGAAACGTTGGGTGACCACGGCCTGGGCTACCGCATCGGTGATGACCACGTTGACCCGGGTGAAGATCGGGGAGATGGCCACTTGCTGCTTGGTGGCGGGATCGACCATGCCGCAGAGCGGACCGTGCAGCGAGTCCAGGGGGATTTGCCCATGGGCCGACCGCGCGAGTATGCAAGCGGCCAGGATGGCGGCGGCGAAGAGGAGGTGGCGTATTCCGTAACGGACCACGTCGGGATCGGTGGTGCGGCGCGAAGCGATGAAGCGGGTTATGAATCTCTGGTGCATAGCGCGCCTCCGATCGGATGGCCAACCAGAGAACAAAAGGCATGCCAGATCGGAGTTGGGGATTTCAGCCGTTCTTCCCGGTTTCCCGGCTTCGCTTTGTCGTCCGCCGAGGTCAGTTTCAGGGGGCGGCGGTCAAATCCTGACGCCCGGCCTGCCATACCTGCCGGGAGGGGATCCCCTCCTTACGGCCATCCGCCCGGAAGCGATCAGGTAATTCCGGAGTGGCCGCACGGGCGCTCTGCCCGCCGGAGCCGGCCCGCACCTGCACGGGATCCCCGGCGGTAATGCGGAGTGCGCTCGCCGTAGGCATATGATCCGAGGCACCGGCGGGATCGGTGATGACCCAGGCCTTGGTCGTAGCGTATCCCGGCGCGTCGGGGACGTAGATGTAATCGAGCTTCACCCCGAACCCGGTCGTTACCGCGCCGTTGGGATCGAAATCGCGATAGCTGTCACGCAAGCGGAAGGGATTATCGGTTCCATGCTTGTACCAATGGGTAACGGTATCCGTCTCGGGAGAATTGAAATCGCCCGTGACTACGACGGGATCCGCCGCCACGGCGCGCTCCGTTACGGCCTTCGCCAGCATGCGTGCGCTCGCCAGGCGGTAGTCGGTCTGATCGGGCATATAGAAATGCGCATTGAAAACGTAGAGTCCGCGGCCCGTGGACTTTTCGATCAAGCGGGCGTAGGTGCACAGGCGATTATAGCTTCCCCCCAGGCGCGAAGGCACACCGGGCGTGTTGGACAGCCAGAAATTCCCGGACCTGAGGCTATCGACGCGGAATCGATCGCTGCGGTAGAAGATCCAGCTGCCCTCGCCATTATCCCCGCCATCGCGACCGACGCCGAACCAGGCGTAGCCCGGGTTGCGCGCGCCCAGGAAATCCCGCTGGGCGGCCACCGCCTCTTGGGTGCCCAGGAAATCGGGCTTCTCTTTGGCGATGATGGATGCGGCGCGTTCGCGGCGACCCTCCCAGTCGGTCCCGGCAGGTTGCTGGACATTGAAGGTCATGGCCAGCACATCCAGGGGCGCGGCCGCGAGGCGCGCGGCACCGGTGCCGGCCGGGTACGCCAAGCCCGCCAAGATTATCAGCCGGACGGCCAGACCCGGCAGAAACCCGATCATGGCGCGGGAATGTACCATACGTCCCTTTCCGGATCGACCCCGCCGTGCATCTCTTCCAACACCACCCGGTCGATGATACGCACGCCCCGCTCCGCCATCATGGGAAAGCTGTCTTCGCCCGCATCGTTGGGTGTCCTGTCCGGGAAGTTCTGGCGGGTGCGATGGATCCAGAAGGTATCCGAGAGATCGGTGCGCCCGAATGCCGCCTCCACGCCGTCCTTGCCCAGCAGCAGCCCGAACAGGCCTCCCCAGGTGGCCGTGGGATTATCCGAATCCCATCCGCATAGCGATGCGACCTGGATGGTCTTGGGCAAATCGCCCTCGCCGTAGAAAAGGCTCACCAGGCTGGACGCGAAGTTGATGCCCGCCGCGAAGCAGCCTTGGCACACGATGCCCGGGCGCGCGGTGACATCGTAGCCATCGGCATGGTTCACCTGATAGCGCACGTGCAATTCGTCGCGCACGGTTTCCCAGGCGGGTACCCCTGCGGTTACCCTGCCGTATACGTAGTCGTACATCTTGGCCGGGTACGAGGTATCGGGAAGCGTGGCCCGGGCCTGGGAGGCCAACCAGCGGGTCTTTTCCTTCATAGTCAGCTCGGCGGGAGCGGCGGAGGCGAGGGAATACATGCGGACGTAGAAATTGGCGATGAGGGCGGCGGGTCCGTAGGCCGTGGTGCGGATGGGCAGTTCGGCCATGCGCGCCGCCACGTCCGGCCGCGCGGGAGCGAATGCGCCGAATATCTCCGTGGTCAACTGCGCGTCGATCATGTCGTAGTCGGGATTGTTCTTGGGCAGGCTGGTCTCGGGCGGAAGCATGCCGCCGCGCATCAAATCGAAAGCGCGCTGGTTGGAAACCCACAGGTAGTTTTCCTCCTGTACTTTGATATGGCGCAGCCAACCTGCCTGGATTTGCGTCGGGGATAGGATGCTCACGTTGTCTGTATCCATCAGATGCTGGTACATGTATTCCAGATCGGTATCGTCGTCGGCGCCCCAGGGCGTCCCCTGCTTCGTGAAGGTGTAGTCGATGAGGGTATCCGGATTGGGCCCCCACACACCCCAGATGCTTTTCTGATCGCGCTTGCCCCAATCGGCGCGCGTATAGAAGGGCGGTTGGATCTTGTCCATCTCGGTAACCAGTCCGGTCCAATTGGCCATGCTCTCGGCCAACCAAAGCCCATGCAGCCTGCGCAGGTAATCGGACCGGGAGAGAATGCGATCGGTAGGCTTGGGGACGTAGGCGGCATAAGCCAATTCGGGATCCCGGAGCTGAGGCGCCAGGGTAACAGACAAGTTACCTGAGTAGGACTGCAAGGGGGACAGCTTACGGATGAAGCCAGAGGCCCGTACCTCCAGGGTATCGACGGCGGCAGAGGAGGCCTGGGTCGATTTGGCCAGGCCCGCCGGCCTTGCGACCGGCTCCGCATCGCCTTCACGGGCATAGGGGTCGGACGCATAGGTGAACAACCAGGCCAGGCGGGCATCCCCAATACGCCCGTCGATACGGAAGCGCGGTACGCCCCGGTCCGCGAATCGGTTCGCACTGCCGTATTCGGGTACTGTGGAACGGATTGCCGCCGACCCCTTAAGATCAAAGCCGCCATCGGCGGCGGTAGTCGACGCCAGGGTCCGGCCCAGCAATCGGACGGATGCGCCGACCACGGGATTGCCTTTACCATCGACGACTTTGCCAGTAAGGGCAATGGCTTGCGCGCCCGCTTGCTCCGCCAAGACCAGGACCACGCAGAAAACCAACGCTTGGATCATCGCCTCTCCCCCCTCCGCTCTGCGGTCTTTTCCGCCATAGACTTGGCCAAAGGCGGCACCGGAAACGGCGGGAAAGATAGTCGCGGGGAATTTCCCTGACGCCGGAAAAATATCGCCTTAGCGAAAGCAATCGGCTAATTCTGACGGAAATAGCTACTCGACCGCCGGACGCAGGCCGCATTCAGGCGGGAATCGACGATTTCGGGCGCTACGGAATGGGGCCAAGTTGGCCCTGGAATGTGGGGACGGTTGGGAGAGCGGAAACTACCGCTTGGGGCCGGAATACAAATACGAAGGCCGCACGATCGGGATGCCTTTGCCCCCGCGCGCTTCCTTGCGCTCGTACACGATTTGGCCGGCGATACCCACGCAACGCGAGAGGCCGAACAGCACCGTGTAGTAGTTCTCATCGGAGAGGCCGCAGGCCTGCATGAGGCAACCCGAGACCGCGTCCACGTTGGGATACGGATCGGCGGCCTTGCCCTTCTTGATGAGAATCTCGCTGCCCACCTTGCGCAGGGTGACGGCGAGGCGGAAGAGCGGATCCTTGGGGGCAATCTGCTCGCCCAAGGCGTATTGCACCGTGGCCCGCGGGTCCTCGACGCGCAACACCGCATGGCCGAAGCCGAACAGAACGCCGCCGGTAGCCAACAGGTTTTCCACGTAGGCGTAGACCGCCTTTTCGTCGCTGGGATCCTTGATGTCCTTGGCGATGGATTTGAGGAAGCGCAGGCATTCCTGATTGGCCATGCCGTGCAGCGGCCCCGCCAGGGCGGCCATGGCGCCTACCAGCGATCCGTACATGTCCTCGTGGCCCGATGCGATGGCTTTGCCCACGAAAGTGGACAGGTTGCCGCCGCCATGATCGAAATGCAGGATGGCGAACACCTTCATCAGGTGGGTCAGGTCTTTGGATGCGCCGGGCGCGCCCAGCATATGCACGAAGTTCTCGATCCATCCCAGTTCCGGTTTGGAGGGGATGGGATCGCCCCAGCCCGAACGGATGCGGAAGATGGCGGCGACGGCTTCCGGAAGCTGCGCGACCACGTTGACGTAGTCCTTGTAGTAGTCCCCGGTGCCTTCGTACATGCCCATGGCGTTGAGCGCCGCGAGCAGCCATTTCATCGGGTGACCATGCTTGGGCAGGGTGCGCAGATGCTCGATGACGCCCTTGTCCAGACGCGAGTTGGCGATGATATCCATCTTGAAGGTCGAGAGCTGGGCCGCATCCGGGAGCTCGCGCTTGAGCAGGAGGTAGATGACCTCTTCGGGCTGCTTCTCGGCGAGATCGGCGATGGCGTAGCCGCCGTAGAACAGGCCCGTCATGGGATCGACATGGCTGTTGGGGCAAGTGCCCACCGGGAAACCGCGCAGGCCGGTATCCAGGTGCTCTTTGGTGATCTTGAAGATGACTTCGCTCTCGGACATTTATATCCCCTTCAGATGGCGCCGGCTACGAGCTTGGCGAACTCGAAACATTTGACTTCCTTGGCGCCTTCCATCAGGCGGGCGAAATCGTAGGTCACGGTTTTCGCGCCGATGGTCTTCTCGAGGGCGCGTTCGATGGCATCGGCCGCTTCGTTCCATCCGAGATGGTTGAGCATCATGACGCCGGACAGCACCACCGAGCCGGGATTCACCTTGTCCTGGTTGGCGTACTTGGGGGCCGTACCGTGGGTGGCTTCGAAGATGGCGTGGCCGGTGAGGTAATTGATGTTGCCGCCGGGGGCGATGCCGATGCCGCCCACCTGGGCCGCCAAGGCGTCGCTCAGGTAATCGCCGTTGAGGTTGGGGGTGGCGATGACGTCGAATTCCTCAGGACGGGTGAGCACCTGCTGCAGGGTGATATCGGCGATGGAATCCTTGATGACGATGCCGGCTCCCGGCTTTCCAGCCGGGATCTGGCACCAGGGACCGCCATCGATCTCCACGGCGCCGAACATTTCCTTGGCCACCTGGAAGCCCCAGTCACGGAAGGAACCTTCCGTGTACTTCATGATATTGCCTTTGTGCACCAGGGTCAAGCTCTTGCGCTTGTGCTGGATGCAATAGCTGAGGGCGCTGTGCACCAAGCGTTCGCTGCCGAGATAGCTGATGGGCTTGATACCCACGCCCACCTGCACGGGAGCGGGCCGCGCCGACATTCCGATCGACTCGAGCTTCTTCTGCCACTCTTGCGAGGCCTTCTCGGTGCCGAAACGGATCTTGGAGAAATCCTTCGGGAACTCCTTGGCGATGAAGTCCAGGATCTTCTGGGCTTCCGGGGAACCGGCGGCATATTCGATGCCGGCGTAGATGTCTTCCGTGTTCTCGCGAAAGATGACCATGTCGACCTTACTGGGATTCTTGACCGGGGAAGGCACGCCCGTGAACCAGCGTACGGGACGCAGGCAAACGTACAAGTCGAGGATCTGGCGCAAGGCCACGTTCAGGGAACGGATTCCCTTGCCGACCGGAGTGGTAAGCGGACCCTTGATGCCGACCAGGTATTCCTTGAAAGCGTCCAGGGTCTCATCGGGCAGCCACTCGCCGGGACCGTACACGGACAGGGACTTCTCGCCGGCGTAGACTTCCATCCATTCGATCTTGCGCTTGCCGCCGTAAACCTTGCGGACGGTTTCGTCGAACAGGTGCTGGGAGGCCTTCCAGATATCCGGGCCGGTGCCGTCGCCTTCGATGAAGGGGAGGATGGGCCGGTCCGGCACGTGAAGCTTCATGTGGTCGTCGATGCGGATCTTTTCGCCCTCTTTGGGCACTTTCACGTGTTTGTAGTCAGCCATGGATTTTCCGGTCGTTTGGAGTCTAAAAAACGGTCAAAATGATGGGAGGAAATATAGTATGGGACCCGCCATCTGGCTGGA
>JAHFCH010000062.1 GCA_023249635.1 Fibrobacterota bacterium
GAGGAGCGCTTCGAAGGCGAAGCCGACGAACACGCCGTGCACGATGCGCAAAGCGGTCCATCCGCCTGCGGAGTCCGGCTTGGCGACATAGCGTTCGCGCAAAGGTACGACGATGGCCGCGACCGTATCGGCTGGCCCTTCGCCCGCGGCGAGCTTGCACATGAGCAGACCGCAATAGTGCCCGACGAGGGACAGGCACCAACCCCCCAGCATCTTAAGGAACAGGCCGCCCGGCAGCCCGCCTCCCCCGAATCCGTAGTTGAGCTTGTCGCTGCGGCTGAGGATGGCCGGCAGGAGTATCGTCCCGATCTCGCCGAACAGGTAAGCGAATCCGTGGAACTGATCGTTGTTGAAAGCCACCGGCAAGGACTCGTGTTTGCCGCCGCTGTCGTATTCCACCCTCTCCCGCGAGCCTTCGGATTCCCATTTCCTGCGCGCGGCGGGATCGTGGTTCAGCAAGGTCACGAACGACAGCAGGCTTTCCTTCACCAGGAAGCGCCAGCGCCGGTAGAGGATGGTCTCGCCCAAATCGGCGGCGATCAGGGTCAGGGGATAAACCACATCCTTGGCCCCGCAGCGGTTCCGCTCCCAGCATGCAAGCAGGTTCACCCCGAGCGTCCCAAGCCACTGCCATCCGGTGTGGATGCGCTTGCCGGCCACCGTCATAAGGAGATCCGTGGCGTCCCATCCCATATTGCAGAGGTTGCTGCCCCGATCGCCCAGTTCCTGGGAGATGAAGTGGAGGATGAATCCGCTCAAATCCGAGATCCAGGTGATGTGGAGCGTCAATTGCTCCATCTGGTGCGGCGTGGCGGACTTGTAGGTGATCCACGTGATCGGCGTGATGGTTTCGGTGTCTGTTTTGACTTCGAAATGGACGTTGTCCTCCAGCACCCAGCTGGCGTAGTGGCAGAGGGGAGCGCCCGGGGCCACCGGGGGCAGATCGCCCGCGGCGCCCACGGAACCGCTGGTCGCGGCGGGAGGCGGGAGGACCTTGTCGAGGAGCTTGGCCAGGGGGCCGGAAAGATCGCCGGCCGAATCGAGCACCTTCCCGAACTTGTCGAGCAGCTTCTCGAAACCCGTATGCGCGTAGAGATCCTTGATCGCGCCGACGATCGCTTCGTCGTCGAGGGAGGGCCAATCGATCTCCTCGAGGATGAGAAGCTCCAGGCTCTTCAGGTGCACGCCCCACTCGTACCGGTTGAGCGCGGCTTCCGAAAGATCACCCGCCAGCACCGGGACTTGCAGCCGGCTTACGGCGCCATCCACCCAGGCCCGGAAGACCGCCTCGATGGCCGCGGGGGTCACCTGGAGGTCCGTGCGCGCGAGATGGATGAGCTCCCGCAGCATGCGCGCCGCGCTCTCGGCGCGGATCAACGCGATCACTCCCTGCATAGCCTTGATCGCGGCGGGGAGGGTATCGGGAATGCTCCCCTTCATGCCCTTGAGGAAATCCATCAGCAAGGACGAGAAGGGCTTGAAAAGGGCGCGCAACTTGCCCTCGGCCTTGCGCAACGGTTCCTGGCGTTCGGCCAGGAAGCGCGGGAGGACGTCCTTGCCCGCATCGGCAATCGCCGCTCCCAGGGCCGCCGCGCCGTCGGGATCCTTCACCAGCGCATCGAGGAAATCGCCAAGCAATTCCGACGCGCGGAACCCGGCCTTGCCGGGTGATGCTTTGAGGCCCTGGGGCCTTAGGAACGCGAAGCCGAGCGCCATCCCGCTATACCCCTACCGAAGCCGATGCCGAGGGCGAACCGCTTCCCGAAGGGATGGCGGCCAGCAGGGCCTGGTACTTCACGTTCACGTCGCCGAGTTCCTTCCCGAGCTCGTCCTTCAGGCTTTCGAGCTTGGCGAGCAACGCGTCAAGCAGCGGCGGGAAATCCACCTTATCCACCACGGGCTTGATGCGCCCGTTCCAGATCGGGTCGAGGGTCTGCTCAATGATGGTTTTGGGATCAAGCAGCTTGAGGTCGGCCGCGGTTTTCGCGACCAAAGCGTCGAGCGCGGGGAGCAGCGTCGGCGGAAGCAGGGAATCGACGGAAAGGATGCCGAGCGCGGTCTCAAGATCGGCCCGCAAGGCCGCGCCGACATGGGCGGGATCGAGGGCGGCCACCTTGGCCTTGATCGCATCGTAGGTCGCGCCGAGTTCGCGCCCTAGGAATCCGATGTCGAACCCGGAAATGCGATCGGCCAGTCCCTGCAATCCCGTAACGAGGCCCCCGAGGGTGTCGGGACCCGTGAGCAGGGCCCCGGCGCGGGTCTCGACGGATTTCAGAAAGTCGAGGATTTCCTGGAAAGGCGCGCGCACCAGCTTGACCGCGTCGTCGATCACGCCGAACAGACCGCCGATCGGCAACACGAATTCGTCTTCCAGGCTGCGGGACAGCATGTCGCGCAATTGCGCGGCCGTCACGGTAGGGCTGCCGATGCGATCGAGCGGACCGCCGGCCCGGTGGTGGCGGGCGTCCCAGCGCGACATCGTCGCGGTCCAATCGGCGGATGCTTCGCCGCAGGCATGCGCGAGGCGGTCGAGGGCTTGGAGGGGATCGGCGTAGGCCGGGGCCAACGGTTCGAAGCGGAGGAGAAGGGCCGTGAGGGCCGTCTTCTCGGCGGAGGCGGGCAAGGCGGCCACCCGATCGGGGCGGAAGCGGCGGCGCAAGGCCGCGCCGGCCTCGAGGGCCGCGGCCGGCGCCAGGGCATCGATGGGTGTTTTCAGGACCGAGCGGGCGGCCTCGAAGCGAGCGGTCAAGGCGGCCGCCTTGCTGCCGTTCACGGCGGCGGCGATGGCGGCAACGGCCGGTTGCAGCGAGGAAACGTCTGAGAGCGCGGCCGCGCGCGTGAGGATCGATTGGATCCAGGCGCGCAACTGTTGCTCGGCGTTGCCGAGCGCGCCCAGTACTTCCATCAGCTTTTCCAGGGACAGGCGGAATTCGGTAGCGAGCCCGATGGCGTAGCCGATCTTGTCGAGCACGAAGGATAGCGCGCCGATGATTTCATCGAGGGGCAGCGCCTCGCGGATGGCCTGCGCGCCTTGCTTGACGGCGTCTTCCACGGGTTTGAGGAGCTCCTGGGGATTGATCCCGTCCATGCGTTGCTTGAGGGCGTCGTACTGCGGCTGCAGGGGCGCGAGCAGCGGGCGCGGATCGAGGCGGGCCAGCAGGTCGTCGCGGACCCCGTCCAAGGCCGACTTCACCGGATCGAACAGGGCCGCGGGGTGGAAGCCCTCCAAGGCCGCGATCACGTCCTTGAAGGGATCGGACAGCGCGTCGCCGATCAGCTCCGAGGGCTTGAACCGGTCGAGGGCGGCCTTGATCTCTTTGGCCTTGGCGGATAGGAACGTCAACAAGGCGCGCGGCCCTTCGTCCACGATGGTGTCGAAGCCGGTGGTGATCTCCTCGATGGGGCCGTCGAGATCGGGGGGGAATTTCGCCACCGCATCCTGCATCGTCCGCTTCGCCTCATCGGGAAGGAGCGCGGGGTCGATCATTCCCAGGATGTCGATCACCTGTTGGATGCCGTCTTCGACCGCATCGGTCACGGTCGAGAAATGCAACCCCTGGATCGCCTGGGAAGCCTGATCCATCCCCGCGCGCAGCGTATCCAGGGCGCCATTCACATCGGGATTGTCGACGAGATCCGCGAGTTGGTTCAGGAACGTCTTCAGCGCATCGGTCACGGCGGCGGGATCGAAGGCGTCGGTGGCTGCCTTGAGGGCGGCGAGCGCATCCGTGATCACGGTGACGATGGGTTGGAAAAGCGCCTTGATCTTGGCTTCCACAGCCTCCCGAAAGTCCGAAACGGCCTTGCGCAAGGCGGCGAGCAGGGTTTCGGGATCGATCTCGTCGAGGGCGCCGCGCGCGGCGCCGAATATCCCCGCGGCCCCCGTCGCGACCTGGCCCGTCACGGCGTCCATTTGCGCCAGCACGGCTTCGATGGCCTGGGTCGGGGCCTGCAAGGCCTGCTTGAGGCCCGAGGATTCCACCGCGTCGAGCAGACGCAGGGGCACCGCCAGGGCCGCCTTGAAATCGGCGGCCACCTGGGCGCCGGGATCCTTGGCCAGGAAATCCTTGAGGGGACCCGAGAGGCGGGCGAGGAAGCGGAAGCCGTTGGCCGGTTCGGCTACCGAGAGCAACTGCTTCATCTGTCGTTCCATCTCGACCGGCAGGCGGCGGGCGCGTTGTCCCAGTCGGGCGAGGTAGGCGTCGTTGCCGGGGGCATGAAGGAGGGCAAGGGCCGGCAGGATGCGGTCCAGGGCCGATGCGGCATCGCCCAGAGCGGTGGCCTGGCCCGTGAGCGATCCGCCTTCCATCGCCGCGGCTACGGGAACGAGGGCGGCCTGGAGCGCGTCCAAGTCGGCCTTAAGCGCCGGGAGCTTGTAGAAAGCGACGGCCGTCTGCGCGTCCGCGGCGTAGGCATCCAGGAATCCCGCGAAAGTCCCTTCCAGGAAACCGGCGAGGCCTTCCAGGGACGCTTTGAGGTGCGTGAGCAGGGCCGAATCATCCATGCCGCGCATCGTCTTCACGGTCGTCAGCAATTGCGAGGTCTCGTCGAAGAACGGGATCTTGCGCATGGCCGCGTTCTCGCGCGGGACGTTCGCGAGTACTTCCTCGAGGAAGATCACGAGGTTGGGGGCGTTGAGCGGGGTCGGGAAGACGGAAAGCCCCGCGCGCGCGGCGGAGAGCGAATCGAGCCGCGCCTGGCGCGCCTTGACGACGGCCGGATCGGGAACCACCAGGGGGCTCGCGCCCGCGCCGGGGGAAGGGGCTCCGGGCGCCGCGGCGGGCGCGCCGGGACCGGCTCCCGGGCCTGCTCCCGGTCCCGGGACGGGTGACGCTGCTGCTCCGGGTCCCGCTGCGCCGGTTTTATCTTCCGGGGCGAACGCTCCGCTGAAATCGAATTCCGCCAGCTGCTTCACCGCCTGGATCAGATCCACGAAATCCCGTAACGCGGGCGCTACATCCCCGCCGACCGTATCGGCCAGCTTGTCCAACACGGGCGCGAACGCATCCGTGATCCCTGAGAAGTCGGTGGGCAGGTTGTCCGCAAGCTTGGCCAGACCCTGGCCGATCTTCGAGGCGGCCTGCAATTCGGGTACCGGCAGGTCGCCCACCTCCTTGAGGAGATTCTCCACCGCGGCCGCGGGTTGATCGGGCAGGGTCTTTAAGGTCTGGACCAGAGACCCGAGTTTGCCGGCCACGGCCCCCAAATCGCCCAGGCCCGGATTGCCCTCGGCGTGCCCGGAAATCGCGTCGATAAGGCCGGCCATCAGGGCGACCCTCCGAAAAGGCCCTTCGCGGTGTCGCCCAATCCCTTGAAGCCCTCCATGGCGCCTTTGAAGCCGTCCAACGCGGCCTTGAGCGGTGGGGTGGGGTCGCCGAAATCCGGGACGGAAAGCACGTTGGCGAGGTCCATCAAATCGCCCAGCAGATCGGCTTCCAGCCCGATATCGAAGCCCATGTCCTCCGGTTCGGGATCGGGCGGCGGTTCGGTGTACTGGAGCAATTCGATAGCGTAGCGGAAGGTCCCGGGCGCATCCGCCGACTCTTCGACGTTCAAGCCGGATACGATCATCTTCTCGATGGTGGTTGCCGTAACGATGTCGGCGACGAAGTCCACCGGCTCACCGGCGGTGAACTGGCCGCGCACGTTGGTGAGGAAATCCTCCCGTGCCTCATCCCCATGCAGGCTACCTTCCAGGCGCAGGTACAGGGGCTGCGATCCCAGGTCCTGATGATAACTGCCTCCCAGGCCCGGCACCGGGATCTCGCGGAGGCGGCGGCGTTCGCTGGCGCCCACGCGCTCGAGGCCGGGCACCTCGTACTCGCCGATCATGGGCTTGATCTTCATGCCAGGTCGACTCCGCGGCGGCGCGCCTGCCTGCGCAGGAGGCTATGCAGGCGGGCGGCCAGATCATCCTCCGAGTCCAACCATTCCATCTCGGCCGGCTTGGCGGGAGCGGTTCCCGCGGCTGGTGCCGCAGCAGGGTACGGCCGGGGCGGACGCGAAGCATCGGACGGTTGCACGACAGGTCCGCTTCCGGAGAAAGGGGCTTCCACGGGGGAAAACGGATCCGGTTGGGGACCGGGGCCGGTTGGCGTGCGGTCAAGGTCTGTTTGCCCTGCGGGTTCCGTTCCGGCGAGACCCGCGAGAATCCCGGCCAGACTGGCGGTGGCGGGTTCGGGTTCCGGACCCACGGACGAAGGTGACACAGGAGATACCGTATCGGAAGAGTTACTGTCTGCTCCGGTGGCGGGAACCTGCGCCGTGGGACCGCTTGCGAGGATGTTGCGGAAGCGGTCCTGGGTCTCCGGAGCCTGCGGATCGATGAATGGGGCGCGTCTGGGGGATTCGGCGCCCGGGGTTCCTCCTTCGGAAACGGTGGTATCCCGCCCCGCAGAGGAAACCGCGACCCGCATGATGCTTTCCATGCGTTTCAATAATTTCGCGAAGGTCCCTTCCGCCATCGCGGCCGAGGGAGGGGCAGGCTGCTTACTCCGGGACGACGAAGACCGGGCCGGCTCCCGATTGCCCGCCGCTTTTGGCGCCGTACCAGAGGTTCCCAACCCCGATTCCAAACCCGCGAGGATGCCCGCTGCGGCTGCGCCGATTCCTCCCAAGGAGGGATTTCCGGTTTCCACCCAGGAACCGTTCTTTACTTGGAAGACCGTACCCGCCTTGGCCGCCGCATCCGCCGCCACCGCGCCGATACCCGCCAAGGCTTGCGCAGGCTTGGCAGATTGCGACCCGGTACGCTGGACGTCCGGCCGGCGTGCACCGGGCAAGCCGGCCTCCGCGGCCGCTGCGCCGATACCCGCCAATGCGCCGGCAGCCATGGTCGGTACTGGATTCCTTATCGCCTGCAAATGCTCCGAGGCCGCGAGGAAGGGAGCCGCGAAAGCGGTCCACGGTTTCTCCGCGTCCGGGGCGCCTTTCGGCAGGGTCCGCATGCCTTCGGCCACCGCGCGCGCGATCGCCACCGCATCGAAGCCGGTTGGGGACGGGGCGCGGCTTTCCAAGGCATGGGAGGTGATCCAGCCCAGGGAAATCGGCGCGCGCGCAAAGCCATCGGCGAGGGAGGCGTCTCCGGCGGAAAGGCTCATGGTGCGGTTACCGGCTCCCGGGACGGGGCGCGATCACGGCGGATCATTTCCAGGTAGAGCATGATCTGCGCCATTGTCATCTTGCCGACTTCTTCGGGCGACCAGCCGAACTCCTTGGCGAGGACGAAACAGGCCTTGGCCAGGGGCGCCTGCACCGCTTCGTCCAAACCCTGGGACTGGGAGATGCCGCTGACGCGGTTGATCGCATCCAACAGGAACCGGGCCAAGCCGGAATGCAGCCCGTTCACCTGGTCCAGGCTCAGCTTGGGCTCGACCAGGGCCTCCTTCAGCATCAATGCCGAAAGCAGGCCGTCATTTTCCTTGGCCGCGCGCGTCAATTGCTGCAACAGGCGCACGGTCAGGGGGCGCAAGCGCACCCGGCCGCCGGGACCTTCCAGGGCGTCTTCTTCCAAGGGCGTCGGGGACAGGGTGGCCGCAGGTACTTCCACGTCGAAGACCAGGCTTCCGCCCGCGAGGATTTCGTCGGCGCTGAGGTAACCCATGGGTTACGCTCCTTCGTCTTCGACGCTCACCCACAGTGCCTTGAAGTTGACCCGCTCCATCACGAAATCGTCCTCGGGAATGCCGTAGCTCCAATGATCGAGCTTGGCCCCGTGCACGGTGACGGTGGAAGCCACTCCGGGCTTGGCGGGATTCTCCAAGCGCAAGGCGATGTTGAAGGAGGGATTGACGAAGGTGCCGGCGGGCCGGGAGGCGGCCGCGTCGCCCAAGAGCAGCTTGAGCAGGGCCCCGTTGATGGCCGCGCGATCCATGCTGCCGGAAACGTTCACGTTACCCGGCCGCAATTCGGTCGGGTAGCGCTGCCCCAGCTCATGGAAAGGCTTGAGATCCGAATCCACCCGCACTTCCACGTTGGTCGCGCGCCCCACCGGGGTCAGGGCATAAGAGTCGATCACGCCTTTGGCTACGTCGCCTTCGGCGCCCGCGTCCACTGCCAGCATGATGGCCCCGTCGGAGCCGCGGAATACGTTGGTATTTGCCATGTGTGTTCCTTTATTCCTTTTGCCGGCTTACGCCAGGTTCATGATGACTTTGATGTAGTCGATGCTGAAGGTGGGCTTGAGGTACATGGTCACCAGGCATACGCCGGCGATTTCCTGTTCCCGCGTGGCCGTCACCTGCAATTGGAAATCCGTAAGCGCTTCGTTCAGCACCATATCCGCCAGGAAGCCGTTCAAGGTGGCCTTGAGGGCCGAGCGCACGCGGGCATTGTTCAGCTTGCCGATATAGGGCAGGCAGCCGATGCGCGTTCCCGCCTTGGCGTAATCCACGATGCGGCGCACCGACACCTGTTTGAAGGCGCCGATGTCGGTGGTGATGCCTTTCATCACGCGATAGCCGGCCTTCTTCTCGAGCACCAGCACCCGGCTGGTGATCAGCTTCTTGATTTGGCCGTCGTTGTAATCGGTGGTGATGCCGCCGATGGCCAGGGTCTTGTTGGTCGGGCTCACCTGCACCGCCAGCGCGGCGATGAGGCCGGCCACGGCCGCTGCGGCGTAGGCCGGGGGAAGGTCCGCGTCGCCTTGCTTGGCGAAATCGGGAACCCGCACGCCCGGGGCCACCAATACCAGGCGATCATCGCTTACCGCGTCCGCATTGGCGGATACGGCGGCCACGTCGTCCGAATCGGCGCCGGCCACTGAGATGCGATCGCGCCCGTTGTTCTCGGCCGTTTCCACGTGACCCAACAGGATGGGGGCCGCGTCGGTCACGTTCATTCCCGCCAGGATCACGATGTTCACGGGTTCGAAGTCGAGCTTTTCCAGGGAAGCCTGGTAGAAGGAAGGCGCGGCATTGGCCCCGTTGGAGGCGCCGCCCAGGGGCAACGGTTCCGAGGTAACGTCCGGGAGACGGGGTCCGCCTCCGGCCGCCAGGGTGGCGGTCACCAGGCGGGAAGACCGGGCGATGTCGCCCTTGAGATCGTCCCCGTCCGCGGCGGTATAGACTTCCTTGGCGGGGCCATAGGCGATGGTCACCTCGCGCGCCGATCCCTTGTCCACCTGATAGCTGGCGATCACGGTATCGTCGTTGACGGGTAAGTCATCGGCGTGGAAGGAGAGCGCCCCGGTCGCGTTGACGGTTACGATGCGGCCCTTGGACACAGCCCCCGTGGTCTTCAGGGCATAGCGCAGGATCTTGCCGCTGCCGGCCTTGATCACCTTGATCAGGTTGCCTGAGGAGTTGGCGATGTTGGCGTGCAGGGGTTGGATCACCCCCGAGGCCACCACGGACTTGCGCTCTTCGATGATGGCGTTGGCCGAAGCGGCCTTGATCAGCACGGTCACGTCATGGGCCCAGGTGCCGGGAGTCTTGCCCGTAAAGGTCACCACGTCCCCGGTGCCGTCCGCGAAGGTGCGCGAGGCGCTGGCTACGCTGGTATGGGCGGTGCGTACGGCGTAGACCGTGGAGGCCCCGTTGCCGAAGGCCAATTGCAGGGCGCGCACCAGGGTCAATTCATCCGCGGCGCCTCCCGTCCAGGCATCGTAGTCCCCGAAAATCTCGCGCGCTTCGGCGAAGCTGGAGAGGATGATCGCCTGATCGAGGGGCCCTTTGGCGGCCGTTCCCACGGCCCCCAGGTTCCCGGTGGCGATTCCCGATACCCCTATCAGGCCCTCGGACCGGACCTCTATATAGGTGCCCGGAATGATCATTTCCGTAATTGCTTCGGCCATCGCGATTCCTCCTTGGGATGCCTCAGGTTTGGATAACGTCGAAACCTTCCCCGACGGGAGGTTTCAAGCGCACTTCGACTGTCTTGATCAAACCTTCGTCCACGGGAGCCGTCTCCACGTCTTCGAATACGATTTCGTAAGCCAGCGCTTGCTTCAGCGCCTTGTCCGATGCCGTGCCGCGCAGGCGGGCTTCTTCGGCGGCCTGCCATTTGGATTGGCGCAGGCGCAGGAAACCCCGCGCCAGCAAAGGGGTCTCGATGCCCGCGAGGCCTTCGGCGGCGGCGAGGGCGATCATGTTAACGGCATCCTCATCGGTGCCCCATACTTCCAGGCTCAGGCTGCCGGTGATGCGGCGGGCGCGATCCTCGACCAGGGTATCGCTCGCGTCCACGTAGGCCCGCCGCGATCCGCCTATGCCCAACGGGGAAAACACCAACTCCGATGCGACGATGCGCAGCGCGGGCAGATCGCCGGGAAGGCGCGGCGCGCTTTCGCCGATGCGCGCAGGCGTGAGCGTGGGCAGATTCAATCCGCGCAGCGCGTCTATGAGTTCGATGATCGGCCGTAATGCCATTCGTGCAATAGGTTCTCGGTTTCGGCGAAAGGTAACACAAAAAAAATCGGGACCGTCTACGCTGTAACGGAATCGGATTTTCTGGACGAGGGGGTAATGTGTCGGTTACGGTAGGATCGGGAGTTTCGGATTCCGAATACGGAGAGACTCGCGAATAAACCCTTCTCTCAAGAATTTTCCGGTAGGTTGGTTTTGTACAGAAGGGTGGGAAAGCGGAAGTGTGGAAGAGAGTGGGCGCGGGACCGTTTTGGGGCGGTCCCGCGCGAAGCCGCCGGTCGCGGGTAGCGGAGAGAAATCCGGCGGCGTAGATCGAAAAGCGCATAGTGAAGATAACCCTGCGGTTTGGGGCGAGCCTGAAAGGGCAGGATCTTCCGTTGTCGGCCCGACAACGAGACCCGAGCCGGGTAGCCCTGTTTGGCCCGAATGCTAGCTTTCGGGTCATGGCCGATGCGGTTCCCAGGGCGAAAGCCATCATGGTGCTCGGCACCTCGTCCCATGCGGGCAAGAGCACGGTGGTTGCGGCCCTATGCCGCGCCCTGGCACGCAAGGGTTATCGGGTCGCCCCCTTCAAAGCCCAGAACATGTCCAACAATTCCTGGGTCACCCCTGAGGGGGCCGAAATCGGCCGGGCCCAGGCGTCCCAGGCGCGCGCGGCCGGCATCGAACCCCATGCCGACATGAATCCCATCCTGCTCAAACCCTCCGGCGGTCGTTCCCAGGTGGTGGCCTTGGGCAAGGCGATAGGGGAGATGGACGCGCGGGAATTCTACGCGCGCAATGCCGAAATGCGGGCGATGGCGCATGCGGCCTACGACCGTTTGGCATCACGCTTCGATGTGGTGGTGATGGAAGGCGCGGGCAGCCCGGCGGAAATCAATCTGCGCGACCAGGATCTCGTCAATATGGCCATGGCCGAGCATGCCGGGGCGGAATGTATTCTGGTCGCCGATATCGAACGCGGCGGCGTGTTCGCTGCCATTCTCGGCACCTTGACCCTGATGCCCGTCCCCAAGCGGGCGCGCATGGCCGGCGTACTCATCAACAAGTTCCGCGGCGATGCGTCCCTGCTCGATCCGGGCATTCGTGAGATCACGGCGCAAACGGGAGTTCCCATCCTGGGCGTGTTGCCCTGGTTGGATCTTACCGGCCTGGATGAGGAGGATAGTCTGGCGTTGGAGCGGGATGCCATGGGCACACCGGCGCGTCAGACCTTGATTGATCTGGCCGTGGTCCGGTTTCCGCATATCAGCAACTTCACCGATTTCGCTTTGTTGGAAGCCATGCCCGAATGTGGTCTCCGTTACGTTTCCACCCCCGAGACTCTGGGTAATCCCGATTTGATCTTCCTGCCGGGAAGCAAGCAAGTCCGTAGCGACCTGGCCTGGCTGCGTGAGACCGGGCTCGACCGGGTCGTGCGCGCGGCGGCTGCGCGCGGCATCCCCGTTATGGGCATTTGCGGCGGCTACCAAGCCCTGGGCGAAAGCATCGACGATCCCTTCGGAGTCGAAGGCCAGGCTGGCAGCGCGGCGGGCCTGGGCTTGCTCAAGGTGGTCACGCGCATGGAACGGGAAAAGGAAACCCGGCGGGTGGAAGGGGAGAATGCGGGGTTGCCGTTCCTGCGGGCGGGGACTCCGTTGACCGGATACGAGATCCACATGGGCCAGACCGAACCTTTGGGCGAAGGCCGACCGGCCTTGCTGATGCGAGATGGCCAAACGGAAGGGATCCGGCGGCCCTCAGGCATGGTCGCGGACGCGTTACCGGTATGGGGATGTTACCTTCACGGCCTGTTCGATACCCACACGGTGCGCCGTGATCTGGTCCTATGGCTGCTGGCCCGCAAGGGCCTGTCACCCACGGAGCCAGGAACGGCGGTGCCTGGAGGGGACCCCTACGATAGGCTGGCGGATTGGCTCGAAGGGCATTTCCATCCCGTTTCACTATTGGGAGATCCGAAAATACCGCAAATACCCGGCGAGTCTATCCAAAATGAAGCTCAATAAGCCTAGGCTTGGTGTAAAAAAACCCGGCAGGGGGATGCGAAAAGATTAATTAGGGGATCAACGGAAGGCCCCGGGACTCGGAGCCTTAAATCCCGGAAACAGGGGGATTCAATGACGAGAGCCGCAGCCGGTTCCGAAGTGATCCATGCCGATGCGACATCCCTGTCCGCATACCTCCGGGAGATCGGGCGTACCCGCATTTTGACGCGCATCGAAGAACGCGCCCTTTTCGATCGCATGGCGCGCGGCGACAATCTGGCTTATAAGGAATTGGTCACCGCCAACCTGAAGTTCGTAGTCTCGGTATGCCGGCAATTCCAGAATCAGGGGCTTCCCCTCACCGATTTGATCAGTGAAGGCAACCTCGGCCTCATCCGCGCGGCGCAATGCTTCGACGGCAACCATAGCTGCCGCTTTATCAGTTACGCGGTGTGGTGGATACGCCAGCGCATCCTGCGCGCCCTCGCCGAGCAATCGCGCTTCCTGAACATCCCCGTCGCCAAGGCCGCCGCCATGCGCAAGATAGCGGCCGCGGAGAAGGTATTGGCCCAGCGCAAGGCGCGGCCCGCCACCAGCGACGAGGTCGCCGAATTCCTCTCCCTGCGGGAGCAAGAAGTCTTGGACCTGTTGCAGATAGGCCAGTTCTCCCTGGCCCTGCATGAGCCCTCCCTGCCCGACGACGAGGGTACCTTGGGTGATACCCTGGAGGACGGCATCGGCGAAAGCCCCGATGGGCCGGCCATCCGGGACAGCATGCGCCAGGAGGTCTGGGGAGCGCTGGAAGGATTGCGGGAGCAGGAGCGGGAGGTGTTGCGCCTCCTTTTCGGACTGGGTTCGGCCCGGCCCTTGAACCTGGAGGAGATCGCGGCGGTACTGGGCCTCACGCGATCGAAAGTGCGGAAGCTGCGGGACGACGCCATGAACCGACTGCGCCACCCGGTGCGGTCCGTGCGCTTCCGCGAATTGTTTTGAAGGGGATCGAATGGACAATAAGAAAACCATCCTGATTGTGGACGACAATGACGAGATTGTTGAGCTCGTCAAGTGCATGCTGGCCCTGGAGGGCTACGAAATCATCGACGGCTGCAGCGGGGAGGACGCGCTGTACCTCAACGAGCGCTATCCCTTTTCCATCCACCTCCTGCTCACCGACATCCGCATGAGCCCGAACATGAACGGATGCGATCTCGCGCATGCCATGCGCATCATCCGGCCGGGCATCAAGATCATTTACATGTCCGCTTTCACCGAAGACGATCGCGTGGGCGAGGAGGTTTCCGGCGGCCAGGCCCGGTTCCTGCGCAAACCTTTCACCCAAAAGGAGCTGCTCCGCACGGTGGAAGAGGTATTGGAGGCTGCGGCCCAGTACTGAAGGTTCGCTGAACCGGCAGCCATCGGTTCGCGCACCGGTTGTCTTGCGGACAACCCTTTTCCCGGCTCCGTAACCGGCCCTTTCCGTGGCCCGGGCTATATTCCCTTGGGTATTCTCCGGGGGGGGTGTCGGGATGCAGGCTCGCGTCGGCATCATAGGGCTGGGCACGGTCGGAAGCGGCGTGCTGCGGCTGCTTGAGCAGCAGGGGGGATTCTTCTCCTCGCGCATGAATATCGATCTCAAATTGACGGCCGTTTGCGCGCGCAGCGAGGCTTCGCTCGCGAAGGCGCCGGCCTCCGCATTTCGCACCACCGATCCCATGGCCCTCATCTCCAGGCCGGACGTGGACATCGTCCTGGAACTGGCGGGAGGCACCGAAGGCCCGCTGGAATGGATCGCCGCGGCTTTACGCGCGGGCAAGCACGTGGTCACCGCCAACAAGGCCCTCATCTCCGGGCACGGACCGGAACTGTTCCCGCTGGCGGCGCTCCACAAGCGCGTGTTGGCCTTCGAAGGCGCCGTCGGCGGCAGCATCCCCATCGTAAAGACCCTGCAGGAATCCTTCGTCGCCAACGATATCGACGGCATGGCCTGCATCATCAACGGCACTTGCAATTTCATCCTCAGCGAAATGTCGGCCCGCGGCATCGGTTTCGACGAAGCCCTCAAGGAGGCGCAAGCCCGCGGCTATGCCGAAGCCGATCCCTCCCTGGACGTGGACGGCATCGACGCGGCCCAGAAACTCGCCATCCTCGCCGCGCTCGGGTACCGCAAGTTCGTCGACTGGCGCGAGATGAGCGTCACCGGCATTTCCCACCTGGCCCCCGTCGATCTCGCCCTGGCCGCCGAGCTCGGGTTCGCGGTGAAATTGATCGGTGTCATCAATCCCGCGCCCCCGAGCATCGCGGCCTTGGAAGGCTCGCTGTTCGCCCACGTCTATCCCGCCCTGCTTCCGCTGGCGCATCCCTTGGCGGCCATCCACGGGGTGAACAACGCCGTGCACGTGCTGGGCTCCGCCGCGGGCGCGCATATCCTTTCCGGCCCCGGAGCCGGGGGGCTGCCCACCGCCAGCGCCGTAGTGGGCGATCTCATCCACGTGTGCCGCCAGATGAGCAACAACGTCTTCTCGGAGCATACCGTCAATTGCATGCCCCGCGAGGAGAAGATGCAATTGCTCCCCATCGGATCCCTGGTGGCGGAATTCTATCTGCGCTTCACCTTGTCCGATATCCCCGGCGCCATCGGCGAGGTATCGGCCATGCTGGCCCGCTACGGCATCTCCATCAACTTCGCCCAGCAAAAGGGCCTGCCCTCACGGGAAGGGGTTTCCATCGTCATCCTCACCCAGCCGGCCAAGGATCAGGACATGCGGGATGCCTTGGCCAAGATCCATAGCCTGCCTTTCGTGGCGGGCAAGACGCAAATGCTGCGGATCCACCGTTGAGGCGGCCTTGGCGGGCGTTTCCCGTTGTGCCGGACGGCCTCGGAATCCTATCCTAATACCATGACCCATCCGCTCCTCGCCGATCTCTCCGCCCGCCTGGCGGATCTCCGTTCCCAAGGCCTGTACAAGGACGAGCGCGTGCTCGCCTCGCCGCAGGGGGCCGAAGTCCGCCTCACCGGCGGACGCGCGGTGCTCAACCTGTGCGCCAACAATTACCTGGGCTTCGGAGGGCATCCCGCGCTGGCCTCGGCCGCGCAGGCGGCCCTGGACCAATGGGGCTACGGTCTGGCCTCGGTGCGCTTCATCTGCGGCACCCAGGAAATCCACCGCACCCTGGAGCGGCGCTTGGCCGCCTACCTGGGTATGGAGGACGCCATCCTCTTCTCCTCTTGCTTCGACGCCAACGGGGGCGTGTTCGAGGCCCTGTTGGGGGAGGAAGACGCCGTCATCAGCGACGAATTGAACCATGCCAGCATCATCGACGGGATACGCCTTTGCAAGGCGAAACGCCTGCGCTACCGTAACAATGACATGACGGACCTCGAGGCCCGCTTGCGCGAGGCCGAAGGCTCCCGCTACAAGCTGATCGTGAGCGATGGGGTCTTCTCCATGGACGGCATCATCGCCGATCTCGCGGGCATCCGCGCCTTGGCCGACAAGTATGGGGCCTTGGTGATGGTGGACGATTCCCATGCGGTGGGCGTACTGGGGACCAAGGGCGGCGGCACCCCGGAGCATCGCGGCCTGCACGGCCGCATCGATATCCTCACCGGCACCTTGGGCAAGGCCCTGGGCGGGGCTTCCGGAGGCTACGTGGCGGCACGTAAGGAGATCGTGGACTGGCTGCGGCAACGCGCCCGTCCCTACCTGTTCTCCAACACCCTCGCTCCCGCCCTGGCCGCGGCCTCGCTTACCGCGCTCGATATGGCCGAAGTCGGCACGGACTTGCGTGCGAAGCTCAAGGCCAATAGCGCGCGCTTCCGTTCCGGGCTGGCCGCCGCGGGCTTCACCCTGGTTCCCGGCGAGCATCCCATCATCCCCGTGCTTATCGGGGACGCGGCCAAGGCCAAGCGCATGGCCGAAGAACTTCTGGCCGAAGGCGTGTACGCCGTGGCCTTTTCCTATCCCGTAGTGCCCCAGGGCAAGGCGCGCATCCGCGTGCAGATGTCCGCGGCGCATGGGACGGAGCAATTGGATCAAGCGTTGGAGGCCTTCCGCAAGGCCGGGCGCGCGGCGGGGGTTATCACTTGGAAAGGCGAAGTATGAAGGCGTTGGGCAAGGAAAAATCGGAACCCGGCATCAGCCTGCTCGAGTGGCCTAAGCCCGAATGCGGGCCTAACGACGTGATCATCAAAGTGCGCAAGGCCGCCATTTGCGGCACCGATCTGCATATCCATAGCTGGGACGAATGGGCGCGCAAAACCATTCCCGTGCCCATGCCCGTCGGCCATGAGTTCTACGGCGTGGTGGAAAGCCTGGGTCGCGAGGTAAAGGGCCTCAAGGTCGGCGATCGCGTTTCGGGCGAAGGGCACATTACCTGCGGACATTGCCGCAATTGCCGCGCGGGCCGCCGCCATCTGTGCCGCAATACCGAAGGCGTAGGCGTGAATCGCCCGGGCGCCTTCTCCGAATTCCTTTCCCTGCCCTCCGTCAACGTATTCCCCATCCCGGATTCCATCCCGGACGAGATCGCCAGCGTGCTCGATCCGCTGGGGAACGCCGTGCATACCGCGCTCTCCTTCGACCTGGTGGGCGAGGACGTGCTCGTGACCGGCGCGGGGCCCATCGGCCTGATGGCGGCCGCCGTGGCCCGCCACGTGGGCGCCCGTAACGTAGTGGTTACCGACGTGAATCCCTTCCGGTTGTCCCTGGCGGAAAAACTGGGGGCCAAGGCGGTACTGGCCGGGCCGGGCGCGCTCGACGCGGCCATGGCCGAACTGCACATGGTGGAAGGCTTCGATGTGGGGCTTGAGATGTCCGGCAACGGCAAGGCTTTCATGGATATGGTCTCGCACATGAATCACGGCGGCAAGATCGCCATGCTCGGAATCCTTCCCGACGATGTGGCCATCGCCTGGAGCCAGGTGATTTTCAAAGGCCTGGTGCTCAAAGGCATCTACGGCCGCGAGATGTTCGAGACCTGGTATAAGATGACAGCCATGTTGCAATCGGGTCTGGATATCAGTCCCGTGATCACGCACCGGTTCCCCATGGATCAGTTCCAACAAGCCTTCACTACCGCCCATTCCGGCCAAGCCGGAAAGGTCATACTCTCCTGGTAGGGTGGGCGTAATCGGCCGCTAAGTTTTCCCAAAATTCGGCCAAAGTAGCCCTGATGTCGGGTTTTCATACGGTTCCCGGCGGATTTTTTTAGGGTTCGCGACATTTCCTCCCGCCAATTCGGGAAAAACACTTTAAATTGGGAAAAGCCTCCCAAAAAAAGGGAGGCGATCGGATCCATCCGCAGAGGGGTTTGCGTTGGATACGGTTTCTCCAGGAGGGGAGAAAGGAAGTCGGGGTGCATAACCTATCGACTCGAGAGAAAATCGCAAACCCTATCATCAGAGAATGGAAACTTCCCGGACAATTAGATAGCGAAAGACTGACGGCACATGCCGCCGGATCTTCTACCGCTGTGGCGGAGGGATCGATGCCAATGGCATCGACGATGCCTTTGGCGTCTTCCCCCATTTCGCTGCTCGGCATACCGCCCGCGCTCTCGCCGCTGCATGGATTGGCATTGCATTCGCATCCCTCGGTGGGGCTGGCGCATGCTATCCGTCCGGATCACGGCAACGCGTTGGCGTACTTGTCGGACATCGGCGATGCGGAAGAGGGGCGCGGCAAGCTCGGGCCCCATCTGAAGCTGCTGTTGCGCATGGTCGAGGATCAGCCGCGGGCCAAGATCAAGGACTTCTACCTCACGCTCAAGGAGCGGGAGTATTCGGGAAGTTATGATCTGGTCAAGAAGAAGATCCACGCCTTCCGCCGCGAGCTCGGCCGGCAGGCAGGATCGCTATTCGGCTCCGTCGACGCGCCGCACGCGCAGGTGGAGATGGCGAAGATCCTGCTGAAGGGACCGGACAGCGAGGTGAAGGCGCATGTCTTTACCATGGTGCTCGGCCATTCGGGCCGCTTCTATGCCGAGTTGATCGAAGGCAGCGACATGGGCAGTTTCCTGCAATGCCATCAGAACGCGTTCGAGTTCTTCGGCGGGGTGCCCGCCGGCGTGTTCTACGACCCGCAGGAAAGCCCGACCATGCGGCGCCTGGTGGGGGGATTCCCCTTCCATCTGCCCATCGTCGATTGCGGCCATCATTACGGCTACGCCGCCCAACCCACCCCGGCCTTCGCGCCGTGGATGAAGGGGCGCCTGAAGCGTCCCGGTAAGATCCTCAAGAAGCTTTTCTTCCCGGGCTACGTATTCACGACCCTGGAGAAGGCCAATGCGGATATGCTGGAATGGATGGCTTGGCTGGGTCGCCAGAACCAGATTCGCGAGCGCAAGGAAAAGGCGCAGCGCGAAAAGCTGGGGAGCCTGCCGGCAGTGGGGTTCAATTTCCGCGGCCGTCGCCAGTTCCTGCGCTTAAGGGCCTAACGGTCCGAAAGCGTAATACCGGTTCCAGGACCGCCCCTGCGCCGCAAGGCCAGGGCGGCCCTGCCGGAAATTTCCCCTAGGGACGGCCCCCTATCCGGTAATTCCGGGTTTACCGTTCCTTGGATTTTTGTCGGAGTTTCGCGCCCGTTTTGAGCCCGCTAAGGCCATGATTGCAATGGGATTCCGGTGTCCGTCTTGGAACCCCGGTTGAAGTGAATTACTTTCGGCCTTCTGCTTTTTAGCCGGAAATGGAGCCTCGATGCATACGGAAAATGCGACCAATCTGGAAGACTCCCTGCTCGATCTGCATCATTCCGTGCACAGGCTCATCCAGGTGATCCAAGAGAATGCCGGCACCCTCGGCCGTGGCGCCGAAGTACTCGACAAGCTTCCCATCCTCGATTTCTACAACGATGATTTGCTGCGGAACATCAACAACATGCGCGGCAGGATTTAGGGGAAACGGGTGCCCGCAAGAGGGTTTAAGGTCTAAGGTTTAAGGGGTGGAAAATGCGCGAATGCATTCCCTTAGACCTTAAACCTTAAACCTTTCCTTCACGCCTTCACCAACGTCGGCAAGGTCATCCTGACCTTTTCCATCTTCTGACCCTCCATCTCCATCACCTCGAACGTATAGTCCTTGAAGCGGATGGTGTCCCCTTTTTCCGGCACCTTGCCGTGCACGAAGAGGATAAAGCCGCCCAGGGTGTCGATGTGGATGCCCGCATCCTCAGGGCCCAGGCTTAAGGAGAGCTCGCCGTTCAAGTCGGAAAGGGAGACGATGGGATCGATGATATAGACGCCATCCTCGATCTTGCGGATGCGGAAGGTTTCGGTTTCGTCTTCATCGTGGATCTCGCCCACGATCTCTTCCAGGATGTCTTCCAGGGTGATGAGGCCGGCGGTGCCGCCGTATTCGTCCACGACGATGGCCATGTGGATGTGCTTGAGGCGGAACTCGCGCAACAGCTCGCCGATCTTCTTGGTGCGCGGCACGAAATAGGCCTCGCGCAATATGTCCTGCAGCTTGAATCCCGGCCCGCGGATCTCGTCCTGCAGGCTCATCAGATCCATGGTGTGCAAAATGCCCTGGATATTGTCGATGCTTTCCTTATACACGGGAATGCGCGAATTCTTCTCCTCCGCGATCAGGTCCCGCACCTGGCGGAAGGTGGAACCCAGTTCCAGGGAAGCGATGTCCACCCGCGGGGTCATGATTTCCTTCACCTGGGTCTCGCGCAAATCGAAGATGCTGCGGATCATCTCCTTCTCATCGTCCTGCAGGCCGCTGCGGTCGGGATTCTCATCGTCGATGGTGGGCGCCACCTTGGTCACGTTGGCCTCGCCCAGGAAGGAGAGCTTGGGATCGATGCCCAGCTTGCGCAAAGCCACGTCATGGGCCTGGAACATCCATTCGCCCAGCTTGCCCATGAAGAAGAAGCCGTACACCTTGTAGACCCGTAGCGACCATTTGCCCAGTGACGGAGAGAAGGCCTGGGCCAGGATGGGGAAAAGCCAATGGGAGATGGTAAAGGAGAAGAGGATGCTGATGAGGCCCAGGGTGACGCGGCTGGATTCGGAAAAGAGGAAGGACAGGTAATGGGTCAGGGACAGGATGGCCGCGCCGTCCAGGAAGAAGCGTCCGATGCTGATGGATTCGAAAAAGCCGGGTTTGTTCCACAGTACGTGGCTGCGGGCGATGATGGCCTGGGTTCCGGCCGAATCCCCATTGAGGGTATGATCCGAATTCTGCCCATGGAAGAACCCGATTACGGTTTTGACGCCGGAAAGGATTCCGGATAGGCCGGCCGAAAGGAGGAAAATCAGGAATGTTTGCAGGGGGGAGGTGACGTCCACAATTTACCGGGGTTGTCTGGACTTGAGCAGGCCCACAGGGTCAAATATAACTCATTTGAGGGCCAGATATCTGTCTTCGAGCGCCCGCATCGCCTTCCGTTCGGGCGCGGTCATGTGGTCAAAACCCGCCAAATGCAAGGATCCATGCACGACCAGGCGGCGTAACTCTTGGTAAAAGGTGTTTTTCCAACGGGGCGCCTGCGACTTGGCTTTAGCGGTGGCGATGTAGATCTCGCCGAACACGTCCTCTTCCTCGTCATCCTCCCCATAAATGAAGGAAAGCACGTCCGTCACTTTGTCGAGCTTGCGATAGCGCTTGTTCAGGGAGCGGACATGGGCATTGTCGCAGAAGACCAGATTGACCGAGCCCTTTTGCGAGGCTTTGGGGAGCTCGGCCCGCAAGACCCGGACGCAGAGCGCGACGAGGTCCTTGGGGCGGGGAGCGGGAATGGGGCCGTCATCGGCCCAATCGACTTTCAACAAAGACGGTTAGTCCTCGCCGCCGGCGTCCGCGCCGTCCGCTTCGCCATCCGTCCATTTCTGCAAGACTTCCAGGACCTTCTTGCCCTGGGCGATGGACGAGATGTTGAACTTGCTCTTCTGCTTGTACTCGCCGTTCTGCTTCTGGTACCGGCGGATGGAAATCTTGGTGGTCTTGAAGGTTCCCGAGGCCTTGTCCAAATCCTGGTACTTGAACATGATGGTGGTCCAGCTGCCCTTGGTGAGGACCTCTTTCGCCAGTTCCTTGACGAGCTGAACGCCCTCTTCCTCGTAATTCATGGTGATTTCTTCGACTGTGGCTGGCATGGGTCCCTTCCTGCCCCGGAGGGTTCCGGGGAGAGGAGTAAGTATAACCCATCCTTAGTTTAGGGCCAACTTGGGCTTAACGGGCTGGAACAGGCTGCCCGAGGGCGCGGATAAGGCAGGGTCCGGGGGATTTCATAAATTGGAAGGATGGATTTGGAATCGATCGGGGCGAAATTGGTGCGGGGCGAACGCCTTTCCCCGGAGGACGGTTTATACCTCTACGAAAAGGCGCCCCTGGAATGGCTGCGCGATCGTGCGGACGCGGTCCGGCGCTCGCGGCACGGTGAAGAAGCGTACTTCAACCGCAATATCCATTTTGAACCGACCAACAAGTGCGTGTACGCATGCAAATTCTGCGCCTTCTACCGGCCGCCCAAGGCCACGGAGGCCGAAGGGGCCTGGGACTATTCCTTCGAGGATCTGAAAAAGAAGCTGGATGCGTATCCCGTCGGCAGCCTCACGGAAATCCATATCACCGGCGGCGTGCATCCCGATCGCGGCGTCGAGTACGGCGAGGCCTTGTGCGCCTTCGTGAAGGAGCAGCGGCCGGAGTTGCACGTGAAGGCGTTTACCGCCGTGGAGATCACCTACTTCGCCAAGAAGAGCGGAGTGAGCCTGGAAGAGGCCCTGGGCCGGTTGAAGCGGGCGGGCCTGGATTCCTTGCCCGGCGGCGGCGCGGAGATTTTCGATCCCGAGGTGAGGCGCAAGATCGCGGGCGGCAAAGCCCCGGCGCATACCTGGATCGAAGTGCACGAAGCCGCGCACAAGCTGGGTTTGCTTTCCAACGCCACCATGCTTTATGGTCATGTCGAAAGTTACGCCCACCGTATCGACCACATGCTGCGCTTGCGCGACCTGCAGGATCGCACCGGCGGTTTCAAGGCCTTCATCCCCCTGCGCTACCGCAATGAGTCGAACGCGCTGAGCCATCTGCCCGAGGTGCCCGCCGCCGAGGACTTGCGCAACTATGCGGTGGCCCGCCTGTTCCTGGACAATATCCCGCATCTTAAGGCGTATTGGGTGATGCTGGGCCTTGATCTCGCGGCCCAGTCCCTCGATTTCGGCGTGGACGACCTGGACGGTACCGTGGACGATACCACGCGCATCTACTCGATGGCGGGCGGCATGGCGCATCCGGCCGTGACGAGCGGCGAATTGGGGCGTATCATCCGCTCCCGGGGCCGAATTCCCGTCGAGCGTGATTCCGAGTACGAAAAAATCCCCTAGGCAGCCTCCCTCCGAACTCCAAATCCAACCGGAATAGCTGCGACTCCCGCCCCCTTACCGGGCCCATATTGGTCTTGGGGGTTATACCGCAAGGGGGAGGCGATGATCCGATCGCGCGTGACCGCATTTTTCATCGGCTGCGCTTCCGTATGGGTCGCCGCCCAATGCAAGGTCGAACCGCCCATGTCCAAATTCCGCGTCGTGACGCTCGTCGCGCCGGGAGAAGGGGCATTGACGGACGGCGATGAAGGCGTGGTGCAGATCGCAGTGGCGCCCGATGGCCGGGTGTTCCTGGCCAAGCTGCAAACCGGCGAAGTGCGCGTGTACACGGGCACAGCCAACCAAACCAAACTGGCGGGCAAAATCCCCACCTACTGGGCGGCGGGCGAAGGGCTGGTCGGCATCGCCCTGGCCCCGGACTTCGCGGCCACCCATTGGCTCTACGCCATGTATTCCGATCCCTGCGGCCTGGATTGCCCCGAGCGCGCCAGCGAACTGGCGCGTTTCACCGTGGATGCCGATGACAAACTCACCGCCAAAAAGGTGATCCTCCGGTTCGCGCGCGCCCGCGACAACAACAATCACGCCACCGGCGGCCTGGCCTTCGCTCCGGATGGCACCCTGGTAATCGGCACGGCCGACAACACCAATCCCCATGACGAAGCCAACGCCGGCTACGGGCCCGTGAATCCGGCCCTGGCAGCCGGGGACGCCCAGCGCACCTCGGCCAACACCAATGATCTGCGCGGCAAGATCCTGCGCATCAAGCCCATCCCGTTCGCGGACGACAAGACCCCCGCGCCCGGGATCGGCGGCACGTACGCGATCCCGTCCGGGAATCTGTTCCCGGCCTCGGCGAACACCAGGCCCGAAATCTACGCCATGGGCTGCCGCAACCCGTTCAGCGCCCGTATCGACGGCGTTACGGGGTGGGTGTTCTGGGCCGACGTGGGGCCCGATGCGGGATCGAGCAGCGCCGCGCGCGGACCGGCCGGCCACGACGAATGGAACCTGGCCATGTCCCCGGGCAACTACGGCCATCCCTACTGCAACGGGTACAACGTGGCCTACGGCATCCCGCCCGACTTCACCCGCAAGTACGATTGCGCGGCGCCGGTAAATGATTCGCCCCGCAACACCGGCCGGCGCGAATTGCCGCCCGCGCGGCCCGCCCTCATCGCCTATTCCAGCGGCAACAGTAGCGACGACGATACCCGCTTCAATCCGCTGCATCAGCCCGAGACCGCCATCAGCGGGCCCATGTACCGCTTCAATCCCGCCAGCGCCTCCAAGGTCCGCTTCCCGGCTTACTACGAAGGCAAGGTGTTCTTCATGGAATGGTCGCGCCGCTTAACGAAGTTCCTCACTCTGGAATACCCTTCTGGATCAATCCCCGCGGGTGCCGCCGGGGTTTCCGATTTCGCCCCTGCCGGACTGCCCGTCGCGAGCTACATCGACGCCCAGTTCGCGCCCGCGGGCCAGTACGAAGGCTCGCTCTACCTGGCCCGCTTCAGCTCGAACGGGTATACCGACAAGGCCTCCGGCCTGTACCGCGTGGAGTTCAACGACCCGGCCTTCGACAACTCGTGTTATCAGCCCTTCGGACCTGCGCAAGTGTCGATATGGATCGGAAGGGGAGCGCCCGCGTGGGCACAGGGATCGATCTCGCTACCGGCCGGGTATCGCGGTGCGGAGTTTTTCGATATCCAAGGCCGGCGGGTGTGGGGCTACCGGCGCGCGTCGGCGGCAGGGGAGGGCCGGCTCAGGCTGCCCGAACAGATGGGCAATGGCGTTTGGCGGGCGCGCTTCGCGCCCTAAGCGTCACGAGTAGCGGTCGTTGAACCAGGGCTCCGCCGAATTGCTGTAGCCCCGCAGCTCCCAGAAACCCAGGATGTCCTTGGGCAGGAAAAGGATCTCCTTGATCCACTTCGCGCCCTTCCACGCGTACTTGCGCGGCGTTATCATGCGCACCGGCCCGCCATGCTCCCGCGGCAGATCGATGCCTTCCCAGGTATGCACCAGCAGTACGTCGTCGTCCATGCATTCCGCCAACGGCAGGTTGGTGGAATAGCCGTCGTAGGCCTTGATGTTCACGTGGGTGGTTTCCGCCTTGGGCATGGCCAGCGCGACCAAAGTGCTGAAGCGCACCCCGCGCCAATGATTGTCCATGCGGCTCCACGAGGTCACGCAATGGAAATCGGAAACGTCGTCGACCTGGGGCAGGGCCATGAAGGCATTCCAATCGAAGGCCTGCGGCTTCTCGATATAGCCGCGCATTTCCAGCGACCACATATCCTTGGGAATGGCGGGTTGCACCCCCAGATCGAGCACGGGCCAATTCTTCACTTCGTGTTGGCCGGGGGGTAGCTTGGGCATGCCGTGGCGATTGGCATCGCCGGTGCCATCCACTTCGCGATCGGCGGGACGGCCTCCCGCCATCAGCTTCTCATGGCC
Organism: Fibrobacterota bacterium; assembly: GCA_023249635.1. GTDB lineage: Bacteria > Fibrobacterota > Fibrobacteria > UBA11236 > UBA11236 > Chersky-265. Next base: position 25,130 of record JAHFCH010000062.1, read on the forward strand.
GGGTCCGCTTGCGCGGCCCTTGGCCGCGATGCGCTGCTTGCCCCTGATCAACGCCTGGTTGAAACCCGCCTCGGCCTCGTCACCTTTGTTTGCCGCGCCCTCCGCGGGTCCCGTCTCATCCGCCATCGAGCCTCCCTGGCTTCCCGCGAAAAGTAACAATCCGGCCTCGCGATACCTATCTTTGCTTCCTTATGCCCCCGAAAACGAACCTCCTGCGCGCCCTGCGCGAACGCGGCGGCTCCGGCCTCAATCCCGCCCTCGCATGGCTTCTGTCCGTCTGGATAACCCACGCGTTACTGCGCGTCTTCGTCCTATTCCGCAATGACGCCTATGGCTTTCCCTTCGTGGGCAAACCCGACTGGTACATCTTCCACGCCTTCTGCATCGATTGGCTGTGGATCACCGGCTGGTCCCTGCCATTCCTCATCCTGGCCCTGGCGGGCGGCGCTCTCGGCAAGGCCGCCCTTTCCCGCGGCGCCCTGGGCGCGCTCATGCTGTTCCATGCCGTGCTGCTCTTGTTCACCTTGTTCGATCAGGAAACCCAACGCTTCCTGGGCATGCATCTGGATTTGGGCCTCATGTCCACGTACGGCAATGCCGCTTCCATCCGCGAGCTGCTCAAATTCATCGCCTCCGATGAATCGGTGCGCTATCTGCCCTACGTCCTCTTCCTGGGCTGCGCCCCCGCCGCCTTCGCAATCTTCGCCTGGATGCGTCGCCGCGCCTGGGCCGGGCGCGCAAGGCCGGGTCGTCCCGTCGCGGTAGCCGCCATCATGGCAGTGATCGCCTACGTATTCCTCAACTTCATCTGGACCGGCGGCTTCCGCATGCTCAAGCTGCGCCCCTTCATGACCACCCTCATGGAAGGCTTGCAACAAAAGCGCGGCAAGCCCCCCGCGCCCATCGCCCTGGCCCGCCTGGGCGGCGAATTCCAGACCCAGTGGCAGACCGAACAAGGCGAGCCCGGCTGGATCTTCCCCGACACATCCCATCCCTTCTACAAGGAACCCCTCGAGCGCGCCTGCGCCGAAGCCGCCGCCCGCGCCCCGCAACCTTCCCTGCCCACAGGCCGCTGCGCCCTCGATGGCGACGGCGACGGCGCCCTGCCCGCGGTCGATTGCGACGATGGTGATCCCCGCGCCTTCGCAGGCGCCCGCGACGTTCCCGGTAACGGCATCGACGAGGACTGCGACGGCAGCGATGCCGCTCCCCCCAACTTCGTCCTCATCCTGTTGGAATCCCATCGCGGTGTCAACGCGGGTTACTTGCGTCCCTTCGGCGCCCTGGCCGGGCTTCCTGATTCGGTCGCTCCCACTCGCGTCCTCGACAGCCTGGCGCGTGGCAGCGCCCATGCTTGGACCAACTTCGCCTGTTCCGGCCTGCCAACCATCAACGCCCTCATGAGCGTCCACCTTTCCATCCTCCAACATCCCACGCGTTACATCGCCAACGATTTCACCACCCTGCGCCACCGCTCCTTCACCGAAGAGTTGGGCCGCCACGGCTACCTTACGCGTTTTTTCTCGGCCGCCGATCCTTCCTGGGACGGGCAGGTTCCCTGGCTGAGGCAATGGTACCAGGGCATGCGCTACGATCGCGCGCGCGAGACCGATGCCGCCATGTTCGGCGACATGGCCCATTGGATGAAGGACAGCCTCAAGGCCGGCCGCCCCTTCCTGCTCACCGCCATGACCAAGACCAACCATTACCCCTTCAACCCCGAGCCCGGCGTCCCCGCCGCGGCTCCCGGCGCCGGCCTGCAAGAACGCATGCGCGCCACCATGAAATACACCGACGCCTCCATCGGCGCCTTCCTCGACTCCATCCGCGGCGAGCCCTGGTTCGCCAACACCGTCTTCATCATCCTCGCCGATCATGGCTTCCCGCTTTCCGAACACGGCTCCTCCACCATCGGCTACGGGCTCTACAGCGAATCGGTATGGATCCCCTTCGTCATCGCCGGCGCCGCGCCCAAGCTCGGCCCCGCGGCCTTGCACGATTACCCCGCCTGCCAACTCGACATCGGCCCCACCGTGCTCGATCTGGCCGGCATCCGCGCGCCCAACCATTTCCTGGGCCACAGCCTCGCGCGCCGCGCCACCGGACTCAACAGCCTCAGCTATATCGTCCGCGGCGAACAGGGAACCTTGCAGCATGGCAGCTTCCGCATCCATGGCCCCCTGGGCGAGCGCCCCCGCGAGCAAGGCAACGAAGTCTTCCGCACCGATGGCGATCGCCTGGAAAAACACAACGTCTACGCAGCCGAGGGCAAACCCGCCTACGACTCACTGATGCCGTTCCTGCGGACCATGGGGGCCCTCAATACCTATCTGGTGGAGGCCAACCAACTCTGGCCTGATTCGACCGCAGCGACGCCCGCAGCCGGTAAATAAGAAGGAGATGGGCGCCTCGGGCGCACTCTAAAGGGCAGCCCGGCGCTACCCAGGGCTTGCCGCAAGACAAGACCCGGACTCGCCGAAAACGCTCCGGGAACGCCGGAAACCCAATATCTACGGGGGTCCGCCGACCTTGAATTTCCCCGCAATTGTGCTAAATTAACCCCCGCCTTGGGGTCATAGCTCAGTTGGTAGAGCGCTTGCATGGCATGCAAGAGGTCTGGAGTTCGACTCTCCATGGCTCCACCAGAAAAGCCCGGTTCTCTAAAGAGGCCGGGCTTTTTTGTTGCGCTTCTGACTGCTTACTGGGGTTATTTCCGCAAATCTAGATTTGAAATTGAATCAGGAATCCCACGGGTTCAGGATTTTGGCGCCGGTCTTAACGAGATCGGTTACGTTTCTTGTCACAACCGTCAAATTGTGGGTGATTGCCGTTGCGCCAATCAATCCGTCGATAGTTGGAAGTACGGCACCTTTGGCCTCCGCCTCGCCTTGCAGGACTCCCCATGCTTGCGCGATATCTTGGGTGATCGAGAGAATCCTATCCCCGAACCGCACGCGCAAATCGGAATCAAGCCACATCTGCAAGGAGGATCGCCTTTTTTTGTCATCCAGCTTGGAAATGCCCTTTTGAATCTCTCCCAAGGTGAGCACGCTCAGGAATGTCAAGTCTTCATCGCAATCCGCTACCCACTTCATAACCCTCGGATTCGGTTTTTTCCTGACCAACTCGGAGACCAAACAAGTATCGAGCAGGTATTTCAAAGATCCACTCTCCTGGGAAGATCCTTGTTCCGCTCAATGGGGATTTCGCCGAGAGGGGAGTCGTGGAAAAACTCGGCTAAGTTTCCTTTCCGACCGATAAGTGCGCGGTAGTCTTTCATGGAGAGGATCACGGCCGTTTTTTTCCCGTGACGGGTTATTTCCTGAGGCCCGTTTTTGACGGCCTGATCAACGACCTCGCTAAACTTGTTCTTGGCTTCCTGAAGCTGCCATCCCATACGACCTCCGGGTATTCAAATCTGTCTAGTCTGTCTAGATTGTACTTTCAATTCGGGTTCCGGTCAATTGTCTTCAAACTCCTCAACCAATGTTTGGGCCAATTCAGGATATTTCGCAAAGAAAGTTCGAAAAGAGTCCAAATTGCCAGAAACTCCTCGTCCGTAGTTGAACCCTTGGGTATTGGGGTCAGTCGGTTTCCCCATCCTTTTTTTTCTTCCGGCTCGTGAGACGCTTCGCTTCCTTCTCGAAATCACTCTCGAAGCGCTTATCCTGATCAACGCGAAACCGCGCGAACTGAGCCTCGGCCAAGTGCCTCGCCACCTCGGCGCTGATTTGGCCCGCATTCGTCAGGACCTCGTATTCATTAAACTGCAGAAAACCGTCTAGCTTACCGACCCAGTCGTCCATTTTCATGGGAATCTGCCGGGCGGCCTGATTCTCGGCATAGTCGAGATACATGGATACGATGCGTTCCAGTTCCTTGATCTCCTTTTCCACCAGGTAGTTATTGGCGACCGTGATATCGGTGGACAGGATTTTTCCGTCCGGGGCGTTTTTCCATGCCATCAAACCCATATTGGGTTTGTCCGCGCTGGCACGCTCGGCGATCAGCTCCGCGGCGGTCTTCCTGGTCACGGCCCAATGCAACTTGTTCTGCACCGTCTTGAAGAAGGTCTGAGTCACCTCGGCCTTCTTATCGTAGTCGATGCTGCACTGCTCATATATGTCGGTAATCTTCAGGTAGAAGCGCCGTTCGCTGGCCCGGATCTCCCGGATGCGTTCGAGTAGTTCGTCGAAATAGTCCTTCCCAAAGCGGCTGCCCTGCTTGAGGCGCGCATCATCGAGGACGAAGCCCTTGAGGATGAATTCGCGCAGAGTCCCCGTGGCCCAGATGCGGAACTGGGTGGCCTGATAGCTATTGACGCGGTAGCCGACGGCGATGATGGCGTCGAGGTGGTAGACGCTGGTCAGGTAGTTTTTCCCATCCTCGGCAGTTATTCGAATTTTTCGAATAACTGAATCTATGGCCAATTCCCCGGAATTGAAAATCTCCTTGAGGTGGTAATTGATGGTGTTGATTTCAACCCCGAACAACTCCGCCATGCGCTTCTGGGTCAGCCAAAAGGTTTCGTCCTGATACCAAACTTCAACGCGGGTTTGTCCCGTTGGGGAGGAGTAGAGGATGATGTCCGAGGAGAAGGGCTGCTGTTCCTCGCTCAATGGTCCTCCTGGAACAGGGTAGAATCTCCACAAGATAGTGAACAAAAGGGCAGTATTCAAGTGGTATGATGAGCAAAAACAAACGATATGCGTATGTAAACGTTCGCGGAAAATAAAGCGTTCGCGCTCCAATAAATCTGTAAGTAGCTGTATTCAGATTACTTAAAGTGATTTTTGTTCGCATTTTTATCGGTTTGTGATGAAAATCGCCCCTCACGAAACCGCCGGACCCGTGATATTAAGAGGGCGTGAAACGATTGCTGCCGAACATATTCCTGTATACGGATTACAAGAAATACCTGCGCGACTATTACGCGTCGCAAAAGCGGTTGAGCAAGAATTTTTCCTACCGGTTTTTCGCGGCCAAGTCGAAGGTATCCGCCGGGCAATTGAACGACGTCATCGCGGGACGTCGCGCCCTGACCGAAAAGGTCATGCGCAAATACGCGGCGGCCATGGGATTGAACCCCAAGGAAACCGGATATTTTTCCCTGCTGCTGCGCTTCGTGAATAACCGGGATCCCGAAGGCAAGCAAGACGACTTTTCCGAAATCGCCAAGGCCAGGAAACGCTCCCGCCTGAGGCCTCTTGATCAAGAACAATACGAGTTCTATTCGAAGTGGTACCATTGCGCCATCCGCGAGCTCATCACTTTGCCGGATTTCCAGGATGATCCGGAATGGATCGCATCGCGCATCATCCCCAGGATCACTTCCACCCAGGCGAAAGCCTCCTTGGAACTTTTGGCCCACCTGGAATTGATCCGGCGGGATGCCCGAGGCAAGTGGGTCCAATGCGACGCCATCATTACCTCGGAATCCGACGTCAAATCCCTGGCCATGCGCGCCTACAACGGGGAGATGCTCCGGCTGGCGCGGGAATCCATCGACCGATTCCCACTGGAGACGAGGGAAGTCAGCACGCTTACCTTGGGCGTATCGCCCGCTTGCTATCAAGATCTGAAGCGCCGGATACGCGAATTCAAACTGGAGCTGCTCAACGCGGTCATCGAGGATTCCAGCCCCTCGCGTATGATCTGCCAGATGAATTTCCAATTGTTCCCGCTTGCCGAGGACCCCGAAAAGGAACGGTCATGAAACGACGCATCGGGTTCGGCCTCGCGGCCATCGGCTTCGCGGTTTGCCTGGCCGGTTGCCTTTTCCAAACTGAAGATCAGTCAAGATTGGCCGGCACGGGATCACAGGGCGGGAACGCCATAACGGCCCGTGTCCTGGACGAGGGAGGGCATCCGGTGGCGGGCGCACAGGTGACGCTGCTGCCTGCGGATTACCTTCCGGATTCCGTCGACGGCGTAAACGGCGCGTCCCCGATCCATGAGGTGGTATCGGTCAGCGACGTCGCGGGACGATTTACCGTGCCTGCCCCGAGCGGAAAAGCGTATACGCTGGAAGCGCATTCCGGGGCCGGAAGCGAACGGCTGATCGCCTTGAAGGAATCTATCGTCGTT
>JAHFCH010000063.1:0-12423 GCA_023249635.1 Fibrobacterota bacterium
ACCCGTTTGAGCGTGTACACCGAATTGGGCCGGATTTCCATATGCGCATTATCCGGCAGCAAACGGATGACCGCCTTTCCGTTCTCGCCGGATTCGAATTTGGATCCTTGCAGGACCAGGGTGGAGCCCTGCAAATCGGTGGTGGCCGCCGGTTCGCCCGAGGTCACTTTCACGTTACCCTTGGAATACTTGACCACTCCCAGGGCCGAGGGCGCGGCCTGGGCCGCGAAGACGAAGGCCAGCGCCATACCGGCCGCCAGGTATACGGGTCGGAAGTTCATTGGAACCTCAACCGGGTTACCGACTGCTTGGACTGATGGAATTCCCGTGCGAGCCGCTCGAGTTCTTCGAGGGTATAGGGATGGCCGTTCAGGCGAATCTGCCCCTTGGCCGGGATTTTACCCGCCCGCGAGAGATCGAAGATTTCGAAATTATCCGCCAGGATGATCTTGAGCGCGGCCATCACGCGTTTGGAATAATCGTCGCCGTACTTGATCTGATCCTCGATGGTCTTGAGATCGCTCACCTCCGAAGCCGGTATGGAGGAACCGCCTTCCAAGCGCTCGTCCACCTTGAAGTAAAGCGGATCGGAATAGAGGTAGTCGGACGTGGGGCCGCGCAGGTTCGCGCGCGCCCGCCAGATGTAGGTCATACCCGGTTGCAACAAGGGTAGATGCGGCGGGTAGGCGGTGGGCGATTCGTCATTGATGCCGAACTTGGCGAACTCCAATCCGTCCATGGCATCCTTGGGATTGGTCCCGGTGGGAAGCTCATATACGAAAATTTCGATTTTCGGCTCATCGCTGGGATAGTCGAACTCCTTACGGTTGAAGAGTTCGCTGGCCACCTTGAATATGGGGGTCACGGTGTAAAGCGGCACCGGGGTGGGATTGGTGATTTTCGTGCCCGGGTAAAGGGCCTGGATCATTTTCACGTAGCGCAACCGGCCCTCATCGCCCAATTGGATGGTTGCGATTACGGCACGCGCCGCCGATTGGTCTTCGCAATTGAGGTTGAATTTGAAGGTCAGATTCATTTCCGGCGCAGCCCGCTTCTCCAGGATGACGTCGTAGAGGGGGCTTTTCTGGAAGCTGAGTCCTCCGGTTTCCCAGGTCAGTTCGAACACCTGCTGGGAAGGGATGATGAGACCCATGCTGGCGGAGTCGAGCGGGATGGTAGTGCGGTCGAAGGCGATGATGCCGGTTTCCGGGTGGCGCCCCAGGGAAGTATCTGCTACGATTTGGACCCGTAACCGCATCTTGCCGGAATATTTTCGGAAGTCGTTGTTGATGAGCAGGGTGAAAAGTGTGGGCGCGTTCTCGGGATGGTCGGTATCGAACCAGCTGGGATCGAAATTGGTTACCGTGTACTTGAGGGCCGGCGTGGACACGACGAGATCGCCCGCTTTGCCGGTCACCTCGGGGCAGGAATTGACCATGGCCCGCGCCGAAGCCCCGACGCAAAACAGGGTCAGACTTGCGCAGAGTAAAAGGGATTGCCTTGCTATGCCCAAAGTCCCGCCTCCTGTACCCGGGTCCCTCCCCCATGGGTGGACCCGACAGCGGCGAAAGGTACAAATAATGGGTGTTAAAATGGCTCGAAAAAATCCGTAGCGAAGACTGCCGCGGCGAGAGGATGGGCGACAAATCCCAGGCGTACCGCGAGCAACAGGTTACCCCCTGTTCTGCACCCGGACGTCTCCGGGGCTAAGCATGGCGACTCACTGGTATCTACGGGGGGATGCAACCAGGCTTCCCTGGGAATTTCCGGTCCCGTGAAGTGGAACCAGAAACCTTTCCGCAATTCCCGCGCGGCATCCGTTTTCCGGTTGTGGCAGTACAGATGATAAAGCAATTGCGCCATGCTTCGGCTTTGGAGATCGTGGGGAAATCCGCTTTCCAGATTCCCCTCGGCCATGCGCCAGCACCGTTCCGCCCACAGCGAATCGATTCCCCATCCCAGCGCGCGCATCTCCTCGCCCTTTGCCGCGTAACGGGTCAGATCCACCAGCACCCGCCCCAGCAATTCGAATACGTACGGATCGCGGATGCCCGCTTCAAAGGATTTCATCAGGCAAGTCTGGGCCAGGAAAGGCAAACCGAGCCGGTAATGCACCTCGGCCAGATCCAACCACGCGGGTCCGTTGCGCGGGGCGCCTTCTAGACCGCGGCTATAGTAGCGTTTCGCTTCCTCGAAGCGGCCTTGGGATTTCAGCAATCGTCCATAAGCGATCTGCATTTCGAAAAGCGAATCACGGCCATCGGACTTTTCCTTGAGGAAGCGCTCCCAATCCTCGTCGGAAACCGCCAGACGCACCAGGTAGGCCTTGGCATCATTGGCCCATCTGTCCTTGGGCTCAAGCGCGAGGATACGATCGCAAAGCGCCTGGGCTTTTTCCGTCTTGCGGCGATCGAGGTAAAAGGAATACAGGTTTTTCCGTGCGGCATCCTTGCACGCCCCATTGGAGCCCGCCAACTCGTTCCACTCTTTCTCCGCATCATCGGTGAACCCGGCCGAGTAGAGCAGAAGCGCCTTGTCCGCGCGTAGGACCGATTTGGAGAGAGGGGATGCCTTAGGCAGCAACGCCGCCATTGCCTCCCCGGCCTCCATCTGCCGGCCTTCCGTCCAATCACGTAGGGCTTTGAGCAAATGCACATCGGGCTTGGAAAGGGGATGCGCGCTCCAATCGGATCCCGCCAATGCGGCCTTGGCTTTTTCCGGCGGCGCCATGAGAAATGGACGCACCGCAATGGGACCCAGGGTATCGGGGATGGCAAGGTACAAGGGGATTTCCCGGCCCGCGCCTGCGCGCATCTCGCCGCGCCCGATCAGCTCGAGCGCTTCGCACCCCGCGTAGGCCGCATGAGCAGCGCATAGAAACAGCGCCCACGCGCCCATGGCCCGATACATGGACACAAGTTAGCTGACCGAGCGGCTTCGGCAAAGCGGGAGGGCAATTTTATACCTTTAGCGCAAAGCGGCCGAGGGAGAGAGCATGGTACTCACGGGCAAGGAAATCCTGAAGCAGATGGAAGCGGGCACCATCGACATCGCCCCTTTCATTCCCGCCAATCTCGGTCCCAACTCTTACGACGTTTCCCTCAACCGCAAGCTCTTGGTCTACGATCTGCCCCCCGGGGCAGCTCTGGACATGAAACTGGAAAACCCCACCCGTACCCTGGTCATTCCGGACGAGGGCTTGGTGCTCGAGCCGGGCATGCTTTATCTGGGCTGCAGCAACGAGACCGCGACCAGCAACCGATTCGTCCCCATGTTCGAAGGCCGCAGCTCCATCGGCCGCCTGGGGATCAACACGCACATCACCGCCGGATTCGGCGACGTGGGCTGGGGCTATCTCCCCGACCCCACCGGCAAACTCGTCTGCCAATTCCCCACCTGGACCCTTGAAATCGAAGTCGTCCACCCCATCCGCGTCTATCCGGACGTACGCATTGGCCAAGTCTACTTCATGCGCCCCGAAGGCGAAATCACCTTCTACAAAGGCAAGTACACCCAACAGCGCGAGCCGCAGGCGAGCAGGCTGTTTCAAGACTTCGGGGAGAAGAAGGTTTAAGGCCGAAGGCGGAAGCCCGAGCCCAAAGGTTTAAGGCCGAAGGCAGAAGCCCGGGCCCAAAGGTTTAAGGTTTAAGGTCTAAGGAAAAATCCATTACCATGCATGGATCTTTTCCCACCTTAAACCTTAGACCTTAAACCTCTCCCGAGTTGACCCAGCCCCAACCGAAGAATTGTCTACGAAGGAACGAGCCTACGGCTCGTTGGCACAACTCTAGCTTTGCTACCGTACATACCCCTAGCTAGGGACGGGGTTTGGGAGGTTAAAGACGCAAAAAGGACGAATTCGGAGTTAACAATTTCGATTCACCCCAAAACGTCACCGGGTAAATGAAGGCCAAAAAGTGACAAACGCCGCCGATTGTCAGATTAAGCGAGCTATTGTCAAGGATTGGCAGCCATATTCCTGAAAATCTTTTTGCTACTTTCCCCTAGTCAATTTTGAAAAACCGGCCCTTTTTCAGGTCCGGATCACCATCATCAGGAGGATGAGAAGACGATATGACCCCCGCCGAAGTCATGAAACTTGCCAAGGACAACAACGTCCAATTCGTAGACCTGCTGTTCGGAGATATGTTCGGACAATTGCAGCATTTCACCTTTCCGGTGAGCCGCTTGGACGATGAGATGTTCAAGATAGGCATGGCCTTCGACGGATCTTCCATCCGCGGTTGGAAAGGCATCGAAGCCTCTGATATGATCATGAAGCCCGACCCCGCGTCGGCCTACCTGGATCCCTTCATTTCCGCGCCGACCATCGGCATGTACTGCGACATCATCGAACCCCGGACCGGTCAGCCCTACAATCGCGACCCGCGTTCGATCGCCAAGAAGGCCCTGGAATACCTGAAGTCCACCGGCATCGGCGATATGGCGTTCATGGGACCGGAACCCGAGTTCTTCGTGTTCGACGGCATCCAGTGGGAAAGCACTCCCCGCACCGGTACCTACCTCATCAAGACCAACGAAGGCCCCTGGACCAGCAACGATGCCGGCGCCCTGGGCTACAAGGTCCCGTTCAAGGGCGGCTACGCTCCCGTAGCCCCGCAGGACACCATGACCGATCTCCGCAACGAGATGGTCACCAACCTCATCAAGATGGGCTTGGTCCCGGAAATCCACCATCACGAAGTGGCCACGGGCCAGTGCGAGATTGGTGTGAAGTTCGGCAACGTGGTCGTCGCTGGCGACCAGGTACATAAGCTGAAGTACGTCGTGAAGAACACCGCCGCCAAGTACGGCAAGACGGCGACCTTCATGCCCAAGCCCATGTGGGGCGACAACGGTTCCGGCATGCACGTGCATACCTCGGTCTGGAAAGAGGGCAAGAACCTCTTCGCCGGCGACGGGTACGCCAACATGTCGAAGACCGCGTTGCACGCCATCGGCGGCATCATCAAGCATGGCAAGTCCATCCAGGTGTTCTCGAACGCCTCGGTGAACAGCTACCGCCGCCTGGTACCGGGCTACGAGGCCCCGGTGAACCTGGCTTATTCCGCGACCAACCGTTCTTGCTCCATACGCATTCCGCACGTGAACGGCGACAAGGCTCGCCGCTTCGAGTTCCGCTGCCCGGATTCCTCCGGCTCGGCCTACCTGACCTTCGCCGCGATGGTGATGGCCATGGTCGACGGTATCAAGAAGCAGATCGATCCGGGTTCTCCCGCGAACAAGAACATCTACGAGCTGCCGCCCGAAGAACTGGCGCACATTCCTTCCACGTCGAAGAACCTCGAAGAGGCCCATGCCGCTTTCGAAGCCGACAAGGAATGGGCGCTGGCCGGCGACGTTTTCGATGCCGACATGATCGAGGCTTACACCTCGTACCGTAAGGCGAACGAAATCGAGCCGATGAAGCTTCGCCCGAACCCCTACGAGTTCGAGCTCTACTACAACGGATAATGGCTCCGGCGCTCTGGAGTTCGCAAAGCGAACTCCACGCGCCTCGCTTTTATCATGGTCATGGCTTTGACACAAGGGGCTCCTGGAAACGGGGGCCCTTTTTCGTTCCATCCCCGTTTGTTTCTATTTTTGGGCCCCCATGGAGCCATCCACTCCCGACCGGAAAAAGGAGCTGGTTCTCGCGAATCCGGCGGGTTTCCCCCGGGAACGGGTGGAAGAGCATCTTCGCCGCCTGGATTCGGACTATTTCAACGAATTCAGCCTGGCCGAGATCGAATCGCATCTCTCCCGCATCGTTGGCCTGGGTAAAACCGATGGCTTCGCTATAGATTTCACTCCCGTACACGATCGCAGCTTCGGCCTGACCGTAGTGGGCGAGGATTTGCCGGGATTTTTCGCGGCATTATCGGGCGTACTCGCCAGCCACGATTTGGATATCCGCGCCGGGAAGGTCTTCAGCTACGCTCCCGAGGCCGCGCCGGATGCGGGCAAGGATCCCTTCCGGGAAACCGTTCCTCCCGCGCCGGGAAAAATCATCGACTATCTCGTGCTTGAATCGCCGGAAGGCGTGGTTCAGCCTCCGGATTTCCTCGCGACCCTGAAATCCGATTTGCTCGGTATGATCAAGCTCTTGCGCGCGCGGGAAACCGATGCCCTCAGGCATGATCTGTACCGGCGCATCGGCGCCTATCTCAGCCGTAAAAGCGTTGCGCGAGCCAGCGGTGGTGAAGCCGTGGGCGGGCGGGAGCCCCTGGAAATCCTGGCCGAAGCCGACGAACGGCATGCCATCCTCACCGTGCGCGGTACCGACAGCAAAGCCTTGCTGTTCTCGCTCAGCAATGCCTTGGCCATGCAGGGCGTTTCCATCCAGAAGTTGCTGACCCGATCCGAAGGACGCCGGTTCGAGGATCGCATCCATATCGCCGACGAATTGGGCCGGCCCATCCATGATCCCCAGGCCCTGGAACGTATCAAGGTCGCCATCATCCTCATGGAGCGGTTCATTTCCGCCTTGCCCCAGGCTTCCGACTATCCGGCCGCGGTGCAGGCCTTCAACGTCTTCATCGACGCGCTGATGGAACGTTCGGCGGGAACGCCGGATCTTCCCGCCCTGGAAGACGCCACCTTCCTTTCCTCGCTGGCGAAAATCCTGGGTGCGGGCACCCATTTGTGGGAGGAGATGACCAGGCTTCCCCTCGCCGAGGTAACCTCCCTGCTACAGCGGCTGGACGAAGAGAAACGGGCCACGCCCCGTCGGGAACTGGAAGCGCGCCTGCGCGAAGCCATGGACAAGGAATCGGGCCATGCCGGCCGGGTCGCGGCTTTGAACCGGTTCAAGGATTCGCAATTGTTCCGCCTTGAAGCGGTACAGTTGATCTACCCGCACCAGACTTTGCAGGAATTCTCGGCCGAAATCAGCGCGCTGGCGGAAGCGGTGCTGCAAACCGCGCTCACGTTGGCGTATGGCAAACTGGTACGCGAGCATGGCGAGCCCCGCCGGGGCAAGGATCCCTGCCATTACGGTCTGTTCGCCCAGGGCAAACTAGGCGGACGCGAACTCGGGTATGCTTCGGATCTGGAAGTGCAATTGATCTACGAAACCGCCGGGGAAACCGAAGGCGGGCCGCAACCGGTCAGCCATTCGGAATTCTTCTCCCGCTTGCTCCAGGAGATGCGGGAATGCGTGACGGCACGGCCCGAAGGTATTTTCGAACTGGACCTGAGGCTGCGGCCCCACGGCGACAGCGGGGCCATGGCTTCCCAAGTGGAAAGCTGGGCGGAATACTATCGACCGGGCGGCGGCGCCCTGGATTACGAGCGCCAGGCATTGCTCAAGCTGAGGCTGGTGGCTGGCCATCTTGAATTCGGCGAGCAGGTGATGTCGGCGCGCGATGCGCTCTTGTTCGGCGGCGCGCCGGTTTCCCTGGCGCATACCCTGGAATTGCGGGCCAAACAAGTGGAGGTCTTGGCCAAAGGCCTCAACGCCAAATTTTCCCCGGGGGGCCTGGTTGAAGTCGAGTACGCGGCCCAGTTCCTGCAATTGCAGTTCGGCCGCAAGCATCCCTCCCTGCGCGATTCCAATACCGAAGCCGTTCTGGAGGCCCTGTTGGAAGAGGGTATCCTGCAGCCGGGAGAATTCGAGATGCTGTACCGCGCCTACGTGTTCCTGCGGCGCCTGATCAACGCCTTGCGGATGGTACGCGGGCATTCCCGCGATTTGGTGGTGCCTGCCCGCGGAAGCGAGGCGTTCGGATACTTGGCGAAACGCATGGGTTACCTCCCCACTCCGCGCTACGACGCGGAAGCGCAGTTGGACTGGGATCTGGGCCACGCCATGCGGGATGTGCATGCCTTGTTCGCGCTCCGCTTCCAGGGCGCCGGCCCTGCGCAAGCCGGAAGCCTGGAAGCCGAGGAGAGCTTGACCGCCGCATTCCTGGATGCGACCGCGTCACCGGAAAGGCTCCGCAAGGCGCTGCGCCGCCTGGGTCTGGCGGATTCGCCTTCCGCGCCGGCGCTGGTGCAATCCATGCTCGCGCCGGTACGGGAAAAAGGTATCCTGAGCGCCGCGTTGGTAGTGGCCGCGCCCAAGCTGCGCGCCAGCCCGGATCCGGAATCGGTGTTGCGTCATCTCGGGCAATACCTGGAAGCCGTGCCGGATCCGGATTACTTCGTGCGGCAATTGCTGAATCATCCTTACCTGAACGAAATCCTCATCAAGGCTTTCGGGCACAGCGATTACCTGGCCAACATCCTGGTGCGGCAACCCGAATACCTGATGGACCTGGGTGACGCCCGCGCCCTGGAGAAGCCCAAACTATTGGCGGAATTCCGGCGCGAAATCATGGAGATGTCCCCCGGAGCGGAAGGCTTCGAGGGGGCCCTTGATAGCCTGCGTAGGTACCGGAACCGGGAATATCTCCGCATCGCGCTGCGGGACATCTGGCTCGGCGAGACCCTCCCCCGCATCACCTTGGAGATCAGCCACCTTTCCAATGCCTTGATCGAATCGGTATTCGGCGCGACCATGGCCCAAGCCGAGGCCTTGGCCTGGCGCGACGGGGTGGCGGTAATCGCGTTGGGCAAGCTGGGCGGGAACGAGTTGAATTACAGTTCGGACATCGACATCGTTTTCGTTTCCGACCCGACGCGGGTGTCCGAGGCCGGCCGCTCCCAATTGGAAGCCTGGGCGCGCAGCTTCATCGGCGCGCTGTCCCTGCCGGGCACGCATGGGAAGATGTTCCGTGTCGATACCCAATTAAGGCCTTACGGCGCCCAAGGACCCCTGGTCGCCACCGCGGAGCGCTATGAGGGCTACTTCCGCGGCGAGGCGTCGGGATGGGAGTTGCAAGCTTGGCTCAAAGCCAGACCGGTGGCGGGAAACCTGGACCTGGGACGCGCGGTATGCCGGCAGGCCCAAGCCATCGCGGTCTCCCCCTCGAATCGCGGTAAGATTGAAACCAGCATGCGCGCGGTACGCCAACAGGGCCTGGACAAGCTTAAGCTGGAGAACCGGCTTTCGACGGAAGTGAAGTTAGGACCCGGCGGTATCCGCACCATCGAATTCTACGTGCAATACCTGCAGATCCTACATGGCCAATCCCTGCCGGAACTGATTTCGGGCAACACCCTGGCGGTTATGGGCCGGCTGTACCGCTACCGCCTGCTGAGTCATAACTATTATGATCTTCTGTCCAAGGCTTACATTTTCCTGCGGCGCATTGAACACGTGCTGCAATTGCAAGGACTGCAGCAAAGGCATGAATTGCCCGCATCGCCGGAAGAACTCGAGAAGCTCGCCAAACGCATGGGCTTCGAGGAACGCCTTGGCCAGGATGCCGGTTCGCAATTCCGCGCGCGTTACCGCCAGCACATGCTGACCTTGCTGGAATTGTCCGCGACCCTGTTCGGGTACGAAACCAATAGGCCCGAGGAGGCGAAATGAAGGGGAGGAATCCCGGCAAAGGATCCGGACCCGGCCCAGGCGGCCAGGGCGGACGCGGAGCAGGACCCAGAGGGCAAAGCCAGGGACCTCGTCAGCAGGGTCAGGCCGGAAGAGGTCAGGGCGCTTTCCGCCATGGCAAGCCCCAGGGAGGCGCGCCTTCCATCAAACCTTCCAAGCCGGCGCTGGGCCAGTTGCTTGCGCGTTACGGGGTACACCTGCAACCGCAGACGCTCGATCAACTGTGGGCCTACCATCAGCTGTTGCGCGAGCACAACCATGATCAGGATTTGACCCGGCTGATCGGGTTCGATACCATCGCCCAGCGGCATTACGCCGATTGCATGATCCTACATGGCTTGATGAAAGGCCGCTGGCCTTCTCCCCTGGTAGACGTGGGTACGGGCGCCGGTTTCCCGGGGATGATGATCAAGCTGATGTCCCCTTCCACCCGCATCGTACTTGCGGAACCGCGGCCGCGCCGCGTGCAATTCCTGGAAATGGTCATTCGCGAATTGGGGCTCAAGGACATTACCGTATTCGGGCACAAGGTCACTTCCCGCAGCCTCACCCAGCCCTTCGCGGCCACCATCACCCGCGCCTTCGAAACCGTGGAAAAGACGCTGCCGCGATTCGGGAGCGCCCTGGGCGTGGGCGGCCAAGCCATTTTCATGAAGGGACCCAAGGCGGCCGAAGAGGTGGCGCAATTCCAAAGCGACGAATACCGGATCATCCGCAACCATGCCTACCGCATTCCCAACACCATCCAGGATCGCGTACTGCTTATCCTGGAAAGGACCCGCGTTCCCGAAAAGGCCGCGGCAAGCGCCTACGATGCCGACCAGGAACGGGACGTGGCGCCCTCCGACCCCGACGATGCCTAAGCGGAAGGCCACCCTGGCCGCGGCGCTGGCGTCCCAGGGTTTCGGATCGCGCAAGGATTGCCAGCGGTTGATCCGCGCGGGCAAAGTCGCTACCGGCCGCGCCCTGGGCGATGCGCTTCCCATCGGGGGACCGGACCAGCCCGAAATCGCCATGCGCTGGGAATTGGCCCGCGATCCCGAGGCGGATTTCGAACCGGAAGGCGCGTGGTTGCGCGTAGGGGATCTGGAAATGCCTTGGCGGGAAAATCTGTTCCTGGCCTTCCATAAGCCCGCGGAAACCGAATGCAGCCATTCCCCCACCCATCATCAAAGCGTTTTCTCCTTTTTCCCGGAAGCTTTCCTCAACCGCGGTCTCGAAGCGGTAGGCCGCCTGGATGCGGATACCACGGGACTCCTTTTCCTGAGTGATGCCGGCGGGTTCATCCACCATCTCACTTCGCCGCGCCGCCACGTGCCCAAAACCTACCAGGTAGGCCTCAAGCATCCCCTGTCCACGGAGCAGATGACGCGCCTGGCCGCGGGGGTGGAGTTACGCGGCGACGAAGGGCCGACGGGTCCCGCGCAGGTGGAACGACTTGAAGAGCGCCTGTGCCGGATGACGATCTCGGAAGGTCGATACCACCAAGTAAAAAGGATGTTCGCCGCCGTCGGCAACCGCGTGGAAACGATCCACCGCGTCAGCATCGGACCCGTGGGCCTGGAAGCCTCCTTGTTGCCGGGGCAATGGCGCTTCCTTTCCTCCGTGGAAACGGATGCCCTGGGGTATAAAGGATGATGGGCGATCCCGCTCTGCGGCTGCTCGCATCCGCCCCCTTAACCGGCGGGGAACGGGTACTCCTGCTGGGGACCGGCGCGGATGCGCCCATTCTTGCGGCCCATGCCGCGGCCTACCGCGAATGCTTCTTGCATGATACGACGCAACCCGACCATGACGCGTCCTTGGGCGCGGCCGCATTGGTGCAGGGAAAGGTTGTCTGTCTGTTAGGCGACTTCCCCTGCGCGGAACGGGAAGGCGGGGCGGAAGATTTGCTGCCCGTACACCGGTTCCCGGCCGGACATTTCGATCGCGTGGTTTTCCGCCTTGCGCGGGGAACCGCCCAGGTGAATTCCGTACTCATGGAAGCGTTCCGCCTGCTCAAACCCGGTGGCGAATTGCTGGTGGCGGGCGCCAACCAGGAAGGCATCAAAAGCTTCGCCAAACGCGCCGAGGCGCATTTCGGCGACCTGAACCTTTTGGCCATCAAATCCTCCTGCCGGCTCCTGCGCATGCGTAAGCAATCCGCGCAACCCGTTTCCCCGCCGGAGGATCCACACTATTACCAAAGCCTGAGCCATACCCTCGCCTACCCCGGAGGATCGGTCGCTTACGCCACCAAACCCGGCATCTTCGCCTACCGCGGCACCGACCCGGGAACGGCCTTGCTCGGACGCCATCTCCCGGATTGCACCGGCCGCACGGTCCTGGATCTGGGTTGCGGGAGCGGTGCCATTTCCCTGGCCGCTTTTGCGCTCGGCGCCGCTTCGGTGCTCGCGACTGATAACAGCGCCATCGCCCTCGCCTGCGCGGAGCGGAATTTCACGGCGGCGGGAGTACCCGGGAAAATCCTGTGCGCCGACCTCGCGGCCGGTGCCCCCGGAGGGTTCGACGTGGTGTTTTCCAATCCGCCCTTCCATGCAGACGGCGAAACCGATTATTCCCTTCCGGGGCGGGTCATCGAGGCCATAGCGCGCAATCTCCGGCCTGGCGGCGAGGCTTATCTGGTCGCCAACCAGTTCCTCGACTACGCCGAACCCGCCCGCAGGCGTTTCGAGAAGGTCTCCCTGCTTGCGCGCGAACCCGGTTACCTCATCCATCATATGGTTTTGGCGCCCTGATCCATGCCGGCCGAGGCCGGTTCAAGGCGGTTCGATGCCTGTTGCCCGCAGATTGCCGGGCGTGCTAAAATAACCTGCATGAACCGACGTCTCCTGACGCGGCCCGCATTGGCGGCCGCGGCTTTGCTTTGGTCCCTGTTCTCCCTGGGCTGCAATCTATACAAGGAAACCGTAGGTACCTCCGCGGATACGGCCGACGAGCATATCCTGGAAGGGCAGCTCCTGTTGCAGAAGGCCAAATACACCGGA
>JAHFCH010000063.1:12433-31178 GCA_023249635.1 Fibrobacterota bacterium
GAATTCCGGGCTGCCATCGCGGAAGACTCCTCCAAGTCCGAGGGCTACTACGGGGCCGCGAAATGCCGGCTGCTGTTGCAGCACATCAATATGTTCCAGCTGATGCAATCGTTCCAGAAAAATGACGGCAAAAGCATCCCGTTCCTGAGCGAGCCCGATTCCATCAAGGACAAGATCTACGTGGCCAACCGCGGCATCAACGAATACCTGAGCCTGTTGGCGGGCCGCGATGCGCGCAAATTAAGCGACGGGGTCATTCCCACCGGACGTTACTCGGCCGATTACGCTCTGGCATCGGCCATCGAAGCCATCTTGTCGATCGCCGATTTCAATGGCGATGGCCGCATCAATGCCAAGGACAACGTGCTTTCGGGAATCATCGACTTCACGGATCCCACCAAGCTGAACCCAGACAGCATCATGGCGAATATCGCCGCGCTCAAGAACGATACCGCCAAGATCGCGGCGCTTAACAACCTGCTGGATAAGTCGGAGGAACTGCTGGCGAAAAGCGATAAGGCTATCGAGCTGTTCCTGAATGGCGCATTGGGTAAAAGTGACACGGCCGGGGGCGTTAAATGCGACTCCCTGGATACCAATTGCCTCAAGGCCAAGGCGGCCCTGCCGGCGGGCCAGGAAAAGGTCGGGGACTCGGCCATCGGCCAAGTGAAGAAATTCATCCAGGACGCGGGCTCCCAGGTGATCATCTACAAGGTCTTCGACAAGATCGACAATGACGGAGACGGGTGTACCGATGAGGAATTGCTGGACGGAATCGACAATGACGGAGACGGCAAGACGGACGAAGATTCGCGCGGCGCCCCCGACACCGCCGGCAACGTGAATTACCGCGCCGACAAGGACGCGGCCGACAACGACGGGGATGGAAAAAGCGATGCCCAGGATACCGATGAAGCCCAATTCCATACCCGCTACGAAGCCTCTTTCACGGCCTTGCAACTGGTTCTGCATCCCGAACGGAAAGGCGAAATCTTCTGGGCCGACTCCGGTAGCGGCTTGGTGGATACCCGTAGGCAGGTGATACTGGTGGATTCTTCGGTTAGCCCGCCCGGTAAGGATACGGTCGGCACCTTCGATCTTTGCAAAGGTCCGGTCAAGGGTTTCAAGAAGGGCAAATGAGATGAAGCACGCGATGGCAACGGGGTTGGTGCTGGCATCCGTGGCCGCGGCTTGGGCCGTGCGCGGTCCCCAGTACCTGAGCGGGCGCGCCCTGGGCATGGGCGATGCGTTCGTTGCGCTCTCTGACGATTACAGCGGCATCTATTACAATCCGGCCGGCCTGGCGCGCCTGAACACGCCCTTGGACGCGGGGATGTCCCTCAAGTTCGACGTAGGCGATCTCTTCGGCGTGGCCGGGGATGCCCTCAATGTCGCCGGCGCCCATACCAACAGCTTCTCCAGCCTCGACAGCATGGCCGCCGACAATACCCTTGTCGATGACATCATGCTGTTCGACCGCCGACAGATTGGCCTGGGGACGCTACCCGAGATGCATTTCGCCGCCCGTAGCACCGATCCGGATTTCCCGATCGGGATAGGCGCAGCCTGGTTCCTCGGTTCCCAGGGACGATTCATGCTCGACAAAGGCATCTATATCCCTTCCGCGGCGGCCCGCATCCGCACCGATTTCGTGGCCAAGGTAGCCGGCGCCATCCAACCCTTCGAAGGCCTGAGTATCGGTCTCTCGCCTACCCTGGCCACCTACAATACCTTCGAGCAATCCCTTTCCATCCAGGAATACGCCACCGCATCGGATACCCTGCAGGCCCGACTGGATTCGGAGAAGGAGAAGATCTACCGACCCGGCTTCGGGTTCGGGCTGAGCGCCGGGGCCTTGTACGATATCGTTCCCACGGAATTGCGCGTCGGAGCCGTGGTCTACAACATGTTCCTCTCCATCGATCACGATCCGGTTCCGGTCACCTACAGCTTCGGCGTCGCCTACCTGCCCGCGGTATTGCGGCATCAAGGGCTTTTGCGCTACCTCAATTTCGCCGCCGACATCGAGGACGCTTTCGCCGACAAGGACTTCCTGGGTAAGGTCAATTTCGGCGCCGAGATGAACCTGAGCCTGGCGCAATTGCGCGGTGGCTTCAAAGGCGGCTATCCCTGCTACGGTCTGCTGGCCAACCTCTTCATCCTGCAAATGGAATTCACTTCCTGGGCAGATGAGGCGGGGCTGTACGTGGGCCAGATCGAGGATCGCCATTACATGCTCGGCATGCGCATGGGCATCTGAGTCTGTTGCGTCCCCCGCAACGGCAATTACCGGATTAGGGACGGAAAACCGGCTTTCCGGGCCAAAACCCACAGCTTCCCGGAACCTCCGGGCACCTACGGCGTTTATCTTTATCCCCAGGCGGGCAGGCGCATCCGGGTGGGACGCGCTCCGGCGTCAGGTGGTTACCTTTGCGAACTTCAACCCTCATTCCCTACGTAGCATGCATGTTACTGGCCGCTTCCGTGAGCGCCCAGAACCAGCCCGGTTATTCCCTGACGGTCAGCCCCGCTTTCGTCCCAGCGGGCGGCGCCGTGACCGT
This sequence comes from Fibrobacterota bacterium, assembly GCA_023249635.1. Taxonomy (GTDB): domain Bacteria; phylum Fibrobacterota; class Fibrobacteria; order UBA11236; family UBA11236; genus Chersky-265. The sequence continues at coordinate 14,995 of JAHFCH010000063.1, forward strand.
AACCTGGACCGCGCCGGCCGGAAGTCCCGCCAAGGATTGGATTGCCGCCTACGTGGATACCGATACCGGAAAGGCCTTCAAGACCTGGGGTTATACCAACGGGGCCGCCAGCGGCGCCTGGCATACCACTGCGTGGGGCGCCGCCGGGCATACCTTCCGCTTCCGTTACCTAAGGGACGACGGTTACGGCCGGATGGCCGAGAGCAACGTGGGTACCAGCCTGGCCATCGTTCCGCAATGCCCGGAAGCCGCGAAAACCGTCTCCGCGATCAAGCACCTGGTGGTGGTGGTCCAGGAAAACAAATCCTTCGACAGTTATTTCGGCGCCTATTGCACCGCCGAGCCGGGTTCGGAGCCGGCATGCACGTTGGGCCCCGCTTGTTGCGAGAGGGCCCCGACCACCGTACAAAGCTCCCCACGCACCCTGTTGAATGACGCCGAGAACGCCGCGTTCGATCCCAACCATTCCGAAGCCTGCATCCTCTCGGAAATGAACGGAGGCCTGATGGACCGGTTCATTTCGGGAGCCACTTGCGGAAGCAGCCCGCGCAACTTCTCGGTGGCCGACCGCGCCACCGTGGGCACATATTGGGACCTGGCCGGCAAATACGCATTGGCCGATCGCTACTTCCATTCCGCCGCCGGCGCCAGCAGCATGAACGACATGTACCTCGCGCGCGCGTCCTACGTCTTCACGGATAATTCCGCTTCCCCCAACTCGGTGGGAAAGGAATGTTTTACCGCGGCCAACATCAAATCCTTTACGGAACCGACCGTGGGCGATCTCCTGGCCGATTGCAAGATCGATTGGGCCTGGTACATGGAAGGCTATACCGTGAAGCAAAGCGATCACGACGCCGCGCATTGCTGGCCGGGATATTACGATGCCAGCGACAACCCCATGCAGTACTACCCCCGCTTCACCGATAATGCGGCTTACAACCGGGACTTCAGCGTATTCTCGTCGGACCTGAGCGGCGGGACCTTACCGGCCGTGAGCTTCATCAAGGCCCAGGGTATACGATCGGAACACGGGGGGGCGCCTATCACGCCGGGAGCCGGCTTCGTAAAAGGAATCGTCGACGCCGTGCTGGCCGCCCCTGCGTATAAGGACAATACCCTGATCCTTTTGACCTACGACGAAAGCGGTGGCTATTACGACCACGTGCGCCCGCCGGGAATAAGCCCGGTTGACGGCAAGAACTACGGCCCCCGCTCCCCTTTGCTCGCGATGGGCCCCTTCGCGCGGGTGAACACGATTTCCCATACCCGTTTGGAACATTCTTCCATCGTGCGGTTCATCGAATGGAACTGGCTGGGGGGAACTACGGGCCAACTGCATACCCGCGATGCCACGGCGAATAACCTCGGCAGCCTCCTGGACGCCACGAAAACGGGCGTCACGGTTCCGGCCGACTCTTCCGCGACGGGAATCATCGGTTCGGCCAAACGGGTCGTCCAGCCGCCCTCGCGGCCGGGTTTGCGGCCCATGGAAAAATGGATCGGGAAAAGGACCCAGGCGCCCGGGCAAGGACGCTGAAGCTACCGGCTGAGACTGAAGCCGACCCTCAGGTTGTTGTTGTTCTCGAAATTGTAAACCCACTCGTAGGCCGCGTCGATGGCCAGGCGCATCCCCAGATAGCGATATGCCAAACCCGCCCCGGCCGATACCCGGTGGGAGGCCTCGTTGGTGAACATATTGCGCGCGTATCCGATGCGGGCCGCGAGCAAATCGTGCAGGTACGGCTTGGCGCGGGAATCGGGTAGCATTTCCAAGGGAACCACCTCCACTCCGGTGGACAAGCGGGAAAATCCGTCGTGGTATAGGGAAGGTTCGTAATCGACCACCAGGTCCAGGAAGGGATCGGGATCGAACAGGAATCCGTATCGCAAGGTTACCGGGACGTATTCCGCGTACTTGCCTTTGGCCGTGCCCGCCTCATTGCGGGTATCCCACGAGATGCGCGAGAACAGATCCTTGAGCGCCACGCCCATCCGGTACTTGGGGCCGAAAGGCATGATGGTGGCGCCGAAATCGAAGCCGAGCAAACCCAGGGCGCTGCCGCTTACCTGGTGGCCCAACCCGGTTTCCGCATCCACGAATTCTTCGCCGCCGCCGCCGGTACCCGCGAACCGGAGTTTATAGGTTCCGCCCACATGCACCCAACCGCGCTCATAGGCGCCTGCAAGGGAGACCTCATTTTCCGAATACACTTCATCGCCGTTTTGCAGCCAGGCGGCTCCCACCACGTAGGGCTGACCCTTGATGCGGTACGTGCCCGAGGTGAAATGATAGGGAACCAGATCGTACATATTCGAGTAGTAGTAACCGCCGCTCCAATCCTTGGTTTCGACCATGGCCGCGGGATTGTAGAGGATGGCTTCCACCGCATCGGGCGCGGAGGTTTGCGCGCCCGCGAGACCGGTGCCGCGACCGCCAATGGCCACGGGCGCGAAAGCCCCCGCCGCGGAGGAAACGTCCCCGGCCGTCGCCAGGGCCGCGCAGGCGAGCAGGAGGAGGGCCGGCAAGCTGCAATGAGTGCGGTTCATTTGAGCATCACCACCTTCTTCAGGTACGTCTTGGCGCCTTGGCCGTCCTTGACGATAAGCTTCAGCAGGTAACGTCCGTTGCGGCAGGCAACGCCATGGGTGTCATGGCCGTCCCAAACGAAAGGTCCCAACGCCGCGCGGCGATCGGGCGATTGCAACGCCGCCTTCTTGGTTCCGGGGATCACCGCTTGCCCTTTGCTCAACTGGGTTTCCTGGCTTTCGTAGACCTTGTCGCCCATCATGTTGTAAACCTCGATGCGCACGCCCACCTGGCTCGATACATCGGAAGAAACCTTATAGCTCAATTGCAGCCCCCATGGATCGAGCGCAGTGAAGGGATTTGGGGTCACCATGAAATCGTAGGCGCCCAAAGGCAGGCTCCCCATGAGCACGGCGTATTTGGAAAAGCTGTATACCTTACCCGCCACGTCGGTATTGGCGTTCGCGCTGTCGACCTTCTCCCAGGTCAAGCGGCTGGAATTCCAATGGCCCAGGTATACCGTTCGCCGGCGGGCGATACCGTCGGCTACGGGCATCTTGAGCACGGCGCCGCTATCGGCCTTGAACGGTTGGCGTTCGCTGAGTTCTATCTCAAGGATGTCCCCCACCACCTCTTCGCGCGGCGAAGAGCGCAGCAAACCGCTCACTTTGGGCTTCTTGACGCTAACGGTGAAAGCCTTGCTGAGGCCGGCAAGATTGAAATCGAGGAAGGTACCCTCGCCGTTCGTGACCAGCGAGCGTCCCGAACCGGAAGGGACTACCTGCGCGTACGTTGAGATGTTGGTGGCGAAGGTGAAGGCGCCGTACTGGGGAGCGCCGGTATTGGTGGTACCAATCTGCAGCGTGTCGTAGATGTGCATGGATGCGCCGCGGGCCACCGTGGTATCGGGGAAGAAGCTACCCTGCTGGCTAAGGCTTCCCACCGTGGAATCCTCGCCGAAGGACCAGCGCGGCAGGATGTTGAAAGTGCGTCCTTCCGCGGTTTTCGCGAAGGCGGCGAACTGGTAGCCGGTGGCGGTTTTGTTGGGAACCGGTAAGAAGGCCCCATCCCCTTCGAGCTCACGGTTCTCTTTGACGTAACGGATGCCGATGGCGGCCGGGGTCAGATCCTGGATCTTCACATAGAAGGATTTCTTGAGGCTGACCGTCCCCATGCGCACCGCGGCATCGATGCGGAACACCGAATCGAAGGGCACCTTGCCGCCGCGGAACAGCGCCATGCGCGGCACGCCCGGAACGGAGTCCAGCGAGAGGCCGAATGCCTTGGCCCGGGCGGGATCGGCGAAAGTCCAAGCTACGGAAAAATCAGCGGCCTTGGCCGAAACCCTTTGATCGAAATACGCATCCAGGCTGCGGCCGTTCTCGCCACGCAACTGGGCCTGATAGATATCCCGGGCGGAAAGGGAATAGAGCGAGGTATCGGCTTCCAGACGCTGGGGGGCCAAGGCGAAGGATTGCAGCAGGAAAGGATCACGCAAATTGAAGCTACCCGGTGATTGGATGGACGAGTAAGCGACCGGCAGGCCTGCCGTGCTGCGCCCGGAGGCGGTGGCTACGCCGACCCGCGCGCCCGCGGGGGAACGCAGGGCGTGGTAATACTCATAGGTGCCGGCGCGGGCTTGGGGGGGAAGGTTTCCCTTGAATCCGCCTGCGGTAGAATCCATGGCCAGGGCCGACCAGATGGGATCGCCCTTGAGGCGGTAGTACAGACTGCACACAACGGCGGGCGCGGGCCGCAGCGAGTCCACCCGGCGCACCCGCACCGCGAAGGAAGTATCGATTATCGTATCGGCGATGGAGACGGCAAAGAAGGGCTGCATCAGGGTATCGGTGCGTACGCTATCTTCCCCGAGATTGATGAAATAGGGGGACATGGGAATCAAACCCTCTTCCTTATCCTTGATGGCCACTTCGTAGCGATCCGGCTTCAGTTTCGCGCCGCTTACGAAGAGTCCGACGGTATCCGCGTTCTCGGAAACCTTCTGGCCGTTCAAAGTCAGCTCCGCGCCTTTGCCGTGGCGCCCGTCGCCCGTCACGAACACGCGTATCTGGCTGGTGGGATAAGTCATGGTCACGCTCAAGGAAGGAGCCTTGGCCGTAAGTTCGACCACCTTGGAAAGGTCGCGGAAACCTTCCCGTTTGACCTTGATGGTATACGGGACCGGACGGCGCAAACCGGTGAACCCATTGGCAAAGGCGCCGGTCACGGAAAAGCGCAGCGAATCGTCGGGATGGAAGGATTGCACGGTTAGGAACAGGCCTTCGACTGGATCCTTGCCTTCCTTGACGGTAACATTGAGGCTACCGTCGAACTTGTAATCGGCGGTCAACACGATATCCTGGGTGGCCGATCCATCCGCGTCCAGGAATACCGGGATGCCGGTGCGGCCCAGGTAGCCTTCGAAGGAAGCCTCCAGAAGCGCTGGCGACGTGATTCCAGCGGCCGCGATCTGAAAGCGTCCCAGGCTGTCGGCCGTCGCGGATGCGCCTCCCGAAACCGCTACCAGGGCGCCCACCACCGGCGTGTTCGTCAACGCGTCCCGCACCGTTCCCAGAATCTGGTTGGCGGAACGGACCAGTACGAGGTTTCCGGTCAGGATGCCTTTTCCGGAGTAAACCAGGGATAGCGGTGCGGGCGCAGCGTACCCGCTTTTGATTGCCGAAAGCGAATAGGTGCCGCCGCCCTGGCCCCCGAATACGAATTGCCCGCTGCCGTCGCTTTGCGTCCGCAAGGTATCCTTGCCTCCCGTCAGGACCACCAATGCCGCGAGGCCCTGACCGGCGGCGTCGGTTACCTGCCCGGCGATGCCCGCCTGGGTTTCTTCGAGTAAGAAGTCCAGGCTGTCCTTAACGATACCCTTGGACGCCGTGAAGGCAACCGGTTTGGGGGCACGGTAACCGATGCGTTCCACCGAGATTTCATAAGCGCCGGAAGCCAAACCAGCCACCGCGTAATGGCCGGCCGTATCGCTCATGGCATAGGAGAGCGCACCGCTCAATCCGTTCCGGACCGTCACCAAGGCACCGGACAAGGCGGAGCCGGGGGCGAGCGCGCCACCTGCGATCCTTCCTTTGGCCCCTGCCCATACTTCCAATGTGGGATCGAAACGCTTGGCGGCTCCCCCATCGGCTTGAAAAGAGATCGCTTGGGAACTCTGATTCCCGTCGACGGCCTGAAGGGAGTAATCGCTGCGGTTCTGCAGGCCCGTGAAAGCGTAATAGCCTCCCGTGCGGGTCGCGAATGCGGAAACCTGTCCGCTGGCTGCATGCGTCAGCAGCATGCGAACCCCGGCCTTTCCCCCCTCAACCCGCCCCAGAATGGTACCGGGGAAAGGCCGCAAGACCAGATCATGGCTTTGCGCCTGGATGCTACCGGTGATGGAATCCTGGAGCGGGCGGTAACCGGGAAGCGATAGCGAAAACGCGTACTTGCGGGCATCGGCCAATCCATCCACCGAATACTGGCCCAGGGAATTTACCGTGTCGCGCAAGGTATCGGAGCCGGCATACACCAGCACGGTCGCCCCCGGCAGGGTTCGGCTTACCACCGCGCTACCCCCGGAGCCCGGGGCGGACTTGTCCAGTCCGGAATCGCTGACGGTTCCATAGACGCCGCCCACTACCTTGGTAAGCGAAAGGTTGAGGCTCGCGGCGGTATCCCCGGAGGCGCTGAGGGTCGCTTCGGCGCCGCTCTTGTAACCCGACTTGCCGGCCGCGAAGCGGTACGCGCCCCGGGCTTGGTTGCGGGCGATGACTTTTCCCTGCACGGTTTTCCCCAGCGCCTTGCCGTTCATGATCACGTCGGCCCCGTCCACATCGGCTCCCGTTTGATCTTTCACTTGCACCGTGAAAACGCTGGCGTGGACAACGGCTTGCAAGCCCAAGACCGTATCCTTCTGCTTGAGAGCGACGGATGCCTCCAGATTGTCATACGCGTTCTTGTCCAACAGGGTGGCCAGGGTAAGGCTTTGATTGGCGGGAAGGTTGGCTAGGGCGAACTTCCCGTCGCTCCCGGCGGTCAAGGTATCCAGTCGCTTGGCCTGGGCCACTACCACCTTCCCGCCCGTGATGGGCTTGCCCTCCGAACCCATCAGGGTACCCGCGAGGGATAATTTCAAGGTTTTCAGTTTCCAGACCAAGCCTACGACGGCTTCCCCCAGCTTTACGGTGACGGCCGTATCCAAGGTGCCTGCGCCGGATCGGGAAACGCTGAGCGTCAGCGGAACCGAGGCTCCCGCGACCCCGGTAACCTTGAAGCTACCGTTGGGCTGGGAGAGCGCCACCAGCGCATTGCCGCCGCCGGCTACGCGTATCAGCGCGCCTTCGGTGGCCGCATCGTCCAGGGTTACCGAACCGGCCAGGCTTGACTGACGCGACAAGGTCCGGATATCGATGGTTTGGGCGCCTGCCTCCAGACCCAATGCGAAGGTCGTATCCTTCGCGTCGAAATCGGCCGTGGGCGGCTTGCACGAGAGTTGATATTCCTGGCCGGCAGGAACGTCCGCGAAGCCGTACGAACCGTCCGTGCCGGTGACGGTCTTGAGCTTGTCGGTGCCTGCGCGCAATTCGATCGGCAGGCCCGATATCCCCGATCCGGATTGATTAAGCGCCTTCCCCGACAGGCGGAAAACCGCGGGGGCAAGCGCGATGTTCAATTGGGTGGACCCGGTGATGGAAACCGTCGGCGTCTGGCTTCCCGCGGCAATCTTGTATCCTTGGGCCGATACCGTCAGCATGTAGTCGTCCGCAGGCAAAGACGGGATGGCGTACTTTCCGCCCGCGTCGCAGGTCGCGTAGGCGCGCGCGCCCTTCTTGGCGCCAATGAGGGAAACCTTGATTCCCGTGGCGGTGGCCGAACCCGTGATGGTGCCCGACAGGCTGCCGGCGTTTCGGCTGAGCCCGAAATCGAGCCCGGAAATCGTTCCGCTGACGGCGAGGTTTTGGGATTCATAGGCTTTATCCGGCGTGAAGCCTGCCTGGGCTGCGGAAACGGAATAGACGCCTGAAGGCAATTTCTCGATGCGGTATTTCCCGTCGGCGCCCGAAACCGCAGAACGGGATATCCCGTAGGCGTTGGCGACCACGGTGATATTGGCGGCGGCGACGCCTTCAGCTTTTACGTTCCCTTCCAGGACGCCGCGATTGGCGACCAGGGAGAGGTCGGCATTCGTCTGCTGCCCGGAAACCACCGTCAAGGAGGCGATTTTGCCATCGGAATATCCGTCCGCGGTAGCCGTGAGGCTATAGCTTCCCGCGGGAAGGTTATCCCCCGTGAAGCGTCCATCGGCATCGGTGGAGAGTAACCCGCCCCCTGCATCCGCCGAGAGTCCGGTCAAGGTGAGGAGCGCAGCGGAAACCCCTACCCCATCGGAAAGGATCTTACCGGCCAGACGGCCTACCGAAGTGATCAGGGTGTCCGTTGCCGAGGTATTTTCGCCCAACGATAGCTGCGCCTGTCGCGCCACGCTACGATATCCGGATTTTGAAATGCCGATGGAATAGGTGCCGGCGCCTAGGTTGAAAGAGAATTCCCCAGCGAAATCCGAGGTGGTGGTTACCGCATCCCCGCCCTTCTCAGCGCTCACCTTCGCGCCGGTCAAGGCCAGGCCACGGGTATCGACGATTTTGCCTTTGAAAGAGGCCCCGGCCTTGGCCATATTGAAATCCTGGGCCAGCGTTCCGCCACGGACCAGCGTGATGGTAGTAGCCGAGGCCACCTGGTAGGACGGACAGCTTGCCGTAATGGTATAGGCCGATCCGGCCTGCAGCGAAAACGAGTATCTGCCCTGGGGATCGGTCACGGTCTTGCCCGCCAAGGTGGCGACGGTGGAATTCTTGTAGGCGGCTTCGCACCCGCCCAGAGCGGTGTTGCCGCTGGCGATAGTACCCGATATGTTACCCTGGTCGGGAAGCATGCGGAGGTTGGCGTCCTGGATGGTGCCTCCAGGGGGAAGGCTGAAAGCCAAGGGCGCATCCAGGGCAAAACCCTCTTTGGCCGCGTTCAATTCATAATCAGCGCCTGGCAGGGACAGTGCGAAGGCCCCGTCGCCGTCAGTGGTCTGCGAGAACGCTTCACGATTGGATTTGTTGATCGCTTTGACGGCGGCGCCCACCATGCCGGCACCTCCCGATAGAACCCGTCCTTTGACGATACCGGCATTTCCGGAAGCGGGAAAATCGATATTGGCCACGGTATCGCCCGGATTCACGGGTACCGTATAGACCTTGGGGATGAGATAACCTTCCTTGGATGCGGCGACCGATTGGCTTCCCGCGTTTACGCTCAGTTGGTAATACCCCGCATTGTCGGAAAGGGCCGATGCGTCCCCCGCGGCCACGCGGGCGCCGGAAAGTCCCGAGCCGTTGACCGTGATGCGGCCGGTAATCGAAGAGCGGTTGGCAGCGAAGGTGAAATCCACCCCTTGAACCGTCTTGGAAACGTCGAGAAGGAATTTCTGGCTGGTCTGGGAGGAGTAACCCTTGGCCAATCCGGTTAAGATCCAGTCTCCCGCCGGCAGGCTTAATTCGAAATACCCCTGGTTATCGCTGAGCGCGCTACGGACCGGGCCTGCCTTGGGCGTTGCCTGCACGCTGGCACCCGGCAAGCCGGTGCCGGAAAGGTCGCGGGTGCGGCCGGAAAGGATGGATGCGTTGGGATCGAGGGCCAGGTTGAGGATCTTGTCGCCGTCGACGGTAACCGATTGCGGCTCGGGCGAAGCGAAGCCCGCACTGGAAACGCGCAAGCTCATAGGGCCGGTGGGAACGGAAAATGAGAAATTCCCGTTGCCATCCGTATTCAGGGAGCGTGATTCGCCTGCCTGCGTCAGCGTCACCGTAGCGCCGAAGATACCCTGTTTGGTAAAGGAGTTTTGCACCGTCCCGGATAGGGTAAACTTGTTCGCCTCCATGGCGAAATCCACGGTCTTGGATGGAGAAGAGGATGAAAGCGAGGCCGACTGCTGGGAAGAGGCCAAGAAACCATCGGCCTGTGCCCGCGCTTGCCAATTGCCGTAGGGTACGCCGATGGAATAATTGCCTTGCGAATTCGAGACGGAGGTCCATTGGGAGCCATCCGAGGCGGAGACGGTTATCCGCGCATTGAGAATACCGGTCCCGGTTCCGCCCGCCGTGACTTTGCCCAGGATTTTCCCCAAGGAAGGCTGCAGAACGATTGTTTTTACTGTCGAAGAAGTGCTTTTGTGCACGATGGTGTCGACCCTGGTTTGGTACCCGTCCACGTTCTCAATCCGCGCCTCATAACTTCCGAGAGGCGCGTTCTTTACCGCCAGGGTGCCTTCGTTATCGGTCGAACCGCCCTGGAACACCGCGGACGATGAACCTCCGAGCCGGTTCAGCTTTACCGGGGCATATGCCACTTTCTGGCCCGCCGCGTTCCTGAGAAATACGTCGATCTCCCCTACATCCACCGCGTAGAAGAAACTCCGTTTTTCCGAAAGCGACGCCGAGCCGCTACTGCCTATCGCGTAGACGCGCCATTTATAATTGAACCTGCGCAGCAAGCTGGTCGCATTGTCCAAGGTAAGCTGACCGCCCGTGGAGGTCGCCTTCCACAACGCGATGTCGGCCTGGCTTCCGTCCACCAGGTTTTCTTCCAGCAATTCCAGCTTATAACTCACGGCGCCATCCACCAGGCCCCAACGGAAAAGGATCTGGTCCGCCCCGGGAATCGTGTCCTTATCCTTGGGTTCGATCAGCTGTGATTGCGGCAATGGCGGGGCCGGGGCATAGACGAAGGAAGATGGCACCGGGGCCACCTTGCTGGTCGAGGCGCTGTTGTTCCCGTAATTGTTGAGGACCAGCCAGTTGTAGGTTTTCCCCGAAATAAGCGGCGGGGCGGCAACGGTGTTGAACCCGGAAGGGTCCGCATCGCCGTAGCGGGCCGAGGTGAAAGGCGTGATGATTTGCCAAATAGCGCTCACGCCGGAAACGGAACCGTCGTCATTGATCTTGAACGGTTCATCGGAGACCAATACGGCGTAGAAGGGCGCATCGCCCGTCCAGGCGAAGGTAGGCGTCAAATCCTTGATGGAGGCGGCATTGGCGGGCGAGGAAAGCGAAGGCGCGTTGCTCGACTCGATGATGATGATGAATTCGGGCGATAACTGGGTGCCGTCCGTAAGCACGCAATAGTTCACCCCGAAGCGCAGATCGGTATTCCGGTATGCCGCCGGAATGTCCGGATTCACTTTGAAAGTCAGGGTACCGGCGTCGAGCTGATTGGCGAGATGCACGGAATCGTAATGCGCGATGGCCGCCGCGGTTCCGCCCGGCACGGTGGAGGCGCGCAGGTGAACGCGCCCTTGCCCGCCGGTCCAGGAGATGGCGATCTCGGCGTTCTGCTTACGCATACCGGCCGGCACCTGGGTCAAGGCGATGGCCGCGACGGCCGGTAATCCGGCCGCCCCCAGGCAGAGGATCAGCAACGGTAGCATGCGCTTGAATATCAAGGGGAATGGCATGTCAGTAGCGGTACTCCACGCTGGTTTTGAAAAGCGAAACTGGAAATGCGACCAGGGAAACCGTGGCCGTGAATTTCGGACCCAAGGGGAAGTAGTAGCCCACGTTCATGGTCGGCAGGAAGGGCAACGATTGCGGCGTATAAGCAGCCGATTCCGAAAGTACATCGCCTTCGGTAACCGTATACACGATCCCACCGATCTGGAAAAAGACCTGGTACACCTGTATCCCCAGCGCGAATTGTTGCTCCAGCCCCAGCCGGAACGCGTTATCGCTACGGGTGGCCTCCACGGAATCGTATCCGTCATGATCCCGGTAAACATCCTTGTTGGCCTTGTCGAAAGCGTCGGCGCTGTCGATCAGGGTGTAATGCACCGACATGCCCCGCATGAAGTAGGAGTAGTCGAAGTTCATGCGGAAATTCGCCCACTCCGTGTGCATGGACAGCGCGCCTTCCCAAGGCAGGTTCACGCGCATGTCCTGGATGGTTTGTTTGGTGCGGGTAGTAAGGGTCAGCTTGGTGGGATTCATCTTCGCGGGATCCATCACCTTGTCCCCGGTGAAATCCAGGGAGGGCAGCACATTGTATTCGTAAGAGAGCGACCCCGTAAGGAACATGGTTTCCGCCATGCTGATCATGGCGTCCACCCCGAAGTGCCTGGCGAATTGCCATGAAGCGCCCATGCGTATGCCGTGGGCGGCTCCCGTGACATCGCCGCTGCCATGGGCATCGAGGTCGTCGTGATAATTGACGCCTTCACCGTGGAAGTAGGATTCCTGCCCGGCCCGCTGCAGAATACCGTCCACGCGGGCCCCTGCCTCGAGAAGCATGTCGATGGTATATCGTTGGTAGGCCAGACCCAAGCGAACGTTCTTCCAGGGTTCGCCGGCCACACCGAGGGAGAAGTCGTTGAGTTCGGCCTGGAAACGGGCGAAAGCATCTACCGAGAGCAATACCTTGATGCTGTCCGATTGCGGATCCGCTTCGTCTTCGGGAAGCCCCAGGCCTATGCGAAGGCCCCCCAAGCCGAAATCGATGCTGCCGCGGAACGGCTGCTGCACGCCTGCCGCCAAGGTGGCCGAAGGGCCGCCGAAGGCCACGGCGAAACCGCCCAGGCTGGTCGATTGGTATAGGCCCAGGTTCACGTCCGGGTAGACCGGATTGGAAACCTTGTTGTTGTCGCCGGCCAGAAAGTCCTTGATGGGCGTGCGCAGGTTGTTGCGCAGCACCTTGGTCCGCTCGCTGCTGACTCCCAGGCCCAACCCGGGCAGGAAGAAATCGGTCTGCACGTCCATGGTCTGGATGTATGCCAAGGCGGCGGGGTTACCGAAAATGGAAGTGGCCGAGGGATACAGGGAGGTTACGTTGTTCATCGATCCGCGCGCGCCGGTATTACTGGCCAGGGCGAAGGGCGACATGTTGCCTTCCATCTTCAGGTACAGCTTTCCGCCCTGGAAATCCGTGAACTGCGCGCGGGCCGAAGCCGCGCACAAGCCCGCCAGGCATACCAGCCTAGATATGGTTGACATAATCCAGGACCCCGATAGCGGTACCGTAGAAGAACACCATGAACCCCAGACCCGTTATCGCCTTCGGCAGATAGCCCACGCCGGGATATTGGATGGTGGAGAAGCGATAGTGACCCATGTTGGAGGCAAGGGCCCGGAAGCGCTGCTCCGCTTCTGCATCCGGCTCGCGGCGGTTGAACACGCCTTCTTGCCGCACCAGGCTCACCGATTTGCCTTCATCCACCACGAGTTCACCCGGGCTTTCGGCGGTTTCCTGCACACCCGTCAGACCGCGCAGGCACATCACCTGGAGGGATGAATCGGAACGGGTGGCTACCATGCCCGCCTGGAAATTCCCGCGCCCTACCCCGATTCCCCAAGGGGTCACGATGCGCACCAAGGCTTCGGATTGCGGAGAGGTAGCCAGGATGCGCCCTTGGGTAAGTTCGATCACCAGGGGATCGTCTTCGTCCTTGGGGGCCTTGGCGACCTTGAATTGGGAGTTGGGTAATACGCGTACATGGACGTCGTTGCGGAAGAAGAGGTCGAGCTCGGCCACCGAGTCGGTCTTGTATTCCACCTCCAGATCAAGTTCCTCCGAATGGCGGATTCGGAAGTATCCGGCGCGATCCTTGGTCTGCCCCTTGCGGAACGCCACCTTAACCAGGCCATGCACGTCCCGCGAATCGTAATTCAGGGTATCCACTTCGGCGGAGGGGATTTTGCGGGGGCGATCGAATCGATCGAAATAGCGGATAACCGAGTCCTTCTCATCGGTAACGTTTCCGAAAAGTACCTTGCCGTTCTTGAGCACCAGGCGATCGGCGCGGGCTTCGCTTACCAGCAACAGCCCTAAGCATACCCCAACCAGAAGACGGAAAGCCTTTACGACTTCCATTTCTTCCTCACTTCCACCTTGCGGTTGCCCTTGGCCGTCATACCGTCGGCCGTGGTCACTCGCAGCACCAAATCGAATTTCCCTTCTTTACTGAAGGTGTACTGGAATTTCCCGTTCTCGCCCGAGACCAGATCGTACTTGCCGTCCCCGTTCAGGTCCCACTCCCATTTCACGATCTTCCCGTCCGGGTCGTTGCCGGTGCCATCGATCTGGACGGGCTTGCCCAAGGTGGCATGCAAATCGGCGCCCGGCTGGCAAACCGGAGGCGCGTTGAAAATCTCGATCTTCACTTCCTGGCATACCTCGCGGCCGTCGGCCGAGGCAATGCAAGCGCCGGCCGTATACTTACCCACCTTGCCGTAGACATGGCGCAAGCGCAGCCACCATTCCTTGCCGGCGCTTTGGCTGTCCGGCGCGGCCCGGGTTTCCCAGTCCTTCTCTTCCCCGGTGAAATTCAGGCGGACCGAGCGGAGGGAGTCGTCCGCATCCTTCCCGTGGATTTTGAAATCCACGTTGGCCGCCATGTTCTCCTTGGGATTACGCACCTTCCATTCCAGCTTCGGCCGGGCATTGACACGCAACACGGCGGAAGTCTTCCCCTCTTGGCCCATGGGATTGCGCGCGGTCAACGCCACTTGGTACAGGCCCGATGCCGGCGCTTTGAGAGTGGTCCGTCCCGAAACGGAATCGATCCATTCCGGTTTACCGTCCCCGTCCACATCAAGAGAGAATGCCAGGCGTCCGTCCGATTTTGATTCCGTGGCGTCCACGCGGAATTCGCCGCCGGGCTCCACCGTGTCGGGGGATATCTTCAGCACGGGCATCACCGAACTTACCACGGTGATGGCGGCCTCGGCCTCCTGGCTTTCGTACCCGGCGTATCGGGCTTCCACCTTCGGCCGGAAGCGCCCCACCTGGGCATACGCGTATTTGTGGGACAGGTGCGCGGCCAAAGGCAAGGCTTCGGAATCCCAAACCCCGTCCCCTTCATAATCGAAGCGGACGGTTACCTGTTCGGCGGCCCATGCCGGCCACACGCTCCCCTTTAAGTCGAAGGTTACCGTATCTCCTTTGTTAACCTGGGCGGATAACTGCCCGAGCCGGAGCGTGAGGACTTTGTCGACGATCACCGTGAATTCCTGGCGGACACGGATTTCCTGATCCTTGCCGGGCGTTCCGGCCAGGGTAGCTTCCAGGATAACCGGGTAGTGACCGGCTTTGGCAGGCGTCCATGCAAGGCGCCCTTTCTCCGTCTTCATAGAGGAATCGGCGGCGGTAAGTACCGCCAATTTGAAGGCGCCGGGTACGTTCAAGGCGGGTTGGTACCGGTACGGCTTGCCGGGATAGCCTTTGGCCGGGGGATGCGAGGCGAATGCGGGTTTTACGCGGGCGGTTTCCGCCGGTTGGGTGGTTGCGGGCACCGGAACGGATGGGACCGGTAGGGCGGAATCACTTTCCGTAGCTGCCTTCGCTCCCGCAGTGTCCGCTGCCGCAGTCGTCTCAGGCGCCTCCGGGCGTTTCACCGGCGGAACGGAGTTGCTTGCCTCTCCCGCCTTCTTCCCGCAGGCGCTAAAGCACACGGGCAGGCAGGCCATGGCAAGCAACAATAGTCGAGGGTGATTCCCGGTAAGCCACCGGGGGAACGCTGGCATGATGGTGCCATTTTAGCACCCCGATTTTTGCGAAGTCAATCCGCGCGCGCGCCTTATGGCAGGAGAATTCCCATCAATCCTTCCATTGCGGGCCCCATGGACCCTGGGCATCCGGAGCGTTGCCCCGCTTTGGGGTATCCGCCGGCGGTTCTTCCTCGTCGGTGAGCTTCTGCGATAACTCCATGAGATCTTCACGCGCCTGGGCCGCCAGATAGAGTTGATTGCCCACCATGCGCGCCAATTCCTTCGCGAGCGATTTACGCGTCGCCTCGTCCATTTCAGCGATCCCGGCGAGCCCGCCGATCCACTCGAACACGGCCTGGCGCAACCGACCGGCGGAATCCTCCGGCGCATTGATCCTTTTCGACATCAGGTACCTCTTGCGGCACTCGGCCGCTTCCTGGGAATCGCAATGGAGATAGTCCCCGAGCATTTCGTCCGACCAATGCCGTTCCACCGCCTGCCCCAGATGGACGATGCTCTGCGGCGCGAGATGGCTCCATTTGTAATGCGTCGGCTTCAGCGAATGATAGCCGCGGTAGGATTGGCGGAACACGTCCGCCGCCAGGCGGTCCGCGATGGGCATCTGCGAATCGGCCATGGCCACGACCTCAGTCCGCCTCTTCCCCATCCGCCTCGGGATCGCCGAACTCGCGATCGAGATCCTGCAGCACGTCCTTGACCTTGGCCTCGGTTTCCGTCAAAACGCTTTTGCAGCGCTTGAGCAGCCCCGCCGCCTCCACCACGCGCTCGGCCAGCACATCGATGGGCACCTTGCTCTGATCGATGTCCTCCAGGATCTCGTCCAGCCGCGCGATGGCCTCGCCGTAGCTCTTGCGTTCTTCCTTCATGGCCTCTCCTTCTTGGCGATCACGGTGCTTTCCACCGTCCCGTCCTGCAATTGGTTCACTACGGTATCTCCCGGGGCGATATCGGCGATTCCGCGTACGGGCCTACCGTCACGCGTACGCATCAGACTGAATCCCAACGCGAGCAGACGCGCCGGATCGGCGACATGGATCAGCTTGGCTTTCAGGGCCAGGGCTTCGCGCCCCGCACCCAAACCCTGGCTCCACAAGCTGCGCACCAGCCGGCGC
>JAHFCH010000260.1 GCA_023249635.1 Fibrobacterota bacterium
GAAGCTGGGATCTCCATCTGTTTACCGGGGCCTTCATATTCATCGCCGCCTTCGCCTGCCTATACCTGGTGACCGCGCTCCTCGATCGAGTTGTGCCGGCCCATACGGAGGCCAAGCATGGTTGAGCGTAGTTCCCCCAAGGGCCCGGGCGCCTTGACCTGGGCGGCCTTGGGACTGTTGGCGGCCTCGGCCGTGCTATCCAATACCGTCCTGTTCCGCCAGGTGGTACAGGGGCGCACCGAACTGACCCGCGGCATCTCCCAACGCATCGGCGAATGGGAACTCGTCGATGAGCATGTAGCGACCGCCTCGGAAGTGCAGGGTCTGGAGACCAGCGATATCATCGAACGCACCTACAGCAACGGGCGCAACTACATGGAGCTGGTGGTCGCATACATCGCCCATAGCAGCCGCAAATCGGCCCATGCCCAGGAAGCCTGCTTGCGCGGCTCCGGCGCCATGGTCGGGAGTATCGCGGACGTTACCTGGGAAGCAGGCCGCGTGCAAGCCAAGCTCATCTCCATGGACATCCGCTCGCATCGGCAGTGGGTATGCTACTGGTACAAGATCGGCGACACCTACACCGCCAACTATCTCACTTCCAGCCTGCGCATGTTCCTGGGAGGACTGGCCGGCCAAAAGTCGCAAGGCGCATCCTTGATCCGCCTGCTGTCGCCCGAGTCCCCCGGGGAAAGCCAAGCCCAGGTAGAAGCCCGAATGCAGGATTTCACCCGCGCCCTATTGCCCGAATTACGGAAAAACCTGCCCTAAAATGTAGCGAAATTTCGCAAAAAACCAGGATAAGCCTTTGGATTTCCTCGATTTGGATGTAAAAAAAGACCCCAACTGCCGGTCTTTTTTACAATTGTCAGCTCAGAGCCTTCCGATTCGTCAGGAATCACTGGCAAAAAGTGGCACAGTGTTCGCTTAAGCTATCAGTATCGCTTTTTCTCTCGAAAGGTTAAAAATGAACTCTGTGAAACTCGGCCTTCTGGCCACCCTGGCTCTGGTCGGCGCTTCCTTCGGAACGACCGTCACCGGCTCCAGCCTGCAAACCGTCCTGAACAACATCAGCGAAGGTGGCGTAAGCACCACCAACGTGAATACCGACCAAGTGGCTGGCGACAAGTACTGGAACCTGACCGCTTCGGGCGGCTCGGTAGCCACCATGATCATCGAGATCGCGGGCTACGCAGGACAGAACGAGTTCGGCATCTACGAAGCCACCAACCCCTCGAACAAGGTCACCCTGTTCCATGGCGGCGACCAAGCCGGCGACTTCGTAACGGTCTCCATCAAGGCCAACGGTAACGTGTATCTGAGCACCGCTGGTTCCTCCCCGGTGACCACGTTCTCCGGTCCCACCTTCGGCTACTTCCTGAAGAGCCCGACCACCACGTTCTACTCGAACGATGCGCTGAACTCGGACGCCGCCGACCACATGGTCGCCTACCAGGGCAAGGGTCAGACTGTTACCACCCCGGGCAACTACCCCGGCGAGTGGACCAATAACGAGTACATCCTCGCCTGGGAAGACCTCGCCGCTCCCGGCGCCGACTTCGACTTCGACGATATGGTGGTCATGGTTGAGTCGGTCAAGCCGGTTCCCGAACCCACCACCCTCGGCCTCATGGGCCTGGGCCTGATGAGCCTGGCGTTCGCCGCCCGTCGCCGCAACAAGTAATCGTCTTCAGTTAATCGACCTTAGAGAGAGAAGCGGAGGGGAAACCCTCCGCTTTTTTCGTTTGGAGGGTATTCGCGGTGGAATGGCGACGCAATGCGAGGACGAGGAATCCGTGCCCGTATTTTAGCCCGGACATGAGGAAGATGAGGAAGAAGGGGGCCAGGTAATCCGCGGCCTTTTCCTTTTTCCTAGAGGCATTCGCCACGCGGAGCTTTAGGACCGGGTGAGGCATGAACGTCACGGTGAGTCCGAAGACGAACGCCGCGAATTTCATGGTGATCAATGGCGACTTTCCAAAATCCTTCTGTCGCGATCCCAACCCAACTGGCGATGGTCATAGCCAAGGCTCAAAATGACTTGAGCAAAATTCGTCCGCGGACGTCGTATGTCCGCCTGTCCATGACGTATCGGAAGCCATTTCGCCCGATGGCATTTGCCTCCTGAGAAGGGAATTTCTCCGCATGGGCGATAATCGAACTGACCGGATCACCATAGCGGAAAATGGCCCCGTCAGTGCCGACCAGGATGGCTTCATCCTTCCCGAGGAGGTACGCATCATAAAGGATTGGCGTAATGTTTGTGGAGATGGTGTCCCACGAGGTACCGGCATCGGAGGACCTCAGGATCTTCCCGTTATACAAGACGGCATACCCCAGGTGATCATCCAGGAACTGGACCCGTACCAACATGGACGCGGGAAACCGGAGTATTACCCTCCAGCTTTCCCCATCGTCATCGGATCGCAATGCCTGATACTGGTTCTGGAAAGTCCAGGTAGGACCGCTGAAATGTTGCAATGTCCCTTCGCAATAGGGCATGGTCGCGAGGGAGTCCCAGGTTTGACCGCTATCCTTCGTGGACCAGAGGAGGGTCGGGGAGCATGCGCCCGTGATTAGCTCTTCCCCGGTAACCGCTAGGCCTTTCGCCGGCGAGGCGAAGACCACGCTCAGTATTCGCCGAGGAAATGCGAATGGCAAGAATTTCCAAGTGGCGCCCCCATCCGATGTGGAGCGCAGCTTTTTCAGGGAAGCTGCGTAGCCATCGCGCCGTGTAGGAAAATCGTATGCCTGGACGCCGGAAGACGAGTCCCAGAGCAGCGCTTCCCAATTCGAGCCGCCATCATGGGTTTGGAACAACCCCGTCTCCCGGGAAAGGAACCACCCCATCGACTCATCCGCGAATCGAAGTTTGGTGATACTGGTAAACCCCGGAACAGGAACTTTCTTCCAATGGATCCCGCGATCGGTGGTTTTCAACAGCGTATCTGTCCAGCTCGCAGCGTACCCAGTCGTAGCGGTCGGAAACGAGAGACTCTGCAACGTCCACATAAAGCCCAGGGATTTTGGTTGCCAGGATAGACCGCCATCGATGCTTTTGAGGATGCTTCCAGAGGTTCCCACCAGATAAGCGATCGCCGGACCCGCGAAGCACAAGGAATTGGAGGCGCCTCGGGAGACCACCACCGAGTTCCAGGTCTTGCCTCCGTCCTCCGTCCGGGAAAACCGGCTCCAGCCGGAAACGGAAATCGCCGAATCGCCAGCGCCAATCGCGAATCCTTGGGATCCATTCAAGAACCAGGTCGAAAAAATCCCACCTTTGAGCGCCCCGGTTGCATGCCAGGTTTTTCCCGAATCCAGGGTCTGGTATACGGAATCGAAATCCCCCGCCGCATAACCCGTGTCGGGGGAAGGAAAATGGAGGCAATGGAAAGCCGATTGGCCCACTATCCTATTCCCACTTGGCTCCCATGATTTCCAGGATTTGCCTCCGTCCTCGGTCTGATATACGGATGAAACCCGATTCGCCGTGTATGTCTGGCCCGTGACAATACCTGTATTTTCATCGATAAAATGCATTGACGTTATGTACTCATCGGGCAAAGTAGGAGACAGCCATGTCCAAGTCTGGCCGCCATTCTCGGTCTTAAGGATTCGCCCCCCGTGAGCGCCTGCGTATCCATGGTCCTCGTCCAAGAATGAAATCGCTTCGATATCGCTAGGATATCTCGAATCGAGTCGGGCCCAAGTTTCTCCGCCATCCTTCGTTTTCAGTAAGGTCCCACCGCCCCCACCCAGGTAGCCGACCAGTGACGTGACGAATTGGATCGCCTTGATATCGGCGGTGACCCCGAGCGGCAGCGGCTTCCAATGCTCTCCGCCATCCGTGGTTTTCATCGCGGTACCGCGGTCGCCTACCGCGATACCTGTTTCGGGGGTGAAGAACGTTTGGGCGTTAAGGGTGAAGCCCTGGGGAAGGGGGTTTTGCCAAGTGAGGGCGGGTTGGGCCGGGATGGGAAAATTGCAAAGGAAGAGTACTATCTGAATAGTAGACTTTGGGGAAATCATCTATGGCGTTCCGCCTTTTATGCGAAAAAATATTGCTGAGATTCGACTCCTGAAAAAGGCTGGCCATAACGGCTTCTTACAAGCCATCGACTATATTTTTGACAATTTCTATCACTCCCCAGGTTTGGACCGGGATATCATTGAAGTGACATAAAAATCTTGGCCTCATGAACTATAGGAAACCCAAACAAGCCTCTTCGTACTCAAAAATGCCTGATTTTTCGCCTGAATCAAAAAACGACTTTACTACTTGGAAATCAATTTCCGGAGGGATATCAACTGCAACAAGAATCGGTAAGTCGCTCAACTCGGAGTGGCATCCCATTTTTCTTAATTGCTCGCGAATTGGAGCCACATTTTTAACATCTTGAAACAATAGTCTTACTGTACTGTGTCGGCTTGGGCGCACCAGTTTGGTAAATACCAGTAACCCATCTACTTCTGGCATTGCGGCGACAATGTCTCCAAGAGCCAATTCAGTCGCATAAAAAGGAATGTTGTCGATCACATATCCATCGACGGATTCTTTTACCCACATTGTTTCGATTTCAGATTCACCATCTGAATTTTCAAATCTAAACCCGATTTTGATGCGCGAATCCATGCCTACTTCCCTATTGTTCAGGGTAACTTGTCGGATTTTTCTAAGTTGCAGCCTCTACAAAGCACTTGCCCATTGGACGGATCCCCGTCGCCTCCTTGTGATTTAGGAATTATATGATCGCGCTGCTTTTCGTTAGGCGGAGGCGCAACTCCCTTCGTGCTTTTTTGGCCAGGAACGACTTCCTTTCCGCATTTCTCGCATTTATTCTTTCCTCCGTACTTGTTGGCATTCTCATCATCAAGTTGCTTCTTACCTTTGGGTGTAAAACCTTTACCAGCTCTTGGCCCTCCCGATGTTCCTTGCTTAGGCTCACCAGGCTTTTGATTTACTGCCCCGTCTTGAAATTGTACAAATGAATTAGGCCCAATCCCATCATAAGACAAACCCCCATGCTGAGCTGCATATAAATCCAATAACACAAAATCATATACAGCTATGCCAGCCGTAGTGGCCCAGCCTAACGGTGTCAATTCCATTCCTAGCCAGCCTGCCAAGACAGCCGCTGCCGCCTTTCCATCCGGATCCACTGTATTAGTTGGATTTGAACCGTAAGCATATGCATTTGCAAACTGGTTCACGGGATCTGGCGAAATCCACACCCCGACTTCGGGATCATAGTACCTCGCTCCGAAATAATAGAGGCCAAGTTCGTCATCCAACTCTTTTCCGGTGAACGCATCCCTAACTTTATCTGCGCTACCCACCGTAAGCTTGTCTTGGACGCCATAAGGGAAATAATCGAACACGTCGCGATAGTATGTTCCGCTTGAAAGGGCCGTGACCATCGTATTTCCGATGTGGTTTTTCAGGGAATACAATCGTTCCGGTGAGCCCGCCTCAAATCGACCTAATCCACCGGGAATATCCGTTAAGACTTTAATTCCTAATACACCTGCTGTGTTCGCACTTTCCTCACGAATCTCGTTCCCAAGACCCGTGTAATGCGTGGCGCGCGTAAGTGTAAATCCCGAATTTCGGGCCTCTAGCATGGCTTCATATTCGGGGGTACCGGCAGGGACTCCAACTATTTCGAGGCTGGCATTTCCGCTTGCGGTCGCCAGTACGCTGAATTCCGTTCCACTTGGGGGCTCCACGAAACCTGCTTGATCCGGGACAACATTTAGGACGAAAGGAGGCGGGTTGGTTCCCGCGCTTGCTGCCCTATCCTGCAGCATCTGATATCCATCCAGAAAGTTTCCGGCATCACTTGGCCGAGCTCCATCGCCATCAACAAGCACGTCACCGATACTGGCCGTACCACCTTCGAAATGAAGGTGGGAAATCCGATTTCCCGCTTCATTGTACCGCATCACATCTTTCGAAAGGGTGATGCCATCGCTATGGGAGAACTCCAGCGGTCGATCATTGAAATCGTAACGGATTTGCTCTGCACGCGACCGGTCGCCAATCATTCGCCCGCTTGCATCATAAGTGAAATTCGGACTGGCCGGGCTGCCGCTCATATTCCGGGTACTTAAAGAGGATGGGCTCATATTGGCATCGACGTATGCCAAACGGTTGGTACCAATCTCGGGTTTCGTTCCATTGGGAAGGCTCGCATAATGGTATTCCCCGCCAGTAGCATGGTTGACGTTGTCGCTCCGGCGCAGGGAAACGATTCGGCCATTGTCATCGTAGCGGATGGATTCGGAATACTTGTCGCTGCGGGTTTTTGTCGAGCCGGATTTCAGGTAAAATACCGCGTCAAGAAGTCGATTCAAGCCGTCGTAAGTGAACTCCTGGCTACGCGTGGCATTCGCTTGGGACCCCATTAAGTAATCGATTTGGGCAATGTTCCCGTTGAATTTCCCATGCAAGACCCCGTTCACGGGCACCAGGTCATAGAACAACTTTTCGTCTAGCAGAGTGACAGGTCCGGAAACAGTGTGCCTCACGGCGTGGATCTGCTTGCTTCCTCCCGTGATGTCATACGTATACTCGACAGTGATAGGGTTGGCGCCATTGGCGTCCAAGGTGATACGCTTAATTTTCCCGTTGGCGAGAAAGTACTCGTAACTCGCAAGGACTTGTCCTCCATCATTGTCGATGCGCTCGAGCTGTCCTATGGCATTGTATGAGAAGAATACATTGCGGCTAGGATCGCCTACCCAGGCATTGTCATAGTTTAGCGTTTGGGTAAGTCGCCCGCTCAAATCATAGGAATGGATCGCCATCTGCAACTTGTAATTCGGATCGGAAATAAATCCGTTGTACTCGTAAGTCGCGATGGTTCTGCCAAACTTGTCGTATTGGTAGGCTACGGTGGATACCTCTTCCACTTTGTCCAAAGTGGCGACATCCATCGGATTCACGGGCGGATGCATCTTGATCACCGCGCATAGCTTTCCCCGCGAGTATTGGAAATCGCTCGCATCGGATTGCGGATATAGGCGGACATTTTTGGCCGGGCTTGTATTGAAGTCGGCAAGCTCCTCGGGTACGGGGGGAGGCATTTTGTCATAGAAATACTTCTGCGTGATGCGGTACTTCGAGGCATCTGCGGAATTCATTGGCCAATTCGGATCCTTGGACTTGGCTTTTAAGAATGCATCGTTAACGACTATGGAACCCGGTGAAGATGGGTTCCCTCCCGTAAATTCCCCAACGGCGATCAATCGATCGAAATCATCGTAAAGATTGATAATCGCACTGTTAGCCGCCTCTAACACCGGGTTTTGGCTACCCCGTACGTTCCCTGCCAAGTCGTAGTACAGGTGGATAGCCCCGCCATCGGGGGTCTTCTCCTCTTTCAGCCGGTTCTCTTCATCGTAGTCATAAGTACTCGGTTCAACACAATTGGGGATATTGCTCCTGCTCCCATCGCTCTTCTCGCACGACAGGGGAGGCAGAATCTTTACAAGATTGCCCTTTGCATTGTATTGACTTTCGGTGATTGAGAATCTCCTTTGACCGTTCTCCATGATCACATCCGCCGATTTCAATACCTGCCCGAAGCCGTTCTTCCACTCGACATGTTCGGAGTGTTCTTTATCCACGGTATGCTTATATGCGTAAACCGGATCCTGCTTGTTCGCGGGCTTAGAAAGATC
>JAHFCH010000261.1 GCA_023249635.1 Fibrobacterota bacterium
GGGGTTGCTTCAGGTTCCGCTTCAACTTTCGCTGCGATTTTTCCGGCACGGGAACAATGTTATAATTTTTCCGGTCCATGCCCTTTCGCGCCCTTCCGCTCCTTTGGATCCTGGCCGCCGTCGCCCAGGAGGCCCCCAAACCTTACGGTCTCGTATGGCTCGACGTCGATCCCGGTAAAGCCGAGATCGCCCTCGACGGCGCATACCTGGACGCGGGGGTTTGGCTGATTTCCGTGGCCCCGGGGGACCATTCCCTGCAGGTAAGGAAGGCGGGTTTCAAATCCTTCGACACCCGATTCGGCATTTCCCCGGGACAGAATCTGCACCTGGACGTGCATCTTGAGGCCGGCGCGGGCGGCGATAGCGATTCTTAGATATACTTAGCGGAGAAGGCCAGCAGGGAGAATCTATGTCAAGAGGCATGCGCTTGATGATCATGATGATGATACTCATCGGGGTGGTAACGGGAATGATGCAATGCGCCAAGAAGAGCATGGCGCATAAGCATCCCGCGCCTCCCGCGGAAGGTCTGGCGCCCGGCGCGCCGCTGCACCTCGCGGGCCGCGGCTGAAGCGCCTCCGGACATGAACCGTTTCTTCGGGCCGGGGGAGGAATTCTCCTTTATCGAATCGCTTTTCGATGCCTCGCATTTCGCCGCCGACGGCACCGGGCTCGGGGACGATGGCTACTTGCTGCGGGCGGGCGGGGAAACCTGGGCCGTGTCCACGGATACCAGCGTAGAAGGCTTGCACTTCCGCGGCGATTGGGCCACTCCGGAATCCGCGCTGGAAAAAGCCCTGCTCTCCAACCTCTCGGACATCAACGCCATGGGCGGCAAGACCAGCTTGGCCTTCTTCAACCTGGGCGCGCTCAAGGCCTGGGACCGCGCGCAGATCGAACGTCTGGGGCAAACCCTCGCACGCCTGGAAGCCCGCCATGGCTTCCGCATCGCGGGCGGCGATACCGTTCGCAAGGACAATGAAGCCTGCTTTACCTTCACCGTGATGGGGAAAATATCCGGGCACCCGCTCTTGCGAGGCAACGCCAAGCCGGGTCACCGTATCTACGTCAGCGGATCCCTGGGTCGTTCGGCCGCGGGCTTGGCCCTATTCGCCTCCGGCCGCCGACCCGGCCAGGACGCCGCTCTCGACCCTTTTTTCTCGGCCCATAGCCGTCCGGAACCGCCTTTGGCCTTAGGGCCGGCCCTGGCGGCCTGCCGCCACCCGGCCGCGGCCATCGATATCAGCGACGGCCTATCCTCCGAGCTCGGGCACCTTTCCCGGAGGTCCGGTTGCAGGCTGGCGGTGGAATGGGGTAAGCTTCCTTATGATAAAGGCTTGGAACGGTTACCCGGCGCGTCCGGGTGGCGGGACTGGGTCTTGAACGGGGGCGAGGAATACCAGCTTCTGTTCACGGGCGATTTTTCGCCGGAGGAGATGACGGACTTGCGCGCGCACGCGGTGATCAGTGAAATCGGAACGGTACGCGCCGGCGAAGGCGTGGGGATTGTAGGCGCCGACGGCGCGGAAAAGGAATTGGCAGCCGCGGGCTGGAGCCATTGAAGTAACGGATGAACACTTCGCAAGTCAAACGCAATAAGCGGAAGGTAGGGGAAATCCTCCTGGCGCAGGGCTATATCAACCAGCAACAGCTGGAACATGCCCTGGAACAACATTCCAGCACCGGCATCAGCCTGGGCACCGTCCTGGTCAAGCTCGGCTTCATCGACGAAGACACCCTCAACAACGTGCTCGGCAAGCAGCTCGAGCTTTCCTACCGCAAGCGCATCGGCGATCTGCTGGTGGACCAGGGCTACATCACGCCCGATCAATTGAAGAACGGCCTGGCGCAGCAGAAGGCCATGAACCTTCCCCTGGGGAAATGCCTGGTGAAGCTCGGCTACATCGAGGAGACCAAGCTGCTGGACGTGCTCGCGGCCCAGCTTGATCTCCAGCACATCAACCTCGAGAATTTCAAGTTCAATGCGAGCATGACGCGCATGATCTCCGAGGAGATGGCGCGCTCGTACAAGGTGATCCCGCTCTACGAGAACAACGGCGTGCTGACGGTGGCCATGGTGGACCCCACCAACCTGCGCTCGCTGGACCATATCAAGTTCAAGACCGGCAAGGACGTGGAGCCCGTGATCGGCACGGAAGCCGAAATCCTGGCGGCTATCGATCGCGCCTACGTGGGCGGCAAGGATACCCTAAGCGATCTGATCGGCGGTGATGAGGACAAGGACCTCGTGCTCGAGGGCGGCAAGGACGAGAAGGAAGAGGAACTGGTCGGCGACGAAGAAGGCCGCCAGATCATCAAGATCGTGAACCTGATCGTGAGCGAGGCCATCCGCTTGGGCGCTTCGGACGTTCATTTGGAGCCGCAAGAGCGGAATATGCGCATCCGCTATCGCGTCGACGGCGAATTGACCGAGCAGAATCCCATCCCCGCGCGCCTGATGATCCAGATAACCTCGCGCCTCAAGGTGCTGGGCGGCATGGACATCGCCGAGAAGCGCCGCCCCTTGGATGGACGCGCGCATATCCAGTACCGCGGCAAGGAAGTCGACCTGCGGCTTTCCACCTTCCCCATGCTGCTGCGTTCCCGCGGCGTGGTGGAGAAGATGGTCATACGTATCATCGATCCGAATTCCGAGATCGCCAGCATCGACAAGATCGGGTTCTCCAAAACGGTGTACCCGACCATCGCCCGCCTCATCGAATTGCCGGACGGCATCATCCTCACCACCGGCCCCACGGGTTCGGGAAAATCCAGTACCCTGTACGCGTTCATCAAGCAGGTCGCTGGGCCGGGCGTGAACGTGGTGACCATGGAAGATCCGGTGGAAAAGAACATCCCGGGAATTTCCCAGGGGCAAATCAACAACGCCGCCGGATTCACCTTCGCTGCCGGCATGCGCGCCATCCTGCGCCAGGATCCCGACGTGATCATGCTGGGCGAAATGCGCGATAAAGAGACTTCGGAAATGGCGATCCAAGCTGCGCTCACGGGCCACTTGGTCATTTCCACGCTGCACACCAACGATGCCGCGGGCGCCTTTACGCGTTTGCTGGATATGGGTGTGGAACCCTTCCTGGTCACTTCTTGCGTCAAGGGCGTATTGGCCCAGCGCCTGTGCCGCCGCATCTGCGATAAATGCAAGCAGCAGGTGCAGGTGCCGGACGTGGTGCTGGAAGGCATCGGTATCCGCGCGGGTACCCCGTTCTACCAAGGCAAGGGCTGCCAGAATTGCAACAACTCGGGCTACCGCGGCCGTCTCGCGCTTTTCGAACTGCTGGTGCCCGATGAGCAAATCTGCCGCATGATCCTGGAGCGCAAGTCGAGCGACGAGATCAAGGGTTACGCCATCCGCCAATTGGGAATGGCCACCTTGCGCCGCGACGGCCTGGAAAAGGCTTTGGCCGGCCTGACGACCATCGAACAGGTAGTAGCGGTCTCCCAGGCCGAGATGTGACCGCCTCGGCCGGTTCCGCTCCCGGCGCCTCGCCCGCCGGCCCCCGGCCATCCGGCCCAGTGGTCCCGCCTACCTGGATCGCCGCCCTCCTCCTCCTCTCCGTCTACGTCGTCGTCAAGCATGCCTTCGGCATCCTTATCTGCGACGACGCCTATATCACGCTTTCCCATGCGCGTTCCTGGAACCAAGGCTTGGGTCCGATCATGTCGCAATGGAACCCGGTCTGCGCGACGAGTACTCCTTTGCATACCCTCCTACTCGCGATAGAGGGGCTGCTGTCCCGCGGCCGGGCTTATCCCGCCATGGCCTATTGGAACAACGCGGTCTGGGACCTGGTCGGGTTCTTCTACTTCTACCGCATCGCCCGCGGCGGCCTGGGGTTGACCGGACCCTGGCCTCTGCTCGCCTTGGCGGCCTATGCCTTGAGCGTCAATGCCCTGGCGGTCTCGGCCTCGGGCATGGAGACGCCCATGTACGTGGCCCTCGCCTTGGCGGGGAGCTGGTACGCGTTCTACGCTCATCGACCCTTACCGCTCCTCGCGGTCATTTCCCTGCTGGCTCCCCTGACGCGCCCCGAAGGCATGCTGTTGCCGATGGTAATTCTCTGCGCGCGCAGGCTGCGCATGACGGGATTCGATCGCACGGCGCGCATCGCCGCCGCCGCCGCCTGCGTAGGCCTGGCGCTGTTCTTCGCCTTCAACCTGTATGCCTACGGCCGGCCCTTGCCCCATTCGATCCTCGCCAAGCGCATGGAGATCCATGTGGGCTTCGTCGAAGGCTTACAGGCGTGGGTGCTGAACGTATTCTACAAAGGGCCCTGTTTCGGAGGGGCCAGAATTACGACCTTGGCCAACGGATTGATCGTCGCGGGCGCGGTCGCCGGATTCCTGCGCGGCCGCAACCGCAACGGTTCGCGGTCGGCTCCGGGAGGGGATGCCGGCATCCCGTGGCGGCTGCTGGCCTGGCCTGCGGTCTACTTCCTCTTCTTCACGGCGACCCGCTCCAGCTACGCGATCTTCACCTGGTATTTCCTGCCCGTGCTGCCTTTCCTGATCCTGTTCCTTGCCTCCGGGCTCGAGCGCATGCTGCGAGGCGTGCTCCCGGCCACCTTGCATTGGGGATTGTTTTTCGGTTTCCTGGCGCTGGTGCCCGCGCAGACCTTCCGCCAGAAGTTGCCGCAGAAGCACGCGTTCCAGGAAGCCGCCCGCGAAGGGCGCTACCGCCTGGCCGCCCGCATGGTCGATTCCCTCGCCGTGCCCGGACGGACTCCGCTGGTGATGACGGATGAAGTGGGTGCGATCGGGTACTGGTCGCATGCCCGCATCCTGGACACGCATGGCTTATTGTCGCCGGAAGCCTTACCCTATCTCGGCCCCGCCGAAGGCTATTTCCTGCGCCTGCAGGCCATGCAGGATAAATTCGATCCGGAATGGATCATGGGTTTGCGCTTGGCCAAGGACGAGGGCCTGCTGTATCCCGGCGAGGATGGGGTATACGCGGGTTACCTGCCAGCGCGCATCATGCGGCTACCGCCGCATCCTTACAACATGGAAATATGGCATCGCGTGGCGCCCGACTAGGCACCACTTTTCCCGGGGAGATCCCGGGAGCCCTTCAAAACCTCTTCAGGCCTGATTCTGGGGCCGACGTCCGGTTGGGAACCGGTGCCGGGGAATCATTTCCCGCGCGAGCAGGAAGCCCATGAAGATCGTAATCGGCAGGGTGATGATTACCCCGAAGCCGTACGAGAAGAGCATAGCGGCGATGTTGATCAACACGAGGACCGCGAAGAAGAATATCGCCTTGTACCACGCTAGCGGCCCTTTCAGGGCCGGGAGATGGTCTTCGGATTCATTCGCCATGTAACCTCCTTGACTGGGTTCCGATTCAAGTCCCGAGCAGACTGGCCAGGTCCTCTGCGTGTTCCTCTTCGACCGCGAGGATTTCCTCGAGCATGCGCCGCGAAGTGGAATCCTTATCGCCGAGATAGTTGATCATTTCCCGGTAGCTGTCGATGGCGACGCGCTCGGCGACCAGGTTTTCCTTGATCATGTCCTCGAGGCTTTTCCCCTCGACGTATTCGGCATGGCTCCGGGCGGTCAGGGAAGCGGGATTGAAGTCGGGTTCGCCCCCGAGTTGCACGATCCGTTCCGCCAACTGTCCGGCATGGGCGAGTTCCTGGTCCGCATGCTCCAGGAATTCGGCTTTGGCGGCTTCGGAGTTCGGGCCTTTGGCCATATAGTAGTGGCGGCGGTAGCGAAGGGTGCAAACCAACTCGGTTGCGAGGGCTTCGTTGAGCAGCTTGAGGACGGATTCCCGATCGGCGGAATAACTTTCCGTCACGGCCCCCTCGTCGATATGCCGCCGCGCGCGGGCGCGCAGGGTACGTACATCAGTCATGCTGGGGCTATCGGTCAAGGTCGCTTCGTCCATGATTCCTCCTCAAAGATGCGATGAGGCGGAGTAAGGCATTCGGCGCCCCGCCTCTGCCACGAAGATATCTTTCTGAAGGACGGGGTGAGCTTATTTCAGAACAGGGATTTTTTGGCTTTTCCCACGGGAGAATGCGATTTCGACGGCTTTTTGGCGGCCACGGGCTTGGGCTTGGGAGGCTTGGGGAGCACCAGGGGGCGCGTGGGCGGGAGCAGGTTGTCCGTTAGGATCCATTGCTTGCGTTTGGCCATCTGGAAATTCATGGATTTTTCCATCATCTCGGTTTCGCGCAGGGCCGAACCCGGCACGCCGGTGAGCAGATCCATGGGATAGGCGTATTCGACCGCGCGGGAAGGCCTGCCTTTGATATCGACCTTCTCCACCAGCCAGCAGGAAATTCCGGGCGCGGCCTGGCCATAGGTGGAATCTTTGCGCATCACCGCGAAGACCACTACGCGCGAATCCTTTTGGTAGGCGGCCTCCTCGTATTCCTTGTCGTTCCAGGACACTTCGAGATCGCGTGCGCGCAAGCGGCCCTTGATGATCCCGTCCACGTGGATGACCGCTTTGCGGCTGTCCGAGAGGAAACCCGTGGAGACATCGGTAACGCTGCCGGCGGCGACGACGGAGGCATTGGACATAAGCCAGGCATAGGAATGCGTTTGCAATTCGGCCGCGCACGGTGAAGCGGCGGATAATGCGGAGGCGAGGCGGAGCCAGGCGGGGAAACGCGCGCGATACCTTCGGGGGGGAGCCATGGGAGAATGATAATCTGGGCGGCGGGATCCGCCGTGGCGGTTACCGGGATTTTCGGCCGGTTTCCCGGGGCGGTATGTCCCGGTCAAGGCCTGACGACGGGGCCGTAATGGGTTTTGGAGGCCAGACTTTCCCAGGCGCGGAAGGCCGCGGAAGCCTGCTTCGCCATCAGGCGCGAAGTGGGCAGGCTGCGGCTTTCCGGCGGCCGGATCAGTTCGCCGTAAAGGAAAGCATCGCCGAATCCGATTTCGGCCGCGTCGGCGCGGGAATTCGCGAACACGATGGCGTCGACGCGCGCCCAGTAGGCGGCGGCCAGGCACATGGGGCAGGGCTCGCAGGAAGTATACAGGACACACGCTTCCAGGTGGAAGGTTCCCAGTTTGCGACATGCCGCGCGGATGGCGACGACTTCGGCATGGGCGGTGGGGTCATTGCCGGCCAGCACCTGGTTGTTGCCGCGGCCCACGATGATGCCGTTGAGGGCCACGACTGCGCCGAAGGGTCCGCCCCGGCCTCCGCGCAAACCGCGTAGAGAGAGGGCGATGGCGACGGCCATCAATTCGCGGGGCCGCAATGGGGATTGCTTCATGGTTTGATCCTGCCGAGCTTGAGGGACAAGGGCCAAGTGACCGTGCGTAGCCGGCCGGGATCGCCCCAGGCGGCCGCCATTTCTCCGCGCACGCTATCCAAAGCATCTTTGCCGGTGGCCTTGCGGTAATATTGCGCCGCCGACCAGGTGCCCAGGTAGGCGAACATGGCGGGCAGATTCCATGCGGATTCCATGGCGAACCCCGGGGAGGGAAGGCTGGGGAAGGGCATGGGGATGGAGGCGTATCCGGCTTCCACATGGACGCGTTCCGGGGGCCAATAAGGACCTACGATCTCCGAGTAGAAGCGGAGATAGGCGCGATCGAAATCCGGGGTAACCTGGCAGTTACCGTAGCACCAGGCTGCCAGCACCGCGCCGGGCCGGGCCACACGGGCCGCCTCCGCGAAGAAG
>JAHFCH010000064.1 GCA_023249635.1 Fibrobacterota bacterium
CCGGACCCGTACCACATCTCCCAGGGAAACGGTGGTGTCCTTGCCTGCGAAAGGAATCGGGATGTCGCGATCGATGACGACCGCCACGGTGTCCAAAGTGGCGATCCCATCGTCATCGGTGGCGCGGAACGCGCACAGGATGACGCCCGTATCGGAGGGAGCCACCGCGATTCCGCGGGAGCCGTCGGCGCTAGCCTGGAAGGAACCGGTAAGGCCGATGTCCCATTCACGGGCGGCGATGGTGCCCATGGTGTCTCGCGCCGAGCCGCGCAGATGGACGCTGTCCCCGGGTGAAACCACGGTATCCAGGCCCGCGCCGGCCCAGGGAGCATCGCGGTGGATGGTGATCGCCACGGTATCGAATGCGAAATTCCCATCGTCATCGGTGGCGCGCAAGGCGCAGCGGAAGACGCCCGTATCGCCTAAAGCCAACCGGAAAATCCGGGAGCCGTCCGGGCTCGGCTGGAAAGCGCCGGTAAGGCCGAGGTCCCACGCATAGCCGACGATCACGCCTAGGCTGTCCTTCGCCGAGCCATGGAAGCGCACGCTATCCATGGGCGACACCATGGTATCCAAGCCCGCGTTGGCCGTGGGTACGTCCCTCAGGACAGTCACCCATAAGGTGTCGGAGGCGGGATTCCCGTCGTCGTCGGTCGCAGTGAGTACGCAAGGCACTTTGCCGGGCAGATCCGGAAGCCGGATCGCAAGGGAGCCGTCGGCAGACGGGATGGCGGCGGAGTCACCGATGGCCCAGGCCCAGGCTATGATGCGGCCGTAATGATCCGTACCCGTGCCATGCAGCGCGAGGGAATCCTTGATGGTGAGAACGGTATCCAGACCCGCGAAGGCCGAGGGGGCATCGCGCAAGACCGTCACCCATAAGGTGTCGGAAGCGGGATTCCCGTCGTCGTCGGTGGCGGTAAGCACGCACGGCACCTTGCCGGGCATGTCTGGAAGACGGATCGTAAGCGAGCCGTCGCTAGAGGTGATGGCGGCGCCGGAGTCGCCGATGGCCCAAGCCCAGGCAGTGATATGGCCGGAGGGATCGGTGCCCGTTCCGCGCAGCGCGAGGGAATCCTTGATGGTCAGGACGGTATCCCGCCCCGCGAAAGCCGAGGGGGCGTCGCGCAAGACCGTCACCCATAAGGTGTCGGAGACGGGATTTCCGTCGTCATCGGTGGCGAAAAGCACGCACGGCACCTTGCCGGGCAGATCCGGAAGCCGGATCGCGAGGGAGCCGTCGGCCGAAGGAGTGGCAGCGGAGTCACCGATGGCCCAGGACCAGGCTACGATGCGGCCATACTGATCCGTACCCGTGCCATGCAGCGCGAGGGAATCCTTGATGGTCAGGACGGTATCCCGGCCCGCGAAGGCCGAGGGGGCGTCGCGAACCACGGTCACCCATAAGGTGTCGGAGGCGCGATTCCCGTCGTCGTCGGTGGCTGTGACTATGCAGGACACCTTACCCGGCACATCCGGGAGGCGGATCGCCAGCGCGCCGTCGACCGAGGGAAGGGCGGCGCCATCGCCGATTTTCCAGGACCACGATACGATGCGGCCGAACCGATCCGCACCCGTGGCGCGCAGCGAAAGGGAATCCTTGATCGTCAGAAGCGTATCCCGCCCCGCTTGGACCGTGGGCGGATCGACGATCACCTTGATCGCGAGGTTGGCTTCCTCGGCATGCCCGCCGTCGTCGGTGACGATGGCGCGGTACCGGTACATGCCGGTGTCGGCCAGTACGGCGCGCAAGGTATCGGCGCCCGACTTGCCGGACAACGTTCCCGACCGCAGCGTATCGACCGTGCCCGCGGGCATCCACACGATGGACTTGAGTCCCCGCGTGGGGTTGGCGAAGGCTGCGGACAGTACCATCGTATCTCCCGGACTTGCCACGGTATCGGCCGACAAAACCACTTTGGTCGTGACCAGGGCCTTAGGCACCGCCTTCACCTTCGCGGGCGGCGAGAAATTCTCGCTCACGTTGGACCCCTTATCGCGCGCCTTCAAGAGGTAGATCACTTGCAGGGAGGAGTCGGACGGGATGGACCCGAATGCCGAATCGATGAACGACGTATCGGACGTAAACCCCTTCCGAAGGGGCACGGGTTCGGGGAAGGATGGATCGTCGCGGTAGATGACGAAGCCCGCCAAATCGGATACGGGCACCACGTCCCAGGCTAGGCGCACCCTTTCGCCCAGGGTATCGTACACGGCGGACAAACCCGAAGGAGCCGGCGGCGGAAAGGCGGGATCGTATTGCAAATGCTTATCCGGCAGCTCGGTGGTCTTGGCCGAAAACACTTTCACGCCGGTGTCCTGGGTGAGCAGGAAGCCGGCCGCGACGTAACCCACGGCATACTTGCCTTGGGGCACGCCCGAGATGGTGAAGCGCCCTGAATCGTCGGACACCGCGAGATAGGAAGTGCCCGGGATATAACAGAACACGGCGCCTTTACCCTTGCCACCAAGCAGCAATCGCCCATGGATGCGGCCCGGCGGCCGCAATGTGTCGATACCCAGATCCTGATTCTTGCCGGTGTCGATCACCTCGATGCCCTTGCGCAGGATGACCAGCGTGCCCTTCTGGTAGTCGCCCAGCATGTCGTAGGAACCCGTATCGAGCGTATGGAAGGCATACTCGCCCTTATCATCGGTCAAGACCGAATCGGTATCCGAGGCGGCGCTCGAGCCCGGCTCCGGATATACCTTCACGGTCGCCCCGGTGAGGGGTGCGCCGGATTCGTCGACCAGGCGGCCGTAGACGCCGAGCTCGTTCTCGACTTCGGAACCGCGGCGGCTTGCCTGTTGGTTATCGAATATGCACCCGATGACGATGAAAACGGCAACGGCGCCGAAGACGGCGCCAAGGGAGGACACACGGGGGATTTTCATGCCGAACAAAGCCGGACCGCGACTAGGGAGCACGCCAAACCCGTACTTTCTGGACGGTCCCGTTGTAGTCCGTTACGTACTCCAGCAACCAGGTCTTGCTCTCATGGACCGTTACATCGAATGGACCCCAGGCCCAACTCACGGGAACGTGCCCGGAAGGCTGCCAGTCAACGCAGTTATTGGTAGACCAGATGGTTTGCAGGGGATCCCGGGTAGGTCCGTAGGCTGCGACACCTTGCCCCTGCGGCAGGTACTTCCCGATCTCCCAATTGTTGGTCGTGGACCAGATCCGATCCTCCTCCACCCAATCCAGGAGGTTCGCGCTGCTATACAGCCTTTCGCCTCCATAGTTGTCGTGCACCATGTAGGCTTTGCCGCCGCATGCGTAGGCATGATCGATGCCGATGTTTCCGAGGCCCGGGGTCTCCAGATTCCATTGCACCCCGTCCGTTGAGGACCAGATGGTGTTCCCCCTGATCAGGCAAAGTTTGTCGCCGAGCACGATCAGGCTGATATTCCACAAATCGCCCACGGGCACGTCGGCCTTGACCAGGGACCAATTCTCGCCATCCACCGAGTTCCACAGAATGCCGACCTGGCTCGAGTTGTACTCCCCGATGCCGAAACCCCAAAGCTTATCCTTAAAGACCACGGTCTTGAAGCCATAGTACGGTGAGATATCGCCACCGTTGGTTTCGAGGCTGTCCCAGTGGACCCCGTCGGCCGAAGACCAAGCCACCAGTTTGCCGGGATTGGAGGAGACTTCGTATTCCCACATCTTGCCATGGAAGGATTCGAATGCGGCCCTCGCTTGGCCGAGGAAGGGGGTGGAATCGGACACCAAGGTCCAAGCCGGGTCCGAAGCGCCCTCGATATCGACATAGATGGTATCCCATGAGACCATGTAATCGTCATCGGATATGCGCAGCCTGAGCGGCACGTGTTTCGCCTCGATATAGGGGACGCGCAGGATGCCTTCACCCGAGTTGTAGATATCGATAGCGTCCCCGAATTGCCAACTGTAGGAACCGATGGTCCCGAAACCATCATGGCTGGACTTGCCGTTGACATAGAGGGTGTCGCCGGCCTTCAATACGGTCGAGCGCAAGGGGTCGATCTTTGCGATCGGATAGTCATCCACCACCGAGAGTCTCATGGTATCGAGCGCGATGTTCCCGTCGTCATCGGTCACCCGGAGCACGCAAGACATGGTCTCCGTGAGATAGCCCGCATTGCGGGAGACCGTGCTCTTGCCGCCGATGAAGGCCTCCGTACCGCATTTCCATTCCCACTTCACGATGCTTCCGAAATCCTGCCGCGCGGTACCGCGCAGGTAAACGGTATCGTGCACCGATACGACCGTGTCCCGGCCCGCATCGGCGATGGGCGCGTCCTTGACCACCGAAGCGATCAGCGTGTCGATCGCCGTGAAGCCGTCGTCGTCGGTCACCCGCAGGACGCAGGGGATATTCAGGCCCGCGGTGCGCGGGACCACGAAGGAGGTATCCGGGCCCGAGGCGCGGAAGATTCCGGTGCCGCCGAGATCCCATTCCCATTTCACGATCCGGCCGAAATGATCCGTTGCCGAGCCCCGGACCCGCACCGGATCCCCCAGGGAAACGGTGGTGTCTTTGCCTGCGAAAGGGACGGGGATGTCGCGATCGATGACGACCGCCACGGTGTCCAATGTGGCGTTCCCATCGTCATCGATGGCGCGGAACGCGCACAGGATGACGCCCGTATCGGAGGGAGCCACCGCAAACCCGCGGGAGCCGTCGGCGCTAGCCTGGAACGTACCGGTAAGGCCGATGTCCCATTCACGGGCAGCGATGGCGCCCAGGCTGTCTCGCGCCGCCCCGCGCAGATGGACGCTATCCCCGGGCGAAACCACGGTATCCAGGCCCGCATCGGACTTGGGGGAGTCCCGCAGTACGGTCACCCACAAGGTGTCGGAGAAGGGATTCCCGTCGTCGTCGGTGGTGGTGAGGACGCAGGGCAGCTTGCCCGGCATATCGGGTAGCCTTATGGCGAGCGAGCCGTCGGCAGAGGGGATGGCGACGGAGTCACCGATGGCCCAGGCCCAGGCTACGATGCGGCCGAAATGATCCGAACCCGAGCCGCGCAGCGCGAGAGAATCTTTGATGGTGAGGACGGTATCGCGACCCGCATCGGCGGAAGGGGAATCACGCAGCACGGTAACCCATAAGGTGTCGGAGACGGGGTTCCCGTCGTCGTCAGTGGCGGTTAGTACGCAAGGCAGCTTGCCGGACACATCGGGCAGCCGGATCGCGAGCGAGCCGTCGGCCGAAGGGATGGCGACGGAGTCACCGATAGCCCAGGCCCAGGCCACGATGCGGCCGTAATGATCCGTGCCCGTTCCGCGCAGCGCGAGGGAATCCTTGATGGTGAGTACGGTATCGCGACCGGCATCGGCGGAAGGGGCGTCGCGCAGCACGGTCACCCATAAGGTGTCCGAGGCTGGATTCCCGTCATCGTCGGTGGCGGTAAGGACGCACTGCACTTTGCCGGGCAGATCGGGAAGACGGATCGCAAGGGAGCCGTCGCTAGAGGGGATGGGGGCGCCGGATTCACCGATGGTCCAAGCCCAGGCGATTATATGTCCGGAGGGATCGGTGCCCGCTCCTCGTAGCGCGAGGGAATCCTTGATGGTGAGGACGGTATCGCGACCCGCGAAGGCCGAGGGCGCGTCGCGCAAGACCGAGACCCATAACGTATCGGAGACCCGATTCCCATCGTCGTCGGTGGCAGTAAGCACACACGGTACCTTGCCGGGCAGATCCGGGAGCCGGATTGCGAGGGAGCCGTCGGCCGAGGGGGTGGCGGCTGCGTCACCGATGGCCCAGGCCCAGGCTTCGATACGGCCGTACTGATCCGTACCCGCGCCGTGCAGCGCGAGGGAATCCTTGATGGTGAGGATGGTATCCGGACCCGCGAAGGCCAAGGGGGCGTCGCGAACTACGGTCACCCATAAGGTGTCGGCAGTGAGGTTCCCATCGTCGTCGGTGGCGGTAGCCACGCAGGGCACTTTGCCCGGCTCATCCGGGAGCCGGATCGCGAGCGAACCGTCGGCCGAAGGAATGGCCTTGCCGGACTCTCCGATCGCCCACTCCCACGCCGTGATGCGGCCGAAGTGATCGGCGCCCGTAGCGCGCAGCATGAGGGAATCCTTGATGCTCAGAAGGGTGTCCCGGCCGGCGTTGGCCACCGGCGGATCGGTGATGACCTCGATCGCGAAAACGGTCTCCGTGGCGCGTCCCGCATCGTCGGTGACGATGGCGCGGTACTTATGGACGCCTACCGCGCCCAAAACCGTGCGCAAGGTATCGACTCCAGCCTTGCCGGACAACTTTACCGCCCGCAAGGTATCGTCCTTGCCCGCCAACATCCAAACGATGGAACCGAGCCCGCGCGTAGGGTTGGAGAAAGCGGCTGCCAGCACCGCGGTATCGTTCGCGCTCGCCTTGGCGCCGGGCAAGCCGTCGGCCGTCAGTACCACCGTCGTCGTGACCAGGGCCTTTGACACCGCCTTCACGGTTATCGCCGGCGAGAAATTCTGGCTCACGTTGGATCCCTTATCGCGCGCCTTCAGGAGGTAGATCACCTGGAGGGAGGAATCCCCCGGAATGGTCCCGATTGCCGAATCGATGAAGGATGTGTCACTCGTGAATCCGTTGTGTAAGGGCACCGGTTCGGGATAGGAAGGATCATCGCGGTAGATGACGAAGCCCGCTAGATCGGAAACAGGCACCACGTCCCAGGCCAGGCGCACCCTTTCGCCCAGGGTATCGTACACGGCGGACAATCCCGAGGGTGCGGGCGGCGGAAAGGCGGGATCGTATTGCAGATGCTTGACCGGCAGCTCGGTGGTCTTGGCGGAAATCACCTGCACGCCGGTGTCCTGCGTGATCAGGAAGCCCGCCGCGACGTAACCCACGGCATACCTGCCTTGGGGCACGCCCGAGATGGTGAAGCGCCCTGAGTCGTCGGACACCGCGAGATATGAAGTGCCCGGGATATAACAGAACACCGCGCCTTTACCCTTGCCACCAAGCAGCAATCGCCCATGGATGCGGCCCGGCGGCCGCAACGTATCGATACCCAGATCCTGATCCTTGCCGGTGTCGATGACGTCGATGCCCTTGCGTAGGAAAACCAGCGTGCCCTTCTGGTAGTCGCCCAGAATGTCGTAGGATCCCGTATCCAGGGTATGGAAGGCGTACTCGCCCTTGTCATCGGTCAAGACCGAATCGGTATCCGACGCGGCGCTCGAACCCGGCTCCGGATATACCTTCACGGTCGCTCCGGTGAGGGGCGCGCCGGATTCGTCGACCAGGCGGCCGTACACGCCGAGCTCGTTCTCGACTTCGGAACCGCGGCGGCTTGCCTGTTGGTTATCGAATATGCACCCGATGACGATGAAAACGGCAACGGCGCCCAGTACGGGACTGAAGGCGCGCAGGCGCGGTAATTTGAAAGCAGACATAGAGTTAAAAGGTAATCAGACCCGGTCGCCAAGTCAGGTTCCGGTCAGGAAAATCCACTCCCCTGCAGGATGCGACCGTAAAGAAAACCAACAGTAATCCTTGGTAGGCGCCACATCGATTTCGGTCCTCGCCAGCTTCTGCTCAACCATCCCCAAACGCCCTAACAACGCCACTCTGCAGCGAGCCTCGGCCTGGCTGACGTGCCTGGGCGTAACCGCAACGCAATCTTTTTATGTGAAGAAGTTGGATCGGATCAACGCGTCCTGAAAACGTGAACGGGAAGATCTCCGCCGGGGTTTACGAAGAGCCAAAGCTTGCCTTGGGATTCCGCGACCTTGATGGTCGTATTGTTGGAATGCGGGGCCGAACCGGGAAGCTTCGCCCAATTGAGGCCGCCATCCAGGGAATGCCAGGCGTGGATTTCGTCCGGGTCCACAGTGGCGACCGCTGGCCGGCCCTCCAAAAGAAAGGGCTGGAAATAGAAAAGCTTCGCGTAGGGAGCGTCGTTCACGATATGGGACCATTGGTTGCCGTCGGATGTTTTCCAGATCCCGGTGAACGTCGGAGAACTCTGGACATTGGAGGTGAAAGACCAAAGGCTGGCGCCGTCTGAGAGCAGCGAATGACAATCGGAATTATCCCCCGTACTGAAGCCGGTCAGCGAATTCCAGTTAGAGCCATCATTCGATTGTAGGAAGCTACCGATGCCGGTCTCAGCTACCATGCCGCCCTTGAATTCCGCCACGTCGCATAGGCTGCTGAATGGCGTAGTACCCGCGACTTTCGACCAGCTCACGCCATCGGTGGAAACCCAAACATCCTGCGGGTCCGGGGGCGTAGGGAAGCCGGGTTTTGGAATGGACGCGCCGCCGATGAGCCATAGTTTGCCGAGCATGGGCTTCAATTTGGCGCCGGTACGGCGGGAGATCGTGGTGGGGACCCGGGTCCATTGGACGCCATTCTGGCTGTGGAAGATACTCACATCCTGAACCGTGGAGTCCGTATATCCGGCAGACCACAATTCGCCCTTGAAGGATACGATGTTGCCATTCCACCCGCCGGCCCAATAGCTCCACCTATTGATTGTCCCTTGTTCGATCCAATCCAGCCCGCCCCGAATCCATACGGTATCGACCGCGACTTGGCCGTCGTCATCCACGGCTTTGAATACGCAAGTGATTTGGTCGCCGACTTTCAGATTAACGGTGATGGTCGTATCTCCCGTGGCCGTGTTTACGAAATTCCCCTTGGCCCCGATATCCCACGCCTGGGAAACCACTTGGCCTTGGTCGGACGCGATCCCATGCAGGGAAATCGCTCCCACGCCTTCCATCCATATGTCCTTGCCGGCGTCAACCCGGGGCGGATCCAGGATCACCGTCACGAATACGGTGTCCCTGCCGACCTGTCCGTCATCATCCGTGACCTTCAGTACGCATGGGAAAAAGGTACGCGCCGATTTGGGGGCGAGGAACGAGATTTCCTTCCCCGTATCGTTCGAGGAAACGCTGCCATCCAATTCCCATTCCCATTTCACGATGCGGCCGAACCGATCCGTCGCCGATCCGTGGAGGTTTACCTGATCACCGATGCTGACTACCGTATCCTTACCGGCACTAGGCCGTGGCGCGTCCGCGATCACGGTTACGCTGATGGTGTCGAACGCGACGTTCCCGTCATCGTCCACGGCTTTGAAGACGCAGGTGAGGATGGACGGAGCGGCCGTGGCTTGGAAGGAAATCTCGCCTTTGGGAGCGGCTACCATCGTGGCCCCGGCACCAATGGACCACGCCATGGAGGAAATTGACCCGAAATGATCAGAGGCGGTTCCGCGCAGCTTCACCACATCCCCGATGGAAACCGCGGTATCGGCACCCGCTGCCACCGAAGGAACATCCACAACGACTTGGACGGTAACGCTGGCGGACCAATCCGTTCCGGCTTCGTCTTTAATGCGGGCCGTAAAGCGGGCCGTACCCGCCGCCCCGGCTTTCCAATGCAAGGTATCGGTCCCGGTCCGCGCCGAATCCTTGCGTGACCGCAAGGCGGCGGTATCGCCGGACAGGTACCAACGTATCTCCGCCATCCGGCGACCCGGATTCGTGTACTGGACCACCAGGCGGAGGGAATCCCCAATGCTGATCGCCCCGCCGGAGGTATCCAATGCCATGGCGGAGAGGACCGTGGTTGCGAAGCTTCGGGATACCGCGTTCACGTAAACGGGAGCGGAATAACTGACGCTCAGGTTGGCTTCCTGGTCACGGGATTTGATACGGTAAACCACGGTTTTGGTCTGCCCCATTGCGAACGCCCCGAGGGAAGAATCGGTAAACGCGGTCTGATCGGTGAATCCACCCCCGACCGGTTTGGGATCAAGGAAGGACGGTTCGTCCCGGTAGATGACATATCCTTCGACATCGGAAACGGGAGCCGCCTCCCAGGATAGCCTCACGACTTCGGCCAGGGTATCGTAAACCGCCTTGAGCCCGGTGGGTGCCGGAGGCGGCAAGGCGGGATCGTAGGCCAAGTGCTTATCGGGAAGCGTGGTGGTTTTATCGGACAAGACCGTCACCCCGGAATCCGAAGCGATCTGGAATCCGGATGCGGAGTAACTTACACGGTACCTGCCCTGCGGAACGCCGGAAAGGGCGAAACGTCCCGAATCATCGCTCGCCGCAAGGTACGAGGTTCCCGGGATATAGCAGAGCACGGCCGGCTTCCCGGTCTTGCCTACGAGTACGCGCCCCCGAATGCGGCCCGGTACGCGTAGGGTATCCGTCCCCACGTTAAGGGGTTTCGCGGTGTCCAGTATCGCCACCGAAGGGATGAGGACCACCAGATCGCCGACCTTGCTGGATCCGAACAAATCGTATTCCCCCGCGCCCAACGTCTTGAAATGGTATCGCCCGCGGGAATCGGTGGTAACCGAATCGGAATCCGACGCGACAGTGCGTGCTGCCGACATTTTCCCGATGCCGACCGCGGCGGGCTGGGCCTTTACCTTGGCGCCGGAGACGGGGTCGCCGCTTTCATCCACCAGCACGCCGTAAACTTCGTTCTCCACTTCGGAACCACGGCCCGCCGTCCGGCCGTCCAGAATGCAGCCTATCAGCGCGAACAACGCAAGCGCGCATAGGGCGGCGGAAATGGGTTTCAGGCGCATGCTAGAGCGAAAGCGGGAAGAATTGGAAATTGCACTGGTACACTTTGGTGGGTGCGATGTCGACCTCGGTCATGGCCAGGATCTTTTTCCGCAAGGCCCGGATATCGTCCTTCACCTGGGAAAAGGCCTGTTCCGAAAGGGCGATCGTCAATGCCGATACGTCCCGCTCCTCCTTGGTATAGCGATCCAACGCCTCGATAGCGAGTTCCATATTGTTCTTCAGGAAGTTCGCCATCACCACCGAAGGGAAGGAGGAATCCTTCTTGAGCACGGCCTCTTTGGATTTGTATCCGCCGATGGTATTGGGCTCGACCATCCCCAAACGCTCCAGCAACGCCACGCTGTCGCGCGCCTCGGTAGGGCGGATAGGCGGGCTCAGTTTGCGAGCCAGCTCCGCGTAATCGCCGCGAAAGGGATAGAAGAAGAGGATTTCGCGGATGGCGCTGTGGTACCACTTGGAATAGAATTCCAGCTTGTCCATGCCCACCATGTCGGCGCGCACTTCCTTGAAGGCCAGCATCTTGTTGAAATAGCGGGTACGCTCTTCCAACGAGGCCGCTTGCCCGAATTGCACCATGGCTTCGAAGTAGTCCGTTTCCGAAGCCTTGAGCTGGAGGAGCTTGGACAGCTTAACGATATGTCCGCCGGGGATATTGGTGCGGCTTTTGAGCACGTCCGCGAACCAACCGGCCGAGCTGGCGCCGACCTTTTCCTGGATAAAACGATGCGAGAATTTCCGGTCCGATTTTTTCCGTTCCAAGTAATAATCGCCCAGAAATTTCCGGAAATCGGTATAACCGAAGATGATTACGGTGGTTGCGGAGGGCATATCTGGAAAGGTAATCCGAAGGGGCGCTCCGCGTCTCTGCCTAGTCCCGGGAAACGCCTGTTCCGGATGAGCAAAAAGCGCAAAGGGCCATGGAATCGAAAAAGCTGGAAAAATAAAGGGGGCTCAATAAAAAAGGGGCGGACCCATCGGATCCGCCCCCCTACTAGCCCCGACTATCAAGCGGGTTCCGGTTTCCCGAATCCCCGCCCCGGCAGGCTATCTATCCATTAATCTACGGCTTTCCCGCGCCGGGATCAAGAACCAAATTGCATGGTCCCGCTTTCCCGTGATCCGCAACACGTACCATACGGTACGCGAGCGGTTACGCTGCCTTTCGAAGGCCCCGGTTAAACCGAAGCCTTCGCCTCTTGAACCTGCTTCAACTTTTCCTTCTGGTCCTTCTTCAACTGGCGGACCTGCTCGCCTTCCTTGCTGGTGCGGTAATACTCGTCCAGCGGGAAGCAGCCCGACTTGATGCCATTGCGCGGCGCCGTGGTGCAATCGGAGAAGGTACGACAAATGTATTTGGTCTCCAGGGCCCCCTTTTCCAGGGAGTCCGCGATGATGCGCGGGTAAGACAGCACCATCCGGCCCATGCCCGCGAAGTCGGTCCAACCCTGGCGAACCAGGGCCTGGGCGACGTGGGGCATGTACTCCTGGAGGTAGGTCAAGCCGGAGCTGACCAAGGGCATTTCCGGGGCGGCGGCTTTGAGCTGGCGCACCACCTGGATTTGGCGTTCTACGTTGATGATGGGATCTTCGGCCGGCTGGTATCCGTCGGATGGCGGGAACAGCGCCGGGCGCTGGATATGCGGATTGTAATAAGGCGAGCCGGCCGAGATGTTGACCACGGAAACGCCCCACGACTTGAGAAGCTTGAGGTATTGCGC
Source organism: Fibrobacterota bacterium (assembly GCA_023249635.1). GTDB lineage: Bacteria > Fibrobacterota > Fibrobacteria > UBA11236 > UBA11236 > Chersky-265. The sequence goes on from JAHFCH010000064.1 coordinate 12,283, forward strand.
GGTCTCGGAGAGGTCGAACTGCACCGGGTTTTCCTTATTGATGCCGAACCCGTACTTATACGGCAGGCAGTCGGAGTAATCCTCGGGCATACCCGGTCCCAGGTTGCCGCCGCTGGCCAAAACGGGGTTGGGCTTGAAGGGAACGAAATCGAAAGCGGAGAGACGTACGCCCAGTATGAGCTTGGGCGCGACTTGGCGGATGGCGGTGATGATCTCGCGCGCGAAGGTGGAGCGCTCGGCGAGCGTCTCGCCGCCGTACTTGCCTTTGCGGGTAAATGCCGAGAGGAACTCATGACCCAGGTAACCATGGCATTGCTTGATGTCCACGAAAGGCACGCCGGCTTTGTCGACGAGGATGGCGGCCTTGACGTAATGCTCGATCAGGTCCTGAACGTCGTCATCGGACATGATGGGATAGTCGGGCGGGAGATTGAATTTGCGATTGAGGATGGGATGCGAATAGGCCAGCTTGGGTTCCAGCTTCTTCTTGTCGTTGGGGCGGCAGAAGCGGCCGGAATGCGTGAGCTGGAAGCCCCAGAGCAGGTCGGAAGCGGTGCCGAAGGACTTGCCATGGGCCTCAAGACACTCATGGGCGGCCGTGACCAGCTCCCCGATGGTATCGGGCTTGGCCATCAACTGGTTGGGATTGGCGCGGCCATCGGGACGGACGGCCACGGCTTCCATGCCCCATAGGAACTTGGCCCCGGATTCGCCGAAACGGCGCCAGCGGCGCACGAGATCGGGAGTGGGGTGTCCATCGTGGGTCGCATCCCAGCCTTCCATAGGATGGATGGCCCAGCGGTTTCCGACCTTGAACCCGCCCAGATCCATGGATTGGGCCAGGGGGGATTCAGGGGCCTTCTGGATAGAATCGTCGATGGGCAAATCGAGGGACAGATCCGTCATCCGCTCCCTGAAAGCTGCCGAAGTTTTAATCGACGTGAGTCTTTTGATGTCCAGGTCCATATATTCTCCACCTCACTTTTATGGCCTTAATATACTCCCGAAGAAAAAAATAGGCGTAATTTATTTTGACAAACGTACTTTTCGGGGGTAGATTAATTTCGAGCAAGTTGAGCCGTAGAATACGGTAAAAAGGTTGTTGGCGCAATTTTGGTGCGATAAAAGGAAAATTTGGTAGCGTCATGGTAAATCAGCCCCAGTTTCGTCTTCGCGAAGCATCGGTGTTTTCCCGACAGGTGAAGACCCGTATGCCCTTCCGTTTCGGCCGGGCCACCATGACCCAAATGCCCATCCTCCATCTACGTCTTAAAGTGGAGACCCTCGAGGGAACCCTGCTGACCGGAGTCAGCGCTTGCGGCATCCCTCCCCTTTGGTTCGACAAAGCGGATGGCAAGACCCACGCCGACAATATCCAGGACCTTTCCGTTTCCCTGCGTATGGCCCTCGACGCGTATATGCAGCTCGACGCCGCGCCCGTTTGGTTCCTGCATAAGATCGCCGAGCCTCCGGTACGCAAGGCGGCTACCGCCAAAGGTCTTAACGGTCTTACCGCCGGGTACGGCATCGCCCTCATCGACTCGGCCCTCATCGACGCGGCCTGCCGTCACGCGCAGGTTACCCTGCATGGCGCCCTCAAGTCCAACGCGCTCGGGTACGGCGCCGACTTCGGCGCGCTCATCCCCGCCCAGCCCATGGAGCGCATCGCCCTGCGCCACACCGTCGGACTGGTCGATCCCATCTTCGACGCCGACATCACGGAGCCCGTCAACGACGGTTTGCCCGAATCGCTTGAGCAGGTGGTACGCCATTACCAGGCCCGTTTCTTCAAACTCAAGATCAGCGGCGACGCCGCCGGATCCCGTGAGCGCCTGCGCCGCATCGCTTCGGTGCTCGACACCCAGGCCGGCGATTACCGCGCCACCCTGGACGGCAACGAGCAGTTCCACGATATGGCCGCCTTCGCGGATTTCATCGCCGGCGCCAAGGCCGACCCTTTGTTACGCAACCTTTGGGACCGCACCCTGCTGATCGAACAGCCGGTGGGCCGCGCGCATTCCCTGGTCGACGCCGTGGCCGGCCCGCTCAAGGAGATCTCCGCGTTCAAGCCCGTTATCATCGATGAGTCGGACGGCAGCGATGAGGCCGTGGACCGCGCGCTCGAGCTGGGCTACCAAGGCATCTCGGCCAAGAATTGCAAAGGCGTATTCCGCACCCTGCATAGCTTCCGCAAGATCAAGCAGGTGGAGGCGCAAGGCCGCCCCACCCCCATCCTCTCCAGCGAGGATCTGACCAACACACCCCTGTTGCCGTTGCAACAAGACCTGTGCGTGGCCTCGGCCCTGGGCATCCGCCATAGCGAGCGCAACGGGCACCATTACATTATCGGGTTCGATTTCCTCTCCCCTGCGGAGCGGGAAGCGGCCCTGCGCGAATTCCCGTCCTTATACAGGGAAAGGGCCGAAGGCTCTCCCGTGGTCCGCATCAAGGACGGGCACATTTCGCTGAAGGAAGTAAACCAACTTGGGTTCGGAACCGCATCCGAACCCGATTGGGAATTCCTGGAGCCCGTGCGGCTTCCGGAGATCCCCGAAGACGTCATCGAAGATACCGTCGAGGAAAGAAGGAACGCATCATGATCGATCAAACCAGCACCACCAAGGCGATGGGTCCGGAAGAAATCGAGGACGAGGCCGCACCGGAAACCGCGGAAGCGCCCCCGAAGCGGGAGAAGACCCACCCGTACGACTTCTCCATCCTGCGCAACCTGCGCAAGGCGCAGGGGTTCACCATCGCCGACATCGCCCAGGCCTCGGGCATCTCGACGGCCGTAATCTCGCGCATTGAGCGCAACCAGGCTATCCCCGAGCTCGACACCCTGTCGCGCCTCGGAAAAGCGTTCGGCATCTCGGCCACGGATCTGCTCGGGCTCGCCGAGTTCCGTACCGCCCAGATTACCGCCTCGCAGCACTACGTTTCCGGCGGATTCCAATTCCAGCACATCAACTTCATGAACATCCAGTGCTTCCTGGGTTCCGCCCTGGCCGGCGGCACCGTGAATCGCCCGGAAGTGCACCACAACGATCATGAGATTTGCTGGGTGTTGCAGGGCAGCATCGAGATGGTCCTCAATGAAGAACGCCACGTGCTCAAGGAAGGCGACGCCATCCAGTTCGACGCCGTGCTCTCGCATTCCTACCGTGCCTTGTCCGATTGCCGCATCCTGACCCTGCACATCCGTAAGGGCAAGCAGATCTAAGGGAAACACCGTTTCCAGGGAGTTGTTCCATGCGCACCATCCAATTCATAGCCAAGCCCGTACGCGGGCGCACCATACCCCTCAGCGCCGCCTTCGGCAATAAGCCCGGCGACCTACCGGCGGGGCATCCCATCGCCCTCGATGCGACCGGATCGCCCTGGAGCCCCTACCAATGGCATCCCCCGGCCCGCCTCCCCGCGCGCTTCCCCGCCGAGGAATCCGGCCTGGTGGCGCCCGCTTCGCTGAACCAACCCATCGTCTAAGCCTTCCTTCCTGAACGGAAAAACATGATCGAGATCAAGACTTCCCTGAAGCCCTCGGACCTCGCGCCCAAGCTCGAGCGCATGTGGGCCGCCTCCGCCGCCAAGATCAAATCCATCGAAAAGGGCTGGGACGCCGCGCAAGGCTCGCCCGTGTTCACCATCAAGGGACGATACACTTCCAAGGGCTGGACGGAGTGGACCCAGGGCTTCGTGTACGGCTCCGCCATCCTGCAATTCGATGCGACCAATGACAGCGAATTCCTCGCCATCGGGCGAGACCATACCTTCAAGGACATGGCCGGGCACATCACCCATTTCGGCGTGCACGACCACGGATTCAATAACGTCAGCACCTACGGCAATCTGTGGCGCCTGATGGGCGAAGGCCGCATCCCCGCCGACGCGCGCGAAAAGGATTTCTACGAATTGGCCCTCAAGGCCTCGGGCGCCGTGCAGGCCAAACGCTGGACCAAAGTCGCCAACGGCCGCGGCTACATCCATTCCTTCAATGGCCCCCACTCGCTCTTCGCCGACACCATCCGCTCTTTACGCTCGCTGGCCGTCGCCCACAAGCTGGGCCATGCCCTGCTCGACGAAAAGGACGCCAAGATCAGCCTGCTCAAGCGCCTGGTCGATCATGCCGCCGTCACCGCCGAATTCACGGTCTTCTACGGCCTGGGACGGGACGCGTACGACACCGCCGAATTGCGCGGCCGCGCGGCCCACGAAATCATCTTCAATACCAATGACGGCAATTACCGCTGCCCCAATTCCCAACAGGGCTACGCCCCGTTCACGACCTGGACCCGAGGGCTGGCTTGGGTCGTGCTCGGCTACGCCGAGGAATTGGAATTCCTGCAAACCCTGGCCGACAAGGAGTTGGACGGCATGGGAGGGCGCGCTTCCGTGGAAGCCATGATGCTCAACGCGGCCAAGGCCACCTGCGACTTCTATATCAGCCAAACGCCTACGGATGGCATACCGTATTGGGATACCGGCGCCCCCAACCTGCATAAGCTGGGCGACTACTTGAACCGCCCCGCCGAGCCGAAAAACGACTGGGAACCCGTCGACGCTTCCGCCGCCGCCATCGCCGCCCAAGGTCTTTTGCGCTTGGGCCGTTTCCTGCGCTCGCGCGGAGAGGTAGGCCAGGGCGACAAGTACTGGCAAGCAGGATTGACCGTGGTCGATCGCTTGTTGGAGGAGCCTTACCTGAGCTCGGAGCCGGGACACCAGGGACTCTTGCTGCACTCGGTCTACCATCGCCCGAACGGCTGGGACCATGTGCCGGTTGGGTCGAAAATCCCCAACGGGGAGTCGAGCCAGTGGGGAGATTACCATTTGCGCGAAGTGGCGCTGTACCTGCAGCGGATTATCCGGGGCGGGAAGTATTATGCGTTTTATGGGGCATGAAACCAGGATGAAAAGGTTTAAGGTCTAAGGTTAAAGGTTTAAGGGAAGAAAATAAACCCGATTCATTACTGATGCTCTTCCCTTAAACCTTAGACCTTAAACCTCACTTCAAATCGGAGAAAAGCAATCGTGGGTCTCAAAGTTGCAGCAATCACCGGCGGCGGACGCGGAATTGGTCTGGGTATTTCCACCGCCCTCGCCAAAGAAGGCTTCTCCCTCGCCCTCTGCGGCCAGAAGGAAGAGAAGGACGTCGAGTCCCTTCCCGCGCTGCGCGCAATGGGCGTCGAAGTGCTCTACGCGAAGGCCAACGTCGCCGAAGCCAAGGACCGCGAGGCTTTCCTGGAGGCTATCCGCGCGCGTTTCGGGCGCCTGGACGTGTTGGTGAACAACGCCGGCATCGCCCCCAAGGTACGCGCCGACATCTTGGAAGCCGGTGAGGAATCTTTTGACGAGTTGATCCGCGTAAATCTGCGGGGCCCGTATTTCTTGACCCAGAAGGCCGCGCAGTGGATGATTGTCCAGCGCAAGGACGATCCCTTGCGCGTCCAATCCATCATCAACATCACTTCCATTTCCGCCACGGTGGCCTCGGTCAATCGCGGCGACTATTGCCTGGCCAAAGCCGCATTAGGCATGTCCAACCAACTCTGGTCTGCCCGCCTGGCCGAGTTCGGCATCCCCGTCTACGAAGTCCGCCCCGGGGTGATCAAGACCGATATGACCTCCGGCGTCACCGGCAAGTACGACGCGCTCATCGCCAACGGCCTCATTCCGCAAAACCGCTGGGGCTTTCCCGACGACGTGGGCAAGGCCGTGGCCATGCTGGCGCGGGGCGATCTTCCCTATTCCACGGGACAAGTAATCATGGTGGACGGCGGGCTGACGCTTGCCCGGCTGTGAAGCATGGGTCGCTGGGGCTAAAAGTGAAAATTTTTCATTTTGATTTTTTAAGGGAATAGACATGAATACCCTGATTGACCGCCTCTCCTCCATCCGCCTCATGCCCGTGGTCATCATCGACCGCGCCGAAGACGCCTGGCCCTTGGCCCAAGCGCTCAAGGCCGGCGGCCTGCCCTGCGCCGAAGTCACCTTCCGCACCGCCGCGGCCGAAGCGGCCATCAAGGCCATCGCCAAGGATAAGGATATCTGCCTGGGAGCCGGCACCATCCTGCAACCCGATCAGGTCGACAAGGCCTTGGCGGCGGGAGCGACATACATCGTCACGCCGGGCTTCAACGCCAAAGTGGTGCGGCGCTGCCGCGAGCTGAACGTTCCGGTCTTCCCCGGCGTCGCCACTCCCACCGAGATCCAGATGGCCCTCGACGAAGGCGTGGACGTGGTGAAATTCTTTCCCGCCGAATCGCTGGGCGGCATTAAGGCCCTCAAAGCCATCGGTGCCCCCTATTCCATGGTCCGCTTCATCCCCACCGGGGGAATCGATTTGGCCAAGCTGCCCGATTATCTGGCTTATAAATCCGTGGTGGCGGTGGGCGGCTCCTTCATGGTGGCGCCGGACCTGCTCAAGTCGGGCAACTGGGACGAAGTGACGCGCCTTTCCGCCGAAGCGGTGGCGCTGGTGAAAGGACAACGATGAGCCTCCTGACCGTCAAGCCCAAAGACAAATGCCGCTTCGACCAAATCTCACTGGGCGAAATAATGCTGCGCCTGGATCCGGGCGATATGCGCATCAAGACCGCGCGCAGTTTCCGCGCCTGGGAAGGCGGCGGTGAATACAACGTGGCCCGCGGCCTGCGCCGCTGTTTCGGACTGCGCACCGCCGTGGTCACTGCCTTCGCCGATAACGAAGTCGGCCGCCTCGTCGAGGATTTCATCCTGCAAGGCGGCGTGGATACCGCCTTCATCAAATGGGTGCCCTATGACGGTCTTGGGCGCGCGACGCGCGTCGGGCTCAATTTCACCGAGCGCGGATACGGCGCCCGCGGGGCGGTGGGCGTTTCCGATCGCGGCCACACCGCCGCCAGCCAGCTCAAGAAGGGCGATATCGACTGGGAAGACGTGTTCGGCAAGCAGGGCGCGCGCTGGTTCCATACCGGCGGTATCTACGCCGGCCTTTCCGAGACCACGCCCGACGTGATCGAAGAGGCAATGATCGCGGCCAAGAAGCACGGCACCCTCATCTCCTTCGATCTCAATTACCGCCCTTCCTTGTGGAAACACTTCGGCGGGCAGAAGCGCGCGCAGGAAGTGAACCGGAAACTCGCGCGTTACGTAGACGTCATGATCGGCAACGAAGAGGATTTTACGGCTTCCCTGGGTTTCAAGGTCGACGGCACCGACGAGCATCTCTCCGCCATCGAGACGGACAACTTCAAGAAGATGATCGGCGAGGTGACCAAGGAGTTCCCGAACTTCAAAGTCATCGCGACCACTCTGCGCACGGTGAAATCGGCTTCCATCAACGATTGGGGCGCGGTGGCCTGGGGCGCGGGCAAGTTCCACGAATCGGCCATGCGCAAGGGCCTGGAGATCTATGATCGCGTGGGCGGCGGCGACAGTTTCGCTTCCGGACTCGTGTACGGGCTCATGGAGAAGGGCGATTTGCAGGCGGCGGTGGAATACGGCGCGGCCCACGGCGCGTTGGCCATGACCACGCCGGGCGATACCTCGATGGCGAGCCTCTCCGAAGTGGAAAGCCTGGTCAAGGGCGGCAGCGCCCGCGTTCAGCGCTAGCCGAATCCACTGAAGCTACCCTACGCCGCGCCGGGCTTGGGACGCAGGTCGGCGAACGGGATCGAGCGCAGGTCATTCGAAGCCGGTCCGATGAATACGTCCTTGGTCGGCAGGGCCCGGAACTGCTCGGGCCTATCCGTTTCGGTGGGTTTCCCATCGGGACCCGTGGTGGCCACCCTCCCGTTCGTCAGATAAACCTCTTCGCCTTCGCCGCGCGGCTTGCCCGGCGGCCGATGCACCATGGCTTCGGTAGGCACTCCGTTATGCGTCCGGTTCAATGCGGCCAGGGAGAGATCTTCGGGGCTGAAGAAATTGTCATTACCCTTGTTGTGATCGTGCATGGTAATCACGATGTTGGGATCTTTCGGCGGGGGGATGTACACGGCATTGCCGCTCGCCTCCCCGATGAAGGCGCCGCCGGGACCCGGCCCGGTGCCGTAGGCGCGGATCCGTTTGGGGTCGGCCGGATCATATCCGAAGTGATTGGCTATTTCGCGTTGCTTCCGGTTGGAATATTTGGCGTAAGCCGGATCCCTCTCGAACGCGAGGCGTTGTTCCCGGAACAGGTTGGTCGCGGCCTTGACATGCGGCGCCATGGGCACGTTGCCGTTGGGATGGACCTGCATGCCCGTATAGTCGAGATCGATTTGCTGCTTTTGGTTGAGGTTGTGGTTCAGGGAGATGGAATCGCGCCGGGGAGCGAGCCGCACGGGCGATTGCAGATCCGGCGCCGGATCGGTCCGCGGCACGCTCCCGTAACGGAGGCGCGCATCGGAACCCTCGGGATGGAGCAGACCGGCCCCGTCCTGCCCAGGCGGATGCGGCAGGGTATTGTAGGAACGCTGTAGCAGATGCTCCTGCTTTTCGTCCTCGGTCATCTTGGCGAAAGGCAGCTGCGAACGCTCCGGCGCCAAGGAGTGCGGCCGCACGAGAGCGGCTTCGGGCCTATCGGGCATGGGAAAGGATTGCGCATCGTGGATACGCTGTCCGGGAGAACCCGGCGTTTGCGTCTGCGGACGCAAATGGGCCTCAGGCGGAGAGGCCAACCCATCGGCCGCGCCCGCGAACCGGGACGGCCCGCCTTCCGCGCCTTGGGCCTTGCGATCCTGACCCGGCCAGCTCTTCTGCTTTTCGGGAGGCGTCGGGGCCGCAGGAGGCTTCGGCGCATCCTGCCCGCGCGCTGTGCCGCCCAAGCCCCGGGTCAGTTTATTGATCCACATGGGTATCCTCCCTGCTTAGGATACGCTCATTCCCGGGCCCGGCCCTGGAGGCCTATGCGGCTTGGATGGGGGTGATTACACCTGTGAACGGGAACGAGGGGGAGGGGGCGAAAAGGAGGTCGCGCCCCCTGCCAAGACCGCTTCCGCCGATTACGCTTCCGCAGGGGTCGGATTGCCTAGATATGGTTCTCGCGCTTGAGGACCCACGCAATCAGTAAGTGAGCGCCCGCCACTCCCCCCAACAATTGGCCATCGGAAAGCCCGCGCAAACCTTTATCAAGCAAGGTCACCCCGAAATGGGTCATCAGTCCCCCACCCACGGTTGCCAAGAGTACGAAGAGTCCGTAGCGCAACAGCCAGTGCAGTGGCCCGGCGATGGACTTCATACCGGTATTGATGGCCGGGCTCAGGATCACCAGGATCATGGCCGTCAGGGAGATCGAGATTTCCCGGAGATGAGAGCGTGTCAGCCCAGCCAAGCTATGCAACCAAATCATCCGTTCATTTCCCTTTCGCTTTACCCATGAGCCAAACGCGGATGGTTTCCGCAACTTCTTCCAACACCTCTGCCCGCGTGCGGCCCGAAGCCTTGGCGACCGCAAGCCCATGATCGGCGCCTTCGATCCAATGATGCGTCCATCCGCGCAACTTCCCTACGGATTTTTCCATCAGCTTAGGGGTACAAAACCCATCCTTGGTTCCCGATAGCGAAAGCACGGGAACCCGCAGCTCCGCAAGATGATCCAGCCGCAACTTTTCCGGATGGCCGGGAGGATGCAGAGGATAGGAGAAGAGGATGAGTCCGCGGCAGGGAAAGCCTTCCGCCGCCAACGCCACGGCCGCGCGCGTTCCCATGGAATGTCCCGCGAAAAACCCCGGACCTTTTAGTTTGGCCGCCGCCGCCTTCGCTTCTTCGCGGTAACGTTCAACGAGTACCGGCATACGATCGGGAAAGGAACGGCCCGCTTCGCGGTAGGGAAAATCGAACCGACGCGGAGCCAGACCGGCGGAAGTCAGCGCTGCGTCCAAGGCCAGCATATAGGGATGATCCTTATGGCCGCCGGCGCCGTGGGCGAGAATCGCGAGGGGCTTGATTTTCATGCGCATATCCTCGAGAATGCGATTTTTGCAGGGGGAAAGAAAAACCCGCCTGGGCATTGCCGAGACGGGCCTGAAAAGAGAAGCGGCGGGACCTGAAGGCTCAGGGCATCCAGTGTTCGCGGCTCCAGAACAACATGAGGCCGAAGGCGGTGCAGAATCCGAAGAAGGAATTCCACAGCACCAGGCCCAGCACCAGGGTGGACCCGGTGGAGGTGGCATAGCCGACGGAAGCGCAAGCGCCCGCGGCCCAGACGACGAAGAGGAGGATGCCGGAAATGAGGTTCATGTGCGACTCCGGTAGGCCCGGCCGAAACCCCGGTCAGGCACCCCAATAATAGTAAAGGGCGATACCCGAAGGGAAGAGCAGAGTGTGGTTGGGTGGGTTAAGCCGGGGCCGGAAAAAGGGAATTCAGCGGGCGGGCAGGGCCAGGGAACGGGAGAAAGGCCGGCCATCCACGGTTCCGCGCAGCCAATAATTCCCGCTCGGCAATCTCCGCGCTCCAGCGGCCGATTCCGCTCTGCCCCGGAATGCGTCCAAGGTCGCGCCGGTCGCATCGGACAAGTCCAGGTTCCAGGCTACCGGACGACCCGCGCCCAAACGCATCCGCCCATCTCCGGAAGCCAGCAGGCGAACATCCCCGGCGGAAAAACCCCCGCGGGTGCGCGGCCCGATCGCGTCCGGCCAAATGAAATCCTTCGTCGTCCAAGGATCCTGGGTGAGCGGCCGGATCTTGATGTTCCGGTACCAGACATGGCTTTGATGATCCTGAAGGAAAAGCTTGCCCGCGTGGATGTCGCCGTACAACGGGAAGCTGTTGTATTTGCTGACCGTGTACTTGGCGGTCCAATCGGAATCCCCGATGGTGTACTGCAGCAATTTCACGCCATTACCGAAATGGGCGACCCGGTTTTCGTACATCACCACGTTCAGGGTATTGTATTCCTCCGCGGGGCGGATCCAGGGCGACCCCGGCGCATACATGGCATAGCACGCTCCCGGGCTGGTGGAACTGGTGCCGGCATGGTAATCCGGGTGCAGCTTGCCGCAAATCTGGGTCTCGGGTCCGGTGCGCGTGGCTTCCTTGTCTTCGCTTTCCAGGTAGCGCAGGAATATCCCGCTATTGCCCGAATCCGGCAGCTTCCAATCGATGGAGATCTCGAAGTTCTTGAAGACGAACTGCTCGGGCGCGAGCAAGGCGCCGGCAGCGGGGCCGCGCATATAGACGGAGGTATCCTTGATGATCCATCCGTTCTCGGTGATGACGGTTTTCTTGAAGGAGTGCCAACCCGTCAGGTTTTTTCCGTCGAACATCAATTGCCAACCCTGGGCCTTTTCGGCATCCGTCAAGGTATTGGGAACCTGGGCCTGGACAGAAACAGCCAGGGCCAAGAAGAGCATTTTCACGACACGGAGCATGCGTATCCTCACCATATACCGATCCGCCGATTTTGGCGACGCTGAAATGTAAGGGCTGGCCGGCTATCGCCCAAACGGTTTCCCCCGGTCATAATGGGATTTGCTTCGTAAAGTATGCCGGTCTATTCTCCCCTAATACCCCAATCAGTCGATTTTAATGCGCTTTTCTGTATTTTTTAGCCATAAATTATTTCATTCTGCTTCGTAAATAAGATGCTTTTTGGCCACACGCGATGGTTTCGGCGGAGTATATTTCCTGCAGACCAAACGCTACGGGGGGAAGTATGTCGAAGACAATCACGCACGCATGGGGAATGAAAGCGTTGGAAGCCTTGGGACTTGTAGCCATGGCGGCGACGCTGGCGGCAGCCCAGACCCACAACGTTTTGACCGCGGATGAGAAAACCGCCGGCTACACGTCCCTCTATAACGGTAAGGATCTCACGGGATGGCGCTCCTGGGACGTGACCTCGGCGCCCCCCAGCTGGGAGTCCGCCGCGGAAAGCACCTGGCAGGTGCTGAACATCAAGACGGGCCAGAGCAATACCGGTAGCCTTATCACCACCGACGGCAGCTTCATGAACTTCGACTTCAAGGTCGAATGGGCGACATCGACCAATGGCAACAGCGGCATCTTCATCCGCTATCTGACCAATCCCCCGACCGGCGCGAAGAACGCCTGGGGAGGAGCCTTCGGCCCCGAGTCGCAAGTGGTGGACGTGAACAACAGCGACGGCAATTCCGATCTCCACCGCGCGGGCGATCTCTATGACATGATCCCCGTGGCGGATGCGCAGCGCAATTGGGTATTCAACGGATCCAAGGTCGGCGGCGTGGAAGTGTACCGCTACAACCAGTTCCGCATCATCGCCTTCGGCAACCACGTGGCGCATTACGGCAACGGCCACAAGTTGCTGGAATACATCGCGCATTCCAAGGCCTGGAACGACGCTTATGCCCAGAGCAAGTACAATGGCCAGCCGCTGTACGGTGAAGCCCACGCGGGCAGCATGTATTTCCAGAACCATGGGCAGACCAACATCCACTTCCGCGACGTCCGCATCAAGAACCTGGGCGCCGATGCCAAGCAGAATCCGTGGGCCAAGGGCTCGGCCTATCTCGTCAATCCCAACGACACGACCTCGGGACTGAAGGAGAACCTGACCTTCCTCGATAACCTCACCTTCGGACCGGTGGCCATCAAGGCTCCGGCCTTCGCGGGACGCAATGGTCTAGGCCTGCGCACCGATGGGACCACCCTCTACTTCGCGAACCATGGCGACTACGTGGTCCGCGTGGGCGACCTCACGGGCCGTACCGGCGCGGAAATCCGCGTGCGCGGTTCCGATCGCATCGCTCTGCCCTCGGGCAACGGCCGCGTCATCTCCGTGCGTTCCGGATCCGGTATTTCCGGGCTCATCGGGCCCCAGTCCAAGTAACTCTCAAGGCCGAAGCCCGGGTGTCCGCCCGGGCCATCGACGCGGCCCATTCCCGAAACTTCCATCCGCCGCCGCCCACCGGGCCCCGCGGCAGCGAACGGGCGCATTCCCGGGGAGATTATGATGACCCGCAATTCCATGGCCGTCGCGGCCGTCGCCAGCCTGTCCTGCCTTTTTTCGTCGCCGCGCGCGGAGGAAACCACCGAGGTTTCCCGGCCCACTTTCACGGTATTCGACGAGGCCGGATATTTCGTGAAAGGCGTGGAACAGAACTCGACCCCGTTCGAGGATCTTTTCGTCAACCGCACGGGCGCCTTCATCAACTACAAGGCGAAGCGCGCCAACGGATTGGGCCTGGACCTGATGATCGGCGGGCTCTATTGGAACGCCAACGCCTTGAACAACGGCGACGCCACCAACTACCAACGGAACTTTTCCGCCACCGTCCCGCGCTTCGACGTCACCATGGCGTGGGGCGATGCCGCGGCCCCATGGCTCAAGCTGGATGCCGGCGTGTTCCAATACAAGTACAACGAATACGCCCATGACCTGGGCGAATACGCTTTCCGCACCAACGCCTATCCCGGCCTCATCTTCAACGGCGGCCTCACCTACGTGGACGCCAACAACGCGCAGGTGACCGGTTTTAAACTCTCGCATGCGGCCAACTCCTGGTTCTCGCACGATCTTTTGCTGACCCTGGAAACCGAAATCAGCCCCACCTGGGACATGAACGTCACTTATCTGGCCAAGTTCAATTTCGGCGGCGTACTCAAGTTCGGCGGCGGCGCGGAATTCGCGCGGCTATTGCCCTCCCGCCCCAGCCATTCCAACCCCGATGTGGCGGAGAACCGCTACTTCGAGCACAACGGCGTCGAGTATTTCAACTACAAGGATTACTACGAGAAACGCCGCGACGGCATCCTGCACGTGAAGAATCCCGCCGAAGATCCCGCGGTGGTGGTGCCCGATACCGCCGTCTACAATCTGGCCCTGGCCGTGCTCGATAGCGTCAAAACCGGCTTGCTCAAGCCTTCATTCAAGCATTACGACGCGTCGGCGATCAAGCCCATCGCCTATTTCGCCTTCGACCCCAAGCCCCTGATCGGATCGGAAATCTTCGGACCCACCGACCTGGTCCTTTATGGCGAAGCCGCCATCCTCGGCACCAAGAACTACCCCGTCCTCTACGACGACATCAGCAAGCGCATCCCCATGATGATCGGTTTCAATATCCCCGCCTTCAAGTTGCTGGACGTATTCACCGTCGAGTTGGAGCATTACGGCTCGCAATTCCCCAACAGCAATTTCCGCGTGCAGACCAACGCCATCCCGGTCTCGGACGGCTTCGCGTTCTTCCCGCAGCCGCAATTGCCCAGCAGCGCTCCGGGCAACACCTCCAAGCTCGGCTACGTTCCTTCCGAATGGAGCAAGGACGACAACCGTTGGGCCGTCTTCGCCAAGCGCCGCCTCACCGACGGCGTGGCCCTCTCGGTGCAGGTCGCCAGCGATAACGCCCGTGATTGGCTGTTCCCTTCAGGCCGCCAGTACTTCACCATCTTCCAGGATCCCTCCGAGTGGTATTGGATGACCAAGCTGACGGCGAACTTCTGAGCATGGACCCATGCGGCGCGCGCTCACGATATTCCCGCTGCTCTTGGCCGCCTGCATGACGGGCGGGGAGCCCACCGGATTCTCGCTCAAGGGAACGTGGCGGAATACCTCGCAGGAGTTCTACCATAAGGATACCGGCCTGACCACTGTCGAGTCGCTTCCCGAGAGCACCGCCTACTACTACCAATTCGACGGCCAGGGTTCCCTGGTCGGGGTCGCCACCGAGGATTGGAAGCCGACCATTTACACGTACTACGGCTACAGTTTCGAACGCGATACCATCCGCATCTCCCCGGACAGCGTGCGGCAAGCCTCGGGCGCCATGCTGTATTGGTCGGACGATGTACACTCCTTCATCCCCGCGCGCGGCGCGCCCTCGGCCGACGTTTTCAACTTGGCCTGCCTGCACGTGGATGATCACTTGTTCAAGGTTCCCTTCTTCAGCATCCGGGACGTTTGGTCCAAGGTGTCCGAGGAAATAAGCCTGGGGTCGGGCGGCTAGTCCGTCCGCGGGGCGGTTGAGGGGTCGTGGGGGCCCTTCTCCGCCCTTTCCCTTTCCCTTTCCCAAACCTCGATAGCCTGCGGGAACTACCTTTCCCTCCGCGTTTACGAAAATCGGCGGCACCGGCGTCGAATCCAAAGCCGCCTATCCGCACACCCGAGGGAACCTTTGCATCCTGAAACCCGAGTCGCCCTAGCGCTCTGCCTCGCCTTGTCGGCCGCTTCCGTCGCGTACTCCCAGGCGCGCAAAGCCGGAGTCATTGACGCCTTCGACCAGGCTCCCGGATTGAAACCGGACACCGCGGGCGCGCGCATGGATTCCCTCACCGTCCGGAACGATTCTCTCGCATACGAAGCAAGGCGACGGATCTACGATCGCGGCCTGCCCGAATTGCCGGATGCGGAGTCGCTGCGTGATCAGGCCCGCCAGGCCGGCTTCCAACCGGTGGTCCTCAGGAATCGTCCTTGGCGCGTGAATTTCCGTTCCGGCTCGGCTTTCTCCTTCGGGGTCCCGCAGCCGGTCGGCTCCGATAGCCTACGTATCCTTGCGATAAAGGAAGGGCACGCGTATCCCGAAACGCTGTCCCTGGAGTCGATCACTTCATTGCGCTGCCCATCGCGCTCGACCCTGACCGTCAACGAAATCGTAGGCGGCCTGCTCCTCAATGTCTTCTTGCCCATCACGCTGTCCGGCGGCAATTTCATTCCCATCTTCCTGACCGGATGCGTGGGGCCGGTCCCCCTGGGACTGGGCCCGGTATACGAAACCGCTCCCCCCCGGGATTGGCTCACCGCCTCGCGTTTTACCGGTAATGCCGGCCTGGAGTTGGAGGCGCTTCCCCGCGCCGCCTTCAACGGATTGGATGAACGGATCGAACCCGTGCCGGCCTTCCGCCTGCATGCCGAGGGCGGGTACCGGCGCTCTCCCCTTGCTTTCGGGATGTCCCTGCGTCTCGCGCGGATGAACGCGCCCATACGCCGCGAATCCGTACCTGCGGAATTCGCAGCGGGAAAACCGGACGATGCCGTCTTTCCCGATTCCAGCTACGGCGCAGCGCCCCTGGGGTTATCCATGTCCGCGTATGCCCGCGTAGTATGGGCCGAAACGCGCCGCGCCACCATCTACTCCCGGGTGGGAGGATATTTCTCGCTACGCGAGTGGCGCGACCCTGTCGTCGAGTTCAATTCCGGCCGTTCCCCGAAATCGATTGGGGCCGAATGCGGGGCCGGGGCGGCATTCCGAATCGATCAGCATTGGTCGTTGGGGATGGACGCCGGCTTGCTCGCTCCCGTGAACGGGGAAGATTTCTCCTTGCTACCCGAGCTTGGCTTCGACGTGGGATACGCCCTCAACCCCAATCCTCCCGCCTCCCGGGGGCCCGGCGTCACCGTATCGCTCTTGGGCGACCCGCGGGTGAAAGGCGGAATCCTGCGTATGGAAATGGACGCCAACAAGTGGAATTCGCTTGGGTTCTCGACGGGCATTGAGCTCAAATCCGATCGCAATGAGTACCACTATCTGGACACCTACCGGATCGATCGCCGATCGGAGGAGGACGTTCCCCTGCTCATTACCTATTCCATGCATACTGATCGCACTCTACGCGCGTGGATAGGCCTGGAATTGGCCGCAGGCGCCCAATCGGAAATCCAGCGCACCGATGTCCTGTACCACAGTCCGGAGTTTCCGGATAGCTATTCGACCACCTTGGACGAAGACATTGACGGCGCCGTGGGGGTCGGTCCGGAGGCGGGGGTCAATCTGGCCTACGGGATAGGGCTGCGGGCCCAGGCCAAACTCCTCCGCACCCAAGCGGGATTCGGGAAGGGCGTCGCCGTAGGCCTGGTTTTCGCGCTCCCTGCGGTGCAAGGCCCTTAGCCCTAACCCCTTAAATTCGCATTTTTTAGAGGATTTCCCTCTCCCAAACCACGAAATATCAATGCATCGCGATAAACCGATGCTTTCCGATCCGAATTATTGTATGCTTATAGGAAGAGGGCCCCTTTCCGGGCCGCGGGCGGCCATTCCAACCGAAGCGCCGCTTTCGAAACACCATCAGGAGTTCGTAATGTCCAGACAGCTTTTCACCTCCGAATCCGTTTCGATGGGCCATCCCGATAAGATGGCCGATCAGATCTCCGACTCCATTCTCGATGCCATGCTCGAGCAGGATCCCAAGAGCCGCGTCGCCTGCGAAACCATGCTGGCCACCGGCATGGTCATCATCGCCGGCGAAATCACCACCAAGGCGAACATCGACTTCCAAAAGGTCGTGCGCGACGCCGTGGCCCGCACCGGGTACACCAACGCCGAATGGGGCTTTGACTCCAAGACCTGCAACGTCATGGTCGCCCTCAACAAGCAATCCCCCGATATCTCCCAGGGCGTGACCGAAGGCGAAGGCCTCCACAAGGAGCAGGGCGCCGGCGACCAGGGCATGATGTTCGGCTTCGCCTGCGACGACACCCCCGAGCTGATGCCCATGCCCATCCATTACAGCCATCGCCTGATGGAGAAGCTGGCCGAGCTGCGCGAGAAGGGCGTGCTCACCTGGCTGCGCCCCGACTCCAAGTCGCAGGTAACCGTCGAGTACATCGATGGCAAGCCCAAGCGCATCGACGCCATCGTGGTCTCGACCCAGCATGGCGAAGAAGTCGACCATGCCACCCTCGTGAAGGAAATCCTCGAGAAGTGCATCAAGGCGACCATCCCCGGCCACCTGCTCGACGCCAACACCAAGTTCTACATCAATCCCACCGGCCGCTTCGTGGTCGGCGGGCCCATGGGCGACTCGGGCCTCACCGGCCGCAAGATCATCGTCGATACCTACGGCGGCATGGGACGCCACGGCGGCGGCGCCTTCTCGGGCAAGGATCCGTCCAAGGTCGACCGTTCGGCGGCGTACGCTGCGCGTTACGTAGCCAAGAATATCGTGGCGGCCGGCTTGGCCACCAAGTGCGAAGTCCAGGTGGCCTACGCCATCGGCGTCGCAAAGCCTGTTTCGGTCTACGTCGACACCTTCGGCACCTCCAAGCTCTCCACCGAGGCGCTGGAAGGCCTCGTGAACGAGCATTTCGACCTGACCCCGGCCGGTATCATCCGCACCCTGGATCTGCTGAAGCCCCGCTACAAGGCCACCGCCACCCACGGCCACTTCGGCCGCAAGGGCGAAGCCTTCACCTGGGAAAAGACCGACAAGGCCGAAGCCCTCAAGGCCGCCGCCGCCAAGCTCAGCGCCAAGCCCGAAAAGGTGTTGGTCTAAGGCCTCGACGGGCGTACGGCGTGTTCCACGGCCATACGGCGCTCCGCGCCCCGGTCAATGGTCCACGCCCAGCCGTCGGGCGTCGGGCGAAATGCGAATACGGTGCACCGCACCCTCTCGCATTCTCGCCCGACGCCAAACGCCCGACGCCCGACGATATCTTTCATACCCGCTTTCAGGTTCAATTCAGACTATAGGTTCCAGAACAGATCTTATCAACCACCCAAGGACAACCACATGTCAACGATGACCCAAGAAGCCCCCAAGGGCGTTAAGCAGTCCCAGTACAACGCCCCGGCCTGGGGTAACTTCCAGGTTGCGGATATGAGCCTGGCCGAATTCGGCCGCAAGGAGCTCGAGATCGCCGAGCACGAGATGCCCGGCCTCATGGCCACCCGCGCCAAGTACGGCAAGACCCAGCCCCTCAAGGGCGTCCGCGTCATGGGCTCGCTGCACATGACCATCCAGACCGGT
>JAHFCH010000262.1 GCA_023249635.1 Fibrobacterota bacterium
TCCTTGCATTCACGCCCGACGCCCAGGGGCGCTTCGCCCCGTACGCCCGACGCCGAACGCTATGTTGCTAAGAAAGCAGCCCCATCATTTCAGCACAAGTACCGGAAAGGAATTTCTTCCCTCTACTCAGCGGACCCACGCCTGCCCGTTCCAGATCATCCCCGTTTTCCTCAGTATGAGTACCGCCAAAGTTACCTCTTCCCAGCTTTTGAACTTGTCGAAGTAACCGGCGGGGGCGCCGGTCTGCTGTCCGAAAGCCGCGCTGAAGGCTTCGAGGGAATTGCGGAACTCCCCGAACATGTCCATCAACTGCCGCAATTGGGGCAGCCAAACCTTGGCATTGTCCTGGGGGATATTGTGGGAATGCTCGTCTATCATGGAGACCATGCCGGCCGGGGTGAAGGCCGATTCGAAGATGACGAAGTCGCCGGTCTGGAAGACCTTATCGGCCAGGCGCGAGGTTTGCACCTCGGAGGCGGCCGAGGCCATTTTGATGTATTCCCCAGTGAAAGGGTGCTTCATGGAAATCTCCCTATGCCCAATCTTAGCATGGGGGCGGGTTTAAATCCAAGTGGTTGGGGCAGGCAGGCTTACGGAAAAGGCGGGAGTAGGCGACTCGAAGCGGAAGCAGCCGGCTTCATGCGGCAGCTTCGGCGGGGGGCGCCACGTAAATCCCGTTGGCCAGGGCCTGGATCAGGATGGCCGCCTTTTCCAGTTCTTCCGTAAGGTATTTCTTGTCCTCTGCGGAGCGGTATTGGAGATAGATCTTCTCCTTATCGCTGGCTTCAGCCAAGGCGTTGGCGAGTCGATCCGTTTCCACGGGGCCCAATTCCTCCTCCGCGCATTCCTTAAACTTGGTGGAGTAGAATACCAGCTCCCGGCAGGCCTCGTGGGGCAGTTGATCGCGGCCCAAATCGGCGGCCAACACTTGCAGGCTGGCGGCCACCTGGCTGAACAGGGCGGAGGCGGCGCGCTTTCGCGCCGGCTCGGCTTGGGCGAAGCGCAGCTCGAACTGGATCAAGCGACGCGCAATAAAGGACAAGGTTTCCGCGGGACCGGCCATGGTGCTTCTAGACCTTACTCGTCATTCTTGCCGGTGTGCGTGGGCTTCACCTCTACGCGCGAGTACGGAATGCATTTGGAAGGCGTTCCCTGTTCCTCGGGCATGGGGGGCGGGGCCGAGGTTTCGACTACCCCTTCGGAGGGCTTGGCGGCGCTGTCGTTCACGGGGGCCTTCGCGCCCTTCTTACCGGGTTTGACCGGCTTGACGGCTTCCTTGACGGGTTCGGCCGGGGTCGCCGCGGCCGCCGCGGGTTTTACGCCGCCTTTGGGCGCGTCCATCCAGTAGAAGCAGCCTTCCTTGTCGTACACGGTCTTGCCCGCCAGCGGGGTGATGATCTTCTGGTAGTCGGATTCGTTGATGCGCACCTGGTAGTCGCGTACGTCGATGGGATCGTGAATGACCAGATCCACCGACCCCGGCGTGCAACCTACGCATTGGATGAGCTTGATGCGGCCCAGGAGCGGATCCTCGGCGCGGGCTGGGATTGCGGAAAGGGTCAGCATCAGCGCTGCGGCAAACAAGGCCGGCGCGGAACGGCCCGAGGGTGCGGATACGGAATTCATAATACGGTTCCCCTTGAAGACGGAATCTCCCCGTGCGGTGCGGGAAGCAGGTAATGCCCGAAGGCCGGACGCGGTGGACACCGCCTGCCGTCTACGGAGAGGCTGGCGGGGGTTCCGCTTCCGGCGCGTCCGTGCCGGAGCGGGGATTTCCGCGGTACGGGCGCGATGGCGGCCGCGCCTTCGGTAATCCAGATGTTACGGTAGTAGACGGGATCCCCGTAGGCCTGGAAGCGCAGCGGTCCCGGCGTAGGTCCCCATACATCACCCAGCAAACTGGAATAGATGAGGGTCTTCTTATCCAATACGGTTTCGCCGTTCCAGCGTAGGCTGATGATGGCGGGTGCCGTGGTCTTCCCCTGGGCGTCGAACTTGGCCGCCGTAAAGCTCACATCGTAGGTCTGCCAGGAGAGGGGAGGGAAGGCCATGTTGAGCGAAGGGCGCAGCAACTCGAAAATCCCTCCGGCTTCCCGCTTGGCCGGCATGGTGTCCGAGGCGGCGTAATCCAGGGTGCGGCCGAAGGAGTCGAGTACTTGGACTTCATCCCGGCCCTGCAGGTAAACTCCGCTGTTGCCGCGCCGTTGTCCCACGGCCGAAGGCATAAAGGGTTCCCGGAACTCCAGGTGCAGGGTGAAATCATTCCAGGCTTGCTTGGTCACGGCGCCCGAAGCCGCCGAGCTTCCCTCGGGCTTGAAGAACTTGCGCGCGTCCATGGTCGCCGTGCCTTCCTTCCAGGCATCGACCCCGGTGCCATTGAAGAGTACGGTGGCGCCGGTAGGGGCGGCCCAACCCTCGGTCGGGCTTTTACGAACGGTCTTGAGCAAGGTGAACAATTCCTGCTTGGCGGTTTTGCCCGTAATGGAAGAACCATCCTCGTTTACGGTGGCGGTATACCCGTTGCCGGAGAATACCGCGGTGCCTCCGCTCAGGGCGCCGGCGGCTTCGATGCGTTCACCGGTCCATCCCTGTCCCGGCAAACCGCCGGCCATGAAGACGGCCTGGAATTTCCCGCCTCCCAAGGCGATGACCTGGACGCCCATAGGGGTTACGGTCTCCAGTTTGCCGAAGAATTCCCCCTGCAGCTTGAAATCGAGGCCGCCCTCTTCGGGTTCCAACGCGGTTTGCGCATGCGTCAGGGTGGCGGCCGCTCCCAAGGCGCACGCGATCGCCACGATCCGCATAGGGGGTCGCGCGCCGGTGCGATGCTTGTAGGGCGGGCGCATGGGTAACTCCTCGGTGACTCTCGGCAACAGACTGTCCTTGGCGGCCGGACAAACCAATTTAACCTCTTTTGCCTTTTCAGACGCGTCGCACCGGGCCCCGGATAGGGTTTTTACCGGTCTTCGACCCGCCTGGAGGCCAATTTCAAGGGGTCAGGGGGCGGGCTTGGCCCATCGCAGATGGACGTTACGCCAGAAGTGGATGGCATCGGTAAGCCCTTCTTCGCGGACGAGTTTCAGCAAGTCCTGGAGGGCATGGGTCAGGGATAACGTGCGATCGTAGATGTCCCTTTGCACCAGAAAGCGGCTGGGCCCTTTGGTGGTATCCTCGCATGCGACCACGATCCCTTCGAGCCCTTTGAGGACCGCGGTCGATTGGGCCGTCAGCACGGCAAGCCTGGCCAAGGTCCGGTTGGCCCGTACCACCAAGGTATCGCTTTGCATGGCCAGCTCCCGGCCCACGCGATCCATTCCCGCGGTCGCCGCGGCGACCCGCTCCAACTCGGCTCCCGCCTCGTTCTGCAAGGCCTCGATGTCATGGGTCATGGCTCCGAACTGTTCCAGCACCGGATAGACCCGGGTGGTGAGCACTTGCTGGATGGAAAGCGAACTATCGGTGCCTTTTTCCAGGCGGGTGCTCAGCTGTTTGTATTCCAGCACCACCTTGAGCAGATCTTCCACCCGATGGATGGTTTCGGCCACGCCGGTGCTGAAATCGCCGTTCTGGATTTCCTTGTAGTCGATCGGTTCGCGGGAAGCGCCGGGAACCATGATCACCATGCGCGCGCCGAACAGACTGTAGTTGTAATTGATGAATCGGGACCCCTTGGTGACGGGGGTGCGGTGGAAGAATTCCAGCGTGGCCACCGAAGCGCGACCGATGTTCCCGATGGACGCGACGCGTCCCACTTGTACGCCGTTGAGCTTGACCGGATCATCTTCCATCAAGGTTCCGATGGAAGGGAAGGCGACCTGGATGCGGTTATGCGGGAAGAGGAGGCCTTCGCGCAGGGTAGCCACCAAGGCAAGCATGCCGGCCAACATGGCCAGCGCCACCAGGTATCCCGTTACGCGCGCGTATCTCTCCATAGGGTCCGTCCGGAATGTAGGAATCATACGAAATCATCAGGGGGGTATTGTACATTTGTCCCATGCCGAGCCCGGATCCTGCCTCTCGCGCTTTCCGCCCGGGGCCCCTTGCCGCGATGGCCGCGGCCGCCCTCTGCCTGTGGGCCTGCGACGGTCGTAAAGGTCTGCGCGAAACCGAGCTCCCCGAATCCGCCAAAGCCGCTTCCCTGGAAGCCTATCAGCCGCCCGAAGCCCTGGAACGCATCGCGGAATGGTACCCCCATGATTGGCGCCTGCATCTTTTCCTGGGCTTGATGGATACCTCCTGGCAGGGAAGGGTGGAAAGCCTCCGTCGGGCCGATAGCCTGCATCCCGGCGATCCCCTGGTAGCGTTCCGGCTCTGCCTCACCTACCTGGAACGGGACAGTCTCGCTGAGATCCTCATGGCGCGCCCTTGGCTCGACAAGGCCCTGGCCGTCGATTCGGAGAATGGCGTATTGCGGGTCATGGAGGCGTACCTGTTGCTTGAGGAAGGTAAGCTTCCCCAAGCACGCTCGCTTTTCCTGGATGCCCGCCGCCTTCCCGGGGGTGACTTCTATTATCCCCGGCTTGAGGAGACCCTGCTCGGCTTGTTCAGCGATAGCCGCCACCTCAATCCCTACACGCTCACCGAGGCCATCGAACTCTACCGTCGCGTTCCCTTTCCGCCCTTCGAAAAGCTGATCGACATCCTGTATTCGGTTTTCCTATCGCCGCTCCCCGATCATCCCTATGATATCCGCATCCGGGGACGGGATGCCGCCCTGGGGCTATTCCGCCTCGGACGTAACCTGCGCGTGCAATCCTACGCGGGCCCGAAGGTCCTTTCCGGCGGGTACGAACAACGTTCCCTGGGATTCATGTTCCAGTTGAAGGCGGCCGAATTCCTGACGCTTTACTACCGGGCCTTCGAGGACACCGCCGATTCCAAGCTCGCCTTCGGCGACATGATGGACGCGCAACGGGATTACGAAGCCTTCCTGGGCTCGCAGCCGTGGGAGGATTCGGCGGTAGTGGCTTACTTGGATAACTGGTCCGGTTTAATCAAGGCGGGGCCAAAGCTTAAGATGCCGGACGCCGTGGCGAAGGCGCGGGGGTGGACGTTGTGGAAGCGGACCATGGGGGTGAGGGTACCCCGATCCGACTCGAAGTAAAGGCGGGGAAGGTTTAAGGTTTAAGGTGGGTCGGTCCCGTAGGCCCGGTCCTAAATACAGACTCTCAATCCTTAAACCTTAAACCTTAAACCTTAAACCTCTCTTCATCCTCTCTTCATCCCGCCTTCCTATTGAACTTCAGCACCGCGAAGCTGAACACAGTCCCTCCGATCGCCAGCATATACAGCCCTTCGCGCCAAAGCTCCGCGAAGCCCGACCCCTTCAGGAACATCTCGCGCAGCACATGCATGAACCAACGGACGGGATTGCCCAAGGTGACTATCTGCACCCAATGCGGCATGTTCTCCACCGGCAGGAAAAAGCCGGAAAGCAGCATGAAAAAGAGCAGAAAGAACCAGATGATGAATAGCGCCTGCTGCTGGGTGCGCGCCACCGTGGAAGTGAAGATGCCGATGCCCAGTGACGAAAGCATATAGGCGGAAGAGAATACCAGCAGCGCGAAATAGCTGCCGCGGAAGGGCACGTCGAACCGCAAGCGGGCCACCATGAGCGCGAACATCAGTTCCGCTACGCCGACGATGAAGAAAGGGACCGCCTTGCCGACCACGACGTGGATGGGCTTGAGCGGTGTGACCATCAACTGCTCGAGCGTCCCGGCCTCTTTTTCCTTGACGATGGAGAACCCGGTCAGGAGCGCCGTGACCATGGTGACGAGGATGACCGCGATCCCCGGGATCATGTACCAGGATGATTTCAGCAAAGGGTTGAAGAGGACGCTGGCATCGGTGGCCAGGGGCAGGACTTGATCCAGGCGGATGCCTTGCGCCTCTAGCCGGGAGGCCAACTGGCGCATGGCCCATTGGTTGAGGATGGCGCCGAGATACCCGCGCGCTACACCGGCCGAATTCGCATCCTGGCCATCGACCCACAGTTGCATACGGGCCCCGCCTTTGCTGAGGGCGCCCAGGGCGGGAGCGCCGTTGCCCAGCTCGACGCGCGTGGCCTTCTCCAGGCTGCGCGAAAAATCCGCCGGAATGATAAGGCCCAGCTTGATGCGCCCATGGTCGAGTTGCGATCGTAAGTCCGCCTCAGAAACCGCCGGGCCTTTGTAATCGAAGAGGGCATTATGCGCGATGGTTTCGGAAACGGCGCGGCTGCGGGGCCCGCCGTCATGGTTGAGGATGGCTATCGGCGTGTGCTTGACTTCGGTGGTCAGGGCGTACCCCAACACCATCATCTGCACCATGGGCATGGCTATCATCATGCGCAGCGAGGTTTTGTCGCGCTTGATCTGGTTGAATTCCTTCCAGATAACGGTGGCGAAAAGGTTCATAATTTCACCTTGAACTTCCGGATGGCGATGGCGGTGAGAAGCGCGCCTTCGCCTACCAGCACCAGCAGGGGTTTCCAAAGTTCGGGCAGGCCCACGCCCTTGAGGATGATGCCCCGCACGATATCCAGGAAGTAGGTGGCGGGTATGATGCGGGAAAGCACTTGCAGGGGAATAGGCATGCTGATGACCGGGAAGATGAATCCCGAAAGCAGTACGGTGGGCATCAAGGTGGCCCCCAGGGCCATGAACATGGCATGCTGCTGCCGCTTGGCGATGGTGCTGATGAGCAATCCGATGCTGAGCGCGACGAAGATGTAGACCAGGCTGCACAGCGCCAGGAAGCCGGTGCTGCCGGCGATGCGAACCCCGAAAGCGATGCGCCCGACAGCCATTACCAGGAATCCGTCGATGGCAGCAAGCAAAAGGTAGGGGAGGATCTTACCGATGATTATTTCCAGGGGGCGCAAGGGGCTGACCAGCAATTGCCCCATGGTGCCCAATTCCTTTTCCCGCGCGATGGCGACCGAGGTGAGCAGGGCCGAGATCATCAGCAGGATCACCGCCATCAGGCCGGGCACGAAGAACAGGGCGCTGCGCTGCTCGGGATTGTAGAGAATGAGCGTGCGCAGATCGAGGACGCGAGGTTGCTTGACCCCGATCACGTCCAGGGTCGCCCCCAGCAGCAAGGGATCGGCGGCATTGCGGAGGATGGTACCCAGGTTGGGGTCGGAGCCGTCCACCAGCACCTGTACGCGGGCACCGCCGGGTCTGCGCAAGTCGCGGGCGAAGCCGGGTGGAAAGCGGAACAGGGCGCGCACCTGGTACATTTTGAAAAGCTCGGCGGGATCGGAGGCGGCCTCGACATACCCCGCGACTGCTAATAGGGGACTGGCATCGATCTTGGCGGCGATGGCCCGGGTCTCGGGACCGGGTGAGGGCATTTCCAGCAACACCGGGATATTCTTGGCATCGGCATTGAGGGCGTAGCCGTACAGGAACATCATCATCACGGGCATGATCAGCACGACCACCAGGGTCTGCCAGTCGCGGAAGATATGCCGCATCTCCTTGCGGGCGATGGTCATGAGCCGGGCGCGGGACATCATGTGGGCCGCCCTTCGGCCGCTTCCGCGGGCTTGCGTTCCATCAGCTTGAGGAACAATTCGTGGATGGATGCGCTGGCATGCTCGCGCTTGAGC
>JAHFCH010000065.1 GCA_023249635.1 Fibrobacterota bacterium
CCACTGCCGCTTTTCCCCTTTCCCGGCCCGGGATACGCCAAGACCTTCCCGCCCCCTTGCTTTACCTTTTCCCCCGTACCGCATGGACCAGGAGGTGGCCTTGTCTGTTTTTCCCGCGCCCGCGCGCCTATATCCGTTGCTTGCCGGTTTTATCCTTTCCGCTGCCCCTGGGGCAACGGCCGGGGGCGCCGCCGTATGGCGCATCAATTGCGGCGGCCCCGCATACGACAGCCCGCGCTGGATCGCCAGCGACCGCGATAACCTTGCTTATGCCAACCCCGATAAGAAGCTGCATTGGATGGCCGATACCTTTTTCACCGGGGGCGGACCATACTCCCAGAAGAACGCCATCAGCAGCAGCGAGGCGGATACCCTTTTCCAGACCGAGCGCTGGAACCCGGACGGCGCGGACGGAGCCAAGTACGCCATTCCCGTTCCCAACGGCGAATACCGGGTGGGAATGTACTTCGCGGAAATTTCGCCCGATGAGGCCGGTGTCGGCAAGCGCGTTTTCAACGTCATCCTTAACGGCGAGAAGGTGCTCGAGAATTTCGACATCTTCCAGCTGAGCGGATCCAACCAGGCGATGCGGGTGGAGAAGCCCGTAGAAGTCGTCGACGGCAAGATCCGCATCAGCTTCGAGAACGTTTCCCACCACGCCAAGATCTCGGGCATTGAAATCCTGCGCGCTCCTATCCCCTACTCCGAAACGGCGCCCTACCGCATCGATTGCGGGGGCGAGGACGATTGGTACGACAAGCAGGGAATCGGCTGGCAATCCGATTCCCATTGGTACGGAGGCTCACTGGCCGGTTCCACCGTGGCCATCACCGGGACCGAAAACCAGGTCCTCTTCCAAAGCGAACGCTGGGCGAACCCCAAGGAAGGGGACCTCATGTATGAGTTCGGACTGGAACCCGGTGATTATTCGGTACGCTTGCACTTCGCCGAGCCCTGGGACGTGGCCAAGGGCGTAGGCAAACGGATATTCAACGTGAAGATCAACAACAAGGTCGTGCTCGATCATTTCGACATATTCGCGGAGGGCGGCTATGCGAAAGAGGTCATCAAGGAAATCCCCTGGACCGCGACGGGCGCGAACGCGAAGGCGCAAATCCTTTTCGAGAACGTGGTGCACGAAGCGAAGATCGACGCCATCGAGATCCTGCCGGCGAAGTCTACGGGGTTGGGGGGCGTGCCGGTGAATCGGCACATGAAAGCGGCGTCCGCTTTGCAGATCAAGGACCGGGATGCGTTAGGGCGAAAAACGCTCGGTGGTTCGCCGAGGGCTGGGATTTCTACGCAGCTCCATTGAGGCTTCGTTTTTCGAAGCTTCATTGGAGCTTCATTTTTTGAAGCTCCAATGAAGCGACATGAATTTATCGGCGGTTACCTGCTCTCAGTGGATTTTCAGGACAATGCGGCGGTTCTTGGCCTGGTTTCCGGGAATAGGCCTGCCATCGCTGTCGACGTTGGGCGCCTTGGGCTTGGTGTCGGCATATCCAGCGGCCTTGAGGCGCTCCGAGGGGATGCCTTTCCCGATCAGGTATTTCACGATATTGGTCGCGCGGTTGACCGATAATTCCCAATTGGACGGGAACTGCATGGTCTTAATGGGAATGTTGTCGGTGTGCCCTTCGATGTCCACGGCGAACTTGTAATACTCGATATCCTTCATAGCGCCGGCCACCTTGTCCATGTTGGCGCGCGCGGCGGGACCGATTTCCGCCTTACCCGGATCGAACACCGCCGAGCTCGAGAATTCCAGGACGATGCCCTCGCGGCCCATGTCGATACTGACCTCGCCGCGGTTACGCTCGGCTTCGAGGAGCGAATCCAGGTCGTGCTTGATCTCGCCAAGAGGCGTCTTCACGTCCTTGTCCTTGCCGATATCGCTGCGTAAGCCCTTCTTCATTTGTTCGAAGAGCACGGGGTCCACGTGGGAAACAGATAGCATGGAAAGAAAGAAGGCCATCAGGAGCGTCACCATGTCGGCGTAGCTCATGAGCCAATCTTCTTCTACCGCGTCGTGATCGTGGACGCGGCTGCGGTTATGATGCTTCCCGACGGCCATGGGAAGGGGCCCTAGCCTTTCTTGGCCGGGGCGGAGCCGCCTTTGAGGGCGAACATGGAGTACTGTTCCTTGCGGTCCAGGTAGGAATTCATCTTGTCCTGGATGTACATGGCCGACTTCTTCTCCATAATGAGCACGATGGCTTCCAGCAGCAGAAAATGCCGGAAGCGTTCGATGCTCAGGGTCTGCTTGACCTTGGTGGAAGAAGGCATGAATACGAAGCGTGCGAAGAGCAGGCCGTACAAGGTCGCGGTCAATGCCAGCGAAAGTCCCGGGCCCAGTTTGGAGGGATCCTCCAGTTTGCCCAGCATCACGATGAGGCCCAGCAGCGTGCCGACCAGGCCGAATGCCGGGGTCATGGAGCCCATGGTGCTCAAGATTGTCGACTCCTGCATGTGCCGGAAATAATGCTCCTCGATGCTCGTCGTGCCGAATTCGCGGATGTCGTCCGGTTTGTAACCTGTGCTGGCGAGGTTGAAGATGTATTTGACGAATTCTTCCTTACTGGACTTGGAAATGCTTTCATAAGCCGCCTGGCCCTCGGCCTGGAACTTTTTCTGCCAGTCGATGGCCACTTTCACGTCGAGCATCAGGGTCTTGGCGGAAACCGATTGCTTAAGGAAGATTTTGAGCGTGGCGATGAAGGCGTTCCAGACGTACTGGAAGCGGAAGCCGATGAAGGTAACCGTGACGGTACCCCCGAAGACGATAGCGAGGCTGGAAGGGCTTAGAAAGACCTGCCAATCCTTGGTTTCGTGCAGGATGCCGAGGGCGATGACGAGGAAGCCGAAAACGACGCCGCAGACCGTAGAGAGGGAGACCATTATTTCTTTTCTTCCTTGGCTTTGGAAGGCTTGGCTTCCTTGGGCGGGGCCTTGGGGATGTGCTTAGTCGAATCCTGGGCCGTCTGCTTTTCGGCGGCCTTGGCGGGCGTAGGTGCGGGGGCCGGAGCCGGAGCGGCGGCTTTCGCAGGAGCTTTGGCTTCGGGCGCGGGCGCGGGAGCCGAGGCTTCTTCTGCGGCCTCATCGGCTTCGGTGGGATCGGCCTGGGGCGCGGCGGCGGGCGCCGGAGCGGGTGCCGCGGCGGGACGAGCGGCGGGAGCAGGAGCGGGCGCAGCCGCAGGATGAGCGGCGGGAGCAGGAGCGGGCGCAGCCGCAGGACGAGCGGCCGGAGGCGGAGTCACGGCGGCGGCACGGGGCGCTGGCGCGGCCGGCTCGGCTTCGGGGGCTACGGCGGCCGGTTCCGCTGCAGGCGCTTCCTCAACGGGGGCCGGTGCCACGACCGCGGGGGAAGGAGCGGCCTTGCGGGGCGCGGTGTATTCCTCGGGATAGGGAGCGGGCTCTTCTTCCGGAGCGGGTTTGGCCGGGGGGCGGTAGACCGGACGGGGAGCGGGTGATCCACGGCCTCCGGGGGTGCGCGTCTTTTCAAGCATGTTAGCCACCGCGGGCATATCGGGATTGAGACGTAGCGCTTCCATCCATTGGCGGCGCGCCATGCCTGTCTGACCCTGCATGAAGTGGATACTGCCGGCCAGGGCATAGCCTTCGGCGGTGGGGCGCGCGTCCAAGGACGTTTTCACGGCCTGCATCGCTTCCGGATACTTATGCTGGTAGAACAGTTCCTGGGCCCGGCGGATCCCCGTCAGCACCTTGGCGGTTACGTCTTCGAAATCCTGCGGCGGCTCTTCTTCCGGAGGGGGCTCGGGCTTCTTCTCGGGGCCTTTGTGCAGGCCAGCCAGGGGCTGCGGCTTATCGCCCTTGGCGGAGGCCGGCTTTTCTTCCGCGGCCGGGGCATCTTCGGATTCCTCTTGGGGCGCCGCCTTTGGGGCCGCCTTGCGCGCGGCGGGCTTTTCCTGCCGGGCTTGTTCGCCCCGCAATTGTTCCGCCTGCTCCTGGGCGGCCTTGCCGCTCATCTCCAGGTACACATCGGTTGAGCTTAGATCGATGCCCAGGTTGGCATCCGTGCTCTTGTTGGAATAATGCAGGCTGATGTTGCCTTGCGCCTTGTCCGCTTGGGATTCCGGTGACATGGGCAGGGCCGAATCGATTTCGCGCTTGGGATCGGGCTTGCTGCCCCCGCATGCGGCGAGGCAGGCCGCCAGGGCAAGGCCGGCCGATACGCGAAGGGCGCCGTTGCGCCGCGGCTCAGAAAGTGTAATGCAGATAAGTGAGTTCATAGGCTACCGGATCCAGGGTGAGGAAGCGATCTTTGTCGTCCGCCAACCCTTTCAACTTATTGTTGAGGGCGAGGAACATGACGCCTCCCCCCAGGGTGAAATGTCTGCTAACGCGCGATTTATATCCGATGTTCACGGTACTCAGATGGCCGCGATTGGCGAAGGGGATGAACTCCTCGTATCCGACGTAGGTGCCCAGCCAATAACCGAGATCGGGATTGGATTTGCGGAAGAATATCCCCAGCATCTCCACCCCGAACTTCACCATCTGGATGTTGAAATTGATACCCAGGCTGTCAGGCCCGCCGGTCCCGTTGGCGAAGCCGTATCCCAGCGAGACGGAGAAGAGCAGGAACTTGTCCGGAGTCACCACTTCGCTAACCGAGCCTTCGATGCCGTACATGGTCATGGAGACATCGCCCAAGGTATCCAAGATGGATTCGCCGGTGACAGCATTCAGGGTATCCAGCCGGGGGATGATGGCCTGCTTCATCGGCCACATGCGGAGATTGGCGGAGGCGCTGTAGTCCAGGTTCCAGATATCGGGCTTCTTTTCATTGGGACCCGCCACGAAACTGCTCGACCAGACGATTTCGCCGGTGCGGTGGCGGAACACCTTCAGATTCAATATCACGTCGCCGTCGCTGCTCTTGGAGCAGGAACCTTCGATATACCCATCCACGCGTAATTTATCGCCCAGGCGCCATAGGTCTTCCATGGAAGGCAGGGTGTTGGAAAACTTGAAGGTGCTATCCGTGGAAACCACGCGGAAGGTGCGTAGCTCCGGAGAAGTCACTACGGTCCTGCGGCCCTCCTTGCGGA
Organism: Fibrobacterota bacterium; assembly: GCA_023249635.1. Classification (GTDB taxonomy): domain Bacteria; phylum Fibrobacterota; class Fibrobacteria; order UBA11236; family UBA11236; genus Chersky-265. The sequence continues at coordinate 5,073 of JAHFCH010000065.1, forward strand.
AGACCTCTTCGATTTGGGCTTGGATATACCGCGCCATACCGGGATCGAACTGATGCGGGTCGACTTTGACCTGGGAGAGCGCAAGCCGATCGACGTTGGGCGGGATGTCGCCCATGGACTTGGCCAGGCGGCCCATGATTTCGGTGATCTGGCGGATGCCGGTGGAGCTGGGGGCGAAGGGATCCGCTTCGGCGCCGAGACGGTTGGGCGCGCCGAAAGCCGTGCCGGTGAGCATGGCCAAGGCCAGGGCCGGTTTTAGAGCGGCCCGTAAAAACGCGGGGAATCTCATGCCGGCCTCCCCGAATGCCTTATCTCGTCGCGGATCTTGTGTAGGATGCGGCGCTGAGCGGTTTCGGAATCCTTGGGCGGACGCTCTTTGGCATTGTCCAGCCCTCCGGAAACCATCATCTGCATTCGCTCCGGCAGGAGCGACAGAATCTTGGTGCGGATGGCCTCTTCGACATGGGCCAGGGCCATGATGAGGGTATCCTGATCCAGGCTTTGCAGTACGTTGGCCAGGAACTTGTCGGGCAAACCGACCAACTCCGGCAGGGTAACATATCGGTTACGCAGCTTCTCGCCCAGGCCCAGGTCCATCTCCGAGATGGAATGGATGTATTGGAACTGCAGGTTGAGCGGCAGACTATCGATGAGCTCGAGAATGCTGTCGACGCCGTCGGCGGCCACGTAGCGCATATTGCCCACGTCCAGCGCCTTGAGGGACAGGCGGTCGGCGATTTCGCGGTATACGTTGAGCGGAATATGGTCGATGTTGCCCATGGCGATGAGCAGTTTGGCGCGGTTGTCGGGGTCGGTCTTCTGCAAGATGCCGCTGGCCATTTCTCCTGGCAACTGGGCCATCACCAACCCCGCGATGCCGAGGGATTCCTCGCGCAGGATGTGCATGATCTGCTGCTCGTTCATCTTCTGCAGGAACCCGAACAGATCCTTGTATTGATCATCTTCGGCGCTGCCGTTGACCAGGTTGCCGTACTCGCGTTTGAACTCCTTATACACGACCATCAGCTCTTCCGGAGGCATGGCCTCGCCGGCGGAGAGGTGCACCTCCAGCTTGGCCACCAGTTCACGACCCAGTTCCGGGGCCACTACGCTCATCAGGCGCGGGTCCAGGGAAGCCACCATGGCGGCGGTATCGCGCAAGCCTTTGTCCGGCTCGCGCTGGATCCAGCTCTTGATGATCTGACCGCAATGCTTGGGGTTGCCCACGAAGCAATTGAGCAGGAATGGCCGGAAGGCCCCGAGTTCACCCGGCTGTCCGCTTTTGCCGTCGGAGGCGCGTGCCGCAACGGGAGCGGGGGCAGCGGGCATCGGAGCGGGAGCGGGTTCGGAATTCTTCTTCTCCGCGCGGGCGGCGCCGACGATGGCGCGGGACACCATCCATACGCATGCCAGGATGAGCAGGCAGATAAGCAAAAGGGGAATCAGCGAAGGCAGATGATCCATATAATCCTTGAAAGGATTGGCCGGAGTCTTGTCGCGCGGGTCTTCCTTCTTCGCTTCCGCGGTATCGCCTTTGCCCTTGGGCATGGCGGCGGGCATGGGAGGCGCCTCGACGGGCTTGCGGTAGTTGGTGAGCGCGCGGTTGTCGCGGGGGAAAACGCCTTCATGCACGGAGACACGATCGCCCCGCACTTCGTCCATGCGGGTGGCCATCACCAGCAGATTGCGGATGAACTCGACGTCCTTTTCCGAATAGCCGGTGTCTACGAGGATATCCAGGGTAACCGCTAGGATACCCCCGGGCTTCTGGGATCCCGCGGCGGGTGCGGGCTTTTCGGGCTGCGCGTTGTCGGGAAGGAATGGCAGGCCCGGCAGCTGCTGGGGCGCATCGCCTAAGGGGAGGTCGTCGCCGGAGCCGAGCTCGATATCCGGAGGTTGCTCCATCTCCACCTTGGCCTTTACCAGGAAGGTGGCTTCCTCGTAATAGCGCGACAAAGTGCGCGAGGCGATGTTCTCGTAGTACTGGGCCAGTTTTCCGGCCTGATCCTGGGGGGTCCGAGCCCCTGCGGGCGGGGGCTGGGCGGAGGCGAAGGCCCACCCCAGCATTAGAGCTAAACTTGGGAAATTGAGGGCTTTAGGCATGGCAAGGCTGATTATACGACCCGGCATTTGCGGAGGCTATGGTTTTTACGGTTGCGGCGGAAAGGACAAACCTTGAAAAAAACCTAAACCGGCGCGCATGATCTGACGATAACCGGACGATGGACGCGAGGCGTTCCAGGCGCCTAGGCGTAAGTGATCCGGGAAGGGTTTTGGACATGAAGATGCGGTTTCGCTTGATGATCTCCGTCGCGCTTGCGCTCACCGCGTGCGACCAGGGATCGATCCATGTCACGCGCTTCCCCGGCGGTAAAATCCACGAAATGTGGAAGGAATCCGGGCCCGCGGGAAAACCCACCGTGCGCGAAGGCGAATACCAATCCTTCTATCCCGACGGCAGGCGCGAAAGCCTGATACTATATAAAGGCGGCAAGAAACACGGCTCCGCCCGCCGCTGGGACGGTCAGGGCCGCCCGAGCGGAAAATCGGAATTCGCCGACGGATTTCTCGTGCGCGACATCCGCATCGACAGCGTCGGCAACGAGGTTTCCGATCGTAAATACACGATCAATACCGCCAAAGTGATGGCGCTCGGGTCTGCCGGCGACTCTCTGCAGGTCCGCGAGACTTGCGCCTGGTCCCAAACCGCCGGCGGCACCGCCGTGCGCGACGGGCTTTGCGAGATGAGCTACGAGGACGGCCGTCCCATGGCCACGCGGCTTTTCCGCGAAGGCCATCTGCACGGCGCCGTCAAGGCCTGGTATCCCGACGGAACGCCGTGGCTGGAAGGCGCGTACGTGAACGACATTCCCACCGGCAAATGGCGAACCTGGACGCGCAGCGGTAACTTGCTGTGGTCGGCAGGATACAACAAAGGCGAACGGCAAGGAGGCTGGGACGAATGGTTCCCCGACGGGCAACGGAAATCAGTCTCCCGCTTCCGCAACGGCCAACCCGAGGCGGGGTACCAGGAATGGTACCCCAACGGCAAGACGCGGCTGCGCGGGACTTTCAAGGACGGGAAGCGCCAGGGGCAGGAAGATGCCTGGTACCCGGATGGCGCGAGGCTCTATTGCGCGCGCTACGCGGCCGGCAAACTGGATGGGGAATTCTACCAATGGCATCCGGGAGGAAAGCTGCGCCTCCACTGCCGGTTCTCCAAGGGCCGCAAGAACGGGCTCAGCCGCGTATGGTACCCGGGCGGCGGCCTCCAGGAACAAGCCTATTACAAGTCGGGAAGGTTGGATGGATCATACCGCACCTGGGCCGCCGACGGCTTGCCGATGGCGATGAAGGAATTCCGCGACGGCTCCGTCTCTTTCGATTCCAAGGCCAAGGAATTGCTCGATCTCCTCGGCGCCGATCATCTGCGCGTGCCGGTAGGTCTGATGGGTTTTTACTGGGGCATGGGCGGCAAGGAATGCCGCGCCAACCTGGGACTGTACCAGGCCTCAGCGGTGCGCGCGGGCGCGGAGGAAATCACCGCTGACCTGGTCGCCTTTCCCGATCGCAGCCCCACTCCGGCTCGCATCCGGCTATCCTTCAACGGCCAAGGCGAACTGTGGGGAATTAATTTGGAATTGCAGCAGAAATCCTCATCGGATTTCTTTCCGCTTTGCGAGAACCTGGAAGTGGAAATCGGCGCCGAACTTGGGACGGCCGGGTTGCGCCGCGCCGATGGGGATTCGCATTACTACATGACGCGGAAACGCGAATGGGGGAAGTTCACGGTGACCAGCGGGGCGGCCGGCGGTATCCAGCAGGATTTGGCTGTGGTGAGCGCAGAGGGCTTCAGCCCGGGGGAAAAAGGCTGGTTCCATTTTTCCCTGGAGAACGGGCTCTATCGTGAGTACGTGAACCCCGCCAACGCTTCCATTTCCCCGCCGCGTTGGGAAGAAGAAGCCCTTTTTGCGGGCCGTTGAAGCGGAGGTCGCGCCGGCCTCCGCATTCGCCAAGTAAAACTGAAACCTACTTCGCGAGTATTTTCAGCGTGCGCTGCACTAGCGTGATTTCCTTTTTGAAGGCTTTCAGCGCTTTCAACGCCGTGCGTACGGTTTTCAGCTTGCGCCCGTCCAGGCCTTTACCCGCGGCCCGGCCCGGCTTGCGGCCGCGCCCGACGCCCGCGCCGTTCATCCAGCGGCGCAACGCGATATAGGAAACCCCGTATTTCTTGCCTGCGGCGGTGATGCCTCCGCGCCCTTGGCTATTGACGAAGTCGAGGATTTCGCGCTTCTGCGCGTCGGTGTAACGCTTCCCTGTGTTTCCCTTTTTCCTGGTCCTGGCCAATTGGATTTCCTTTCCCGGAAGTTTTCTGATACTCGAAACCGGAAGAAACGTAGCAAAATTATTAGTGGGTGATTTCGAAGGGAATCCTGAACGCTATGCGCTTTCCCCGCGGTTACGGCGCGAATTCCTTGTCAGCGAACGCGTTCATGGTATACCAGAAGTCCGGAGTCCAGATTTCCGTGCCCGATTGCGAACGCATTCCCGCCATTCGCACATGCGCGACCTGCTGCGGGCGCAAACCTTCCAAGGCGAGGAACACGCGTGTCGCTTGCTTGGAAGCGCGCAGCGATTCGACCTTCACGGTCGAAACATCCTTGGGAGATCCGCCATAGGCTTGCGTGGGTTCATACCACCATTGGTTCACCCGGAAACTTCCGGGTTGTAAGGCCGATTGGGCGGGAGGCATCGAGAATATGATTTCGAACCCGCCTTTGAGCGCGTGCACCGCGAGCACCTCGAAGACGGGTTTTCCGTTAGGCTTGATCCGTTGCAGCCCGAAAGTCCGGGTGTTCCATCCCCAGTCCTGGGAGTCCCCATTGCCGAGGCCGCCCAGATAGAGGGAGCCGTCCGGACCTTGAAGCATGCGATGCACGCCCGCTTCAAAACCGCCGGAGAAATGCAGCACGCATCCTTGCCATTGCCCATCCACCTTTTCCAACGCCACCCTCCGTACCACCCCGAAAGCGATGTCGCCGAACAGGAATTGCCCGGCATAGGGGCCTGTCCTCAGGTATACCGGCTGGGTGGGAGAGCGCGAGACGCTGCCATAGGGAAGCCACACCGCGGGCGGCGCGGGATAGGCGTCCTCAAAGGGGCCGGCCGGATCGATATGGTGGCCGTAGGTGCGGCCCGCCTGCACATGGATGAACTTGGAGGCGGGCAACCAGCTTCCCTGGTTGTCGGTGGCGAAGAGCCCGCTATCCGGACCCAGGCATAGGCCATCCGGGGCCCGCAGACCGCTGGCGAAGGATTCCAGCTTCCCTTCGCGTGTCATGGCCACCATGGATCCGCGGCGCGGATCCTTCTGGGGCGCCAGGGTCTTGCCGGTCTGGCTGGCGGCCACGGAGAGCCCGGTGTAGAACCGATCATTCGCATGCGCCAGGCCGAAGGACCATTCGTGGAAAGCGCCCGTCCAAGGCAGCGGCCCCACGGCGCGGCGCGTATCCGGAAGGCCGTCGTGATCGCGGTCGGAAAGCGCGAACAGGGTATCCTGATCCGCGGCGAACAGGGTATCCCCCAAGGCGCAAAGCCCCATCACCTCCTTGAAGCCGCCCATCGCTTTCGCGACCTTCAGCTTTTTTGCGGGACCGTCCAGGCCGGAGAGCACGTAGAGTTCGTTCGGGCGCCAGGTGGCGATGGCGAGGCGGTTGCCCGGAATGAATTCCATCGCCGCCACCCGGGGTTCGAATCCCGGCGGCCGTAGCGATTCCAGATCGTATCCGGGATGCAACAGGTATTCCTCACCCTTGGGGTCGGCGGCGTAGCCGGAGGTAACCGTTGCGAGTACGGCAAACCCGGCGAGCACGGATGCAACGGGAAATGAGGAGAGTCGGCGGATCCGGCACATACGGGCGATTCCTTTGCGTCTGGGGACGGATAAGATAATCGTCCGCGGGCGGCCGGGCCAGAAGCCGGATCCGGAATCTATCTTTGCCCATTGCGGCCGTACGGCCGTCGAGGAGATTCCATGCCACGGGCTCGCAGCGCGGAAAAACCAGCTTCCCAGGCAAACGCTTTCTGCGATGCCGTGTTCACCGCCCGCCCCCCTGCTTTGCGGGTGGCGCCCCGCCCCGGTACCCGGGACGAGGAGGCCGTACGCGCGGAAGCCAAAGCCCATGGCCCCAAGGGCCGGGCCGTCGGCGACGAAGCCCGCAACCGCGTGCTATCCGGACTGGCCCTGCTCTGGCACGATCAATGGGACGCCGCCCACGATTGCGCCCAGGCCCAAGAGGGAGAAGCGGATCATGATCTGCTCCACGCCATGGCCCATCGGCGCGAAGGCGACCACGGAAACGCGGGATACTGGTTCGATCAGGCCGGGACACATCCAAGTTACCTCATCCTCGCCGAGCGTCTTTCCGTATTGCCCATACCGCCGGATCTCCGCGCGCAGTTGCTCCCCGAAGGCGTATGGTCCCCCACCGCGTTCAACAATGAAGTCCGCAAACGCGCCCGCGAGGAGTCTCCCGCGACGGAAACCCTCATGATGATCCAAGCGGAAGAGTTCCGGGCCTTGGCCTGGTCGCTTTTCGTCCCGCGCGCGCCCTGATCCTCGCAAACCCCCGTGGCCGGTAATTTTTTCCTTGCTCCCAAAAAGCCAGAACATATCTTCAGCTTATCCAACCAACCGGAGGCTGTAATGCTGAACGCTGCAATCCTGTTCCTAATCATCGCCCTAGTTTCCGCAGTGCTCGGATTCGGCGGTATCGCCGGCACCGCCGCCGGTATCGCGAAGATCCTGTTCTTCGTATTCATCGTTCTCGCCCTCATCTCCTTCCTTACGGGAAGGCGAACTCCCGTCTAGGCTCCATCCAGGTTGCTAGCTTTCCTCCCCGACCGGCCGTGCCGGAAGGGGAGGCAAAATGCTCATCCAGGAATCCTTCGCCGATCTCGCCACGCCGAGCGGCCCCATGCGCCTCCACCGGTACGTACCGGCCGGGGCGCTTCCCGTACCGGGACTCATCCTCTTCTCGGAAATATTCCAGGTCACGGGACCCATCGCGCGTACCGCCAGGCGCCTCGCCTCGCGCGGCTACCTGGTGGCCGTTCCCGAGGTCTACCATGAATTCGAGCCCGCCGGCTGCGCCCTGGCCTACGACAAGGAAGGCACCGACAAGGGTAATCGCTATAAAATCGAAAAGGAATTGGCGGCCTTCGACGCCGATGCCCGCGCCGCCATCGCGCATCTCAAGGCGGACCCGCGCTGCAATGGGCGCTTGGGCTCCATGGGAATATGCCTGGGGGGCCATCTCAGTTTCCGCTGCGCCATGAATCCGGAAATCCTGGCCGGCGTGTGCTTATACGCGACCGATATCCACAAAGGCAGCCTGGGCAAAGGCCTGAAGGACGACTCCCTGGCGCGGATTCCCGATTTGCAAGGCGAGATGCTCATGGTGTGGGGCAGGCAGGATCCGCATGTTCCCCAAGAAGGCCGTGATAGCATATACCGCGCCCTGAATGCGGCCGGAACGAATTTCACCTGGCATGAATTCAACGCCCAGCACGCCTTCATCCGCGATGAAGGCCATCGTTACGATGCCGCGCTGGCGGACATCGCATACGATCTGGCTTTCGAATTGTTCGACCGGAGATTGCTGGCGGGGAACCTGGAGGCGCCCGCGGGAGCGGCGCCGGCCCCGGGACCCATTAAGCTGGGCTAAAGCTAGAACGCGGGCGGGAAAGACCGCGGAAGCGCGGGAGCCCGGAGCGCCCGTCCCGTCAGGCCGAAAAGATCCCCGCCCGAAACCGCTTCCATGCGGCCCACGCGCGCGCGCAAGCCGGGAACGGCCGCCCGCAACGGACGGTCCCATCCGGCCACGGTAACCGGAGTGGTACCCAGCTCGGCCTTCAATTCCTTCAAGCGCCGGCGTAAGGCTTGCACGTCGATTTCCTGCACCGGCTTGCCCGCGGCCAGGGCCATGTGCGCGGCGATGCCCGCGGCCTGGCCCAGGATCATGTACTGCGGTTCCATGCGCAGGGTCGAGTAGGAGACGTGGCTGGCGGAGAAGCAGACGGGCACCAGCAGGTTGGCCGCCTGGGCCCGCTTGGGAGTGAGGATGCGGTAGGGAATCTCGTACGGTTGCACCGCAACCTGCATGTCGCCTTCGTTCTCCACCGCCCCTTGATCGTTGACGATGCGCTGCACATGGTGCGAATCGCTGTTGTACGATCCCATCCCCACGCCCTCGTCTTTGGTCCTTTCCGTCTGGATGTCCTTCTGGGTCATCACGTATTCGCCCACCATGCGACGGGCTTCACGCACGTACAGCTGATGCGGCCAGTTCCCGTTGTCGGTGAATTCGTCCTTGGCCAGGCCCCATTTGGATGCGTCGTCGCGGGTGGCCTGGGGAACGGAAGCGTCATGGGAAAGGAACCAGAAGAATCCCTGGACGTATTCCTTATGCTCGCGCCAGATTTCCGCGCGGCGCGCGTAGGTCGCCTCCGGGTAATCCCAGCTATGGCCGATGAAATCGGTGGAGAAGCCGCCGTTGTTGTTGGTATCCGTCTTCTTCCCGTGGACGCGGTCAAGCTTGCAGAGGTTGCCGAGCCCGGGCGCTTTACCGTTGATCAAGGTGAGCGTATCCACGTAATGCGCGAGCAAGGCATAGCGGGCCGCATCGTAACCGGCGGGTTTCGTCCACGCGGTCCGCCCCGCGGAATCATCGGTCATGCAGAGCCGGTAATTGTAAGCCTGCACTTTGGAATCGGCAGCGCCGGTCGTTCCGCGGGCCACGGTCAGGATCTCGGGGTAGAGGACCCCGTCCTTGCTGCGGGAGGATAGGCCCACGGGAAACTGGTGCTTGTCGGTATGCCCGCGGACCCCGGCCAGGGTTTCGCCGTATTGCGCCGAAGACTCGCGGCCCCAGGTATAGGAAACCCCGGCTTGGGCCAATAGATCGCCCTCGTAGCTGGCGTCCAGGAAGACCTTGGCCTGGAAGCTGTCGCCGTTCTCGGCGAAGATTTCCTTGATGAAGGCGCCCTCTTTCGCGACGCCGCCCTTTTCCTTGAGCCGGGTCGCCAGGCGGATTTTCACGCCGGTCTCCCGGGACAATTCGTTGAACACCGATTCGGCCACGTGCGGTTCGAAGGTCCATGCGATGTCGGTCGCGTATTTCTTCCCGATGCGCTGGAAGATGCCCAGCGACATCCCGCCGATAACGGTCTTGTTCCCGAAATCGGTCCATCCCAATCCGCCCGAGGCCATGCCGCCCAGGTGCAACCCCGGTTCCACCAAGGTTACCGTGGCCCCTTCCCGTGCCGCCGCCGCTGCGGCGATGACTCCGGCCGCCGTTCCCCCGTAAACCACGATATCGGAGACCACGGTTTCGGCCCGAGCGGACCCGATGGCCCCAACGGATAACGCGGCAAGTGCCGCCGCCAGCAAATTCAATCGCATGAGAACCCCCACGGGGGCTAATATAGCGGAAGAAACGCCCCCCAGTAGGCCGATTGGGGGCTTTGGCAACGCCCCTGGCAACGGATTTTGGGCCGGAACCGGCGGCCGCTTCCGGTCCCGGCGGGGGTCCCGGTAAGCATGGACTAAACCTCCTTCCCGGCCCTATAATCTGAAGGTTCGTTATCGGGCCTCTAATCCGACGCGTGACGCGGTTTATGCCCAGCTCCCGGAGCCGACTATGCGCGGTATTGCGAAGATTTTTGCGAAAGGGTTGGCCGCCTCAGCCTTGCTCCTCGTATTCCATGGCTGCTCCGCGAACAAGACCACGGATCCGATCGGGAAAAAAGACGATCCCATCCTACCGGTCGACAGCAAACCGACCAAGGGCTTGCTGGGCGTATTGGTGGATCAGAAAGGTTCACCCGTTAAAGGCGCGGTGGTCAAGGCCATACCGGATACCTATGAAGCCCTCGCGAAGCGCACGACGCTCGCGGCGATCACAGCAGCGGATTCGGCGATCACGGACAGCGTTGGTGCCTTCCTCATCACCGGATTGGCCAAAGGGTCCTACAACCTGATGGGGATTTCCGGCAAAGGCGACCTGGTCATCCTCATCAAGGGCATCAAATACGGAGGCGAGACGACCTTGCTCGAGTTGCAGGCAGACACCCTCCGGGTCCCGGGTAAGCTCTCGGGCAGGATCGTTTTCGGCGAAGGCGATAGCGGCGGCATCGTATGCACCATTCCGGGCACCGCCTTCCGCACTGTGACGGGCGATTCGGGAACCTTTACCCTCTCCGGGCTGCCGCAGGGGACTTATTCGATCACGTACCGCAAGGACGGCTTAAAGGCGATAACCGATACCGCCGTTATCGTGAAGTCCGGAGAGACCGCCAAACCGGCCATGCAGATAATGGAAGCCGATCCGGCTTTCCCGCCTCCGGCGCCGCTCGGCTTCACCATTGCCTACGACACGCTCACGGGCAAGGCCACCCTACGCTGGCGCAAGGTCAAGGTGGACGATCTGGCCGGATACGTTATCTATCGGGATGCGCCTTCGTCAACGGCCCCGACGCGGTTGGGCACTACCCTGGTGAAGGACACCGTCTACGTGGATCCCGTCTTCGCCTCGGTCACGGACGTGTCGGACAAAGCATACGCCTACCGCCTCAAGTCCCAGGATACGGAAGCGAACCTCAGCCCGGACTTCTCGAAAGCCGTCGAATTGAAAGCGACGTCCCCGTCCAAGGTACGCACCGCCTTCACATGGAAGATCTCCGGCGCCAAAGCGGATTCTGCCAGCATCGGGGATTCCGTTACCGTCTCAGCCGCCTGGACCAATCCTTCGCGCCGGATAGTAAAGCTGGCGTTCTACCTTGATGCCAAAACCACTGCGGTGAGGAGCAAACGGGATTCGGCCCTGTCGGGATCGGATAGCCTGAAGGTAAGCAGCCCCGCGGCCGCCGTCCGCAAGGTTTTCGCGGAAGCCACGGACGATGCGGGTACCGCCTGGTGGGACAGCCTTACGGTACGATTCGTACTGGATGTTCCCCGGGTCGATGCCGGCCTGGATACCTCCGTGGCCGTCCACACCCTCGTGAAATTCTCGGCGACAGCGACCCAGTCCTTCGGAACCATCGCCAAGTACCTTTGGGATTTCGACGGCGATGGCGTCTTAGATGATTCCTCCGCCACCGGCACGACCACGCATGTCTATGAGCATTCCAAGGCCTATTTCGCGAAGCTGGTCGCCCGGGACGACGACGGCAACGAAGGCGTCGACTACCGTACCGTGGAGGTTACCAACCAGCCCCCCAAGGTGAAAACGGTCCGGGCCGATACCACCGTCTCGATCAACGACCCGATCACGTTCACGGGAACGGGCTCCGACACCGACGGTACGCTGAAAGGCTACGGCTGGGACTTCGACGGCAACGGCACCCTGGATACCTCGGCCGCGACGCCGTTCGCGCCGATCCATGGCTATCCCACGGTCGGGGCCTTCAACGCAGTCTTCCGGCTCACGGATGACGACGGCTTGATCGCGGAGCGTACCGTGAAGATCACCGTCGCCAAGGACGCCCCGGTGGCTAACGCGGGCAAGGATACTACCGTATCCATCAAAGACGTAGTGCGCCTTACGGCGAGGGGCACGGACAAATACGGTAGCATCGTGGCGTGGGCTTGGAATATCGGCGGCGCGGGAACTTTCAAACAGGTATCGAAAAGCGACACTACGACGAATGCGCCGGCGATTGCGACGGGGGCATGGCCCTGCATCCTGCGCGTAACGGATGACGACGGTAACTTCGGATTCGACACTTTGATCGTCACCGTAGTGAAAGACGCGCCCACCGCCAATGCCGGCAATGACACCACCGTGTCAATCGGCGACGCCATCTACCTTAGCGGTAAGGGGACCGATGGGTACGGAACCATTGTCGAACGCGCCTGGGACATCGGAGCTACTGGCACTTTCCGCATTACCGCTACCGGAGATACGACCGTATTCGCGCCCCTTGTTCCCAGTACATTCGTCTGTTCCCTTAAAGTCACTGATGACGACGGCAATATCGTCAAGGATGTAATGATCGTGACGGTAGTCAAAGACGCGCCCATCGCCTTCGCGGGTCGCGACACGACGGTCGCAGTCGGGCAAGCTCTCACCCTCACGGGCACCGCAAACCAGAATTTCGGGACCATCGCGATGTACAAATGGGACTGGCAAGACAATGGTAGCTGGGATGATTCGAGCAGCACCATCGCAACGACGATATTCGCCGTGCCCCAGGGAGGCACACGCACCGTCCTCTTCGCCGTCCGGGACGACGATGGCAATGTCGCGGTGGATACCGTGCTGGTGCAGGCCGTTTCATACGTGGGCGGTACCTTGAGCGGAAATACCGTTTTTTACAAGTCACTGAGCCCTTACGTCCTGACTTCGGATCTTGTTCTACCAACCGGGGCAAATTTGACTATTAGTGCCGGCGTTAATCTCTCCGGCCCTTACACCGTTCTCGTTAAGGGCGGCACTCTCCTCGCGGTAGGTATCGCGGCAGATTCCGTGAAAATCGCATCACCCGTAAGATTCGAAGGGACAAACCTATCGAGCTCCAATATCGGGTATGCAAGGATGTCCGCCGCGGTGGCGCTGCAAATCGGGAACAATAGCCTAGGGGCGGGCGCGGCACAAAATATCGGGACGCTCCTTTTGGAAGATGTCGGATTTCCGAAAAATAAGTTGGTGATTGAAGCAATGTCGTCACCGGCGAAACTGGTTTTGAGGCGGGTAACCGTGGATTCTTCCACGCTAATAGGCAATGGAGGGGGCGTGAATATCGAGCTTCACTCCTCCTCGTTTGTAAATGCGATCGTCCAATCGGGCCCTTCGGACCAGAATATTTTGTTCGATAGCAGCACAGCCCTGAATACTACTTTTCGCCTCGGCGATGGTACAGATTCCTTGACGGTAAAAAACTGCACTTTCACCAGTTCGAATTTCGGGGAAGTCGGTGGCCCCTCGCCGCTTGGAAGCGGACAGGCGCCGGTAGGACCCTTGTCTTTCGATAGCAGTTCGATGAGTAACACAACCATCAATCTCCCGAAATCAGAAGTTAAATTCTCGAACACTACCGCGACGTTCAGCGGAGTCGATCCATTACTGAAGATCGGCCACGGCGCCCTTGCCAAATCCACATTTACCGGTCAGGGGACTGGCACTGGTTTGGAAATCACCGGTTACCACGGGAACAGCATCTCGGGTGCGACCACGCTGAATTACACAACGCAGAAGGATTTCAACATCGGGGTTCTGATCAGGGGGTTCAGCTCCTTATCCATATACAAGAACAATTTCGTAAACAACCTTTTCTACGACCTGGCCAACTATTCGGCCCAGGACTTCAACGCGCTGAACTGTTACTGGAGCGGAGCCCTGAGCGATGTGAACATCAATACCCGTATCCGGGACAATAGCGACGATCCCGCCTTAGGGAAGGTCACATACAATCCAGCCGACAGCACGCTTATTACCAACTAGTCGGTCGGTGTCGCTGTATCCTCCGCCTTTACGTGGTCAGATGCACAGGTAATTGAAATCACGGCAGGATTTGTTGCCACACCAGCCGATAAGAACTGGTCCCATCTCCGAGTTGCCCCTCGGAATTGTACCCGACAGCCCATGCGGTACCATCTTTTTTTACCAGCAAACTATAGGATACGCCTGCCGAAATCGAAGCCACATCATCCATGACTTTGACCGGGGAAAGATGTTGGGCTATGGTGCCGTCCCCCAACTGGCCGTAAATATTGAAACCCGTGGACCAGAGCGAACCGTCGCCCTTCAGGAACAAGCTGTGGTTGCTACCGGCCGCGACCGATATCACGCCTGCCATGATGGAAACCGGAACATACCGATCCACGGCGCTCCCGTCCCCTAATTGCCCCCGATCATTCCTGCCCGTTACCCAGAGGGTACTATCGGTTTTAACGATCAGGGTATGATTCGTACCCGCCGAAAATCGCGACACCGAAGCCATGATTTGCACGGGTTTGACGACCAAGGACTTGGGGCCGATCCCAAGTTGACCATAATTATTGGCCCCCGCGGCCCAGAGCGTCCTATCGGCCTTGAGGATCAGGCTATGCTGCCCTCCTGCGGAGATATCCACGACCCCGGTCATGATGCGGACAGGCGAGGTTCTTTGCGAAGTCGATGAATCGCCCAACTGCCCACTCGAGTTCTGCCCTGTCGCCCAAAGCGTGCTATCCGTTTTCAATATAAGACTATAGGACATTCCGGCGGAAATTTTCGCAACGTCCGCCATGAGCCGCCCTGGCGTCGAACGTTGCGTGGTGGTACCGCTGTCTCCAAGTTGGCCATTCGCATTCGAGCCTGCGACCCAGAGCGAACCATCGGTTTTCAATACGAGGCTGTGATACCATCCCGCGGCGGCAGCGGCGACACCGGTCATGACCTGGATTGGTGAATAGCGCTGTTTGACGCTGCCATCGCCTAGCTGACCCGAAGTATTTATTCCGGTGGCCCACAGGCTGCCATCCTTCTTGAGGAAAAAGCTATGCGTATACCCTGCCGCAACGCTCGCGACCTCGGGGTTTAAGATCACCCTATCGGCGCGCACGACCTTGATGACGTAGGATTTCACGTCGCCGCTTTCCGCCGTCACCTTTATGGTTATGGTGTTCGAGCCCACCCAGAGCGGAATCGGCTTGGAGGGCTCACCGGACACAATCGCCACTCCGTTGATAACAGCGCTCGATGTGGCAGGTGCCGCCAAGGTCACCGTGGCCGTAACGAATTCTACCGGATAATCCACTGATTGCGAGTAAGAGATCCCCGCAGCCGTGAAAGGTGGGCTGAAGGCCCCGGAGGAAAGTGTCAGGCTTTTCACATCCGCGTTGGTATTCGCGGAGGCGACAGCGCCTACCCGGATCGCCCGTGAGCCGGCCGGAGAAATATTTCCGGCGGAATCGGTCTCTTGGACATAGAGAGTATGCAAGCCATCGTCAAGCTTGGAGGCGGGCGTATACGAAGTAACGGGATCAAACGCGGCGCCTGCTAATGCGGTATCATCCAGGCGGGAGCGGAACTTTCCGTTTCCCCCGCCGCCGCCGGACCAATTCCAGGTGGGCGCAAGCGCGCCGGAAGCGAAGACGGCGCTTACGATCGGTTGATTCGGCGGAAGCGTATCCCAATAAACCGTAATGCTGGCGATGTTGGTTTTTCCCGAGGCATCCTGCCCGGAGCGGGATACCGTGTTGGGGCCCAACGCTTTGAGAGTTTCCGTCATGAGCTTGTTCTGGGTTTCCCCGTTGATGGACCAGGCAACCTGCAGATTGGGAATGCGGGTTACGAAATCATTCTGCGGCGATACGATCACCACCAAGGGCCCATCCAGAACCGAGATTCTTTTGACGCCGATGGCTTCATTCCCTTCGCCGTCGCGGACATAAAACCGGACCCGGAAATCCCCAACCTCGGAAAATTTGTACTTGAGTCCCGTCGGTATCGTCCGGGCGGAATCATCCCAAAGCCTATCGTCATCCAAATCCCAGGCAAAAGCGGATATCCCCCCGTACTCCTGCTGGATGGCGGCCGTGAACGCGACAGTTGTGCCTATGCCAACCGTGGTATCCTCCTGACCCAAATCGAGGGATGGAATATCCCGTTTCACCGTGATCGCGGCGCTGTCCGTCGCGGTACTGTCAGCCTTGCTCAGGGCTGTCGCGGTTACTTTTCCCGCAGCCACGGCCGCGACTCTTCCGGCCTTATCCATCGAAACCACATCCTGGGATGGGAGCCGCCAAACGATGCCTTGGGGAGCGGTATCGGGAAGCGCTTTGGCGGTCAAGAGGGAATCCGCGCCCCCGAGGTAAAGGGTCAAGGCCCGCGTGGTAATCGTTACGCGGGTGACCTTGGATTGCGCCCGCACCGCTATCGGCAAGGTATCGCCCAAGTCGGGATAGGTCTGCGACGATCCCACGAGACGGGTGACGCCGGCTTGCAGGCCGCGAATGCGCAGTTGATCCAGCCGGACTATCGTGGTATCCGGCACCTTGAAAACAGCGTCCTGGTTGGCTGTGAAGGGATAAATACGCAACCCGATTTCCTCCCAGGCCCCGCCCGCATAGAGCACGAGGGTATCCCGAGGCGTGAAGCGCGCGCTATCGCCCTTAGGCGGAGGCGCGACGATGACCCAGGCCAGGGACGTCTGCGCGGAATCCGGACCCGTAACCGCCCGGATACGGGTCTTGCCCGCTTTTATTCCCCGGACCTCGCCTTTATCGGACACGGAAGCCACCGACGCATCAAGACTTTCCCAATTGATCTTGATATCGGCTTGCGAGGGGGTGAAACGCAGGGATAACCTTCCCGGAGAGCCGCCTGCAGCCAGCTGCAACGTATCCGGAAAGACACGTTGGAGATACGGCGGTTCCGCGGTGACCGGCTTGGCCAACACCTGCAAGAACAAACTGTCTTTGCGAGTCGTATCGGAAAGCAGGGCCGCCACCAAGGTGACCGTCCCTTCCCGCAGGGCCTTGATTAAAGAGCCCTTCACCAAGGCGATATGGTCATTACGGGACACCCATGCCACCATCTTTTTCTCGAGCTTATCGGGAAGGACGGAAACCTTGGGAATGGCCAGGGAGTCGCCGGCCTTCGCCTGGCCGGGCCAGCCTTTCCGATCGATTTGGATGGAGGCAGCGGGCGAGATCAACAATACGGTGGAATCGGCGGCGGCGGCGGTTCCGTCGTAAAATATTTGCTTGCGGAGCAGGAGGTGACCTGCATGATACCCCTCGACGGTCAGGACTATTTTCTCGCCTTGGTATCCCGGAAAGGGAATCCGATTCAGTTTTTCCGAAGAGGGCGGGCCCTTGAACAACGTATCCGGATCCGTGGACGATTTTTGTAATAGGACCAGGACACTATCGTAGGCGGAGGTTTGGAAGTCGCGGAGGGAGAGGTAGGTGCCGGATTTTTCTGATTGGTTTAGGCAGCTGGGAAAGAGGGTGAGAGCGAGGACGAATGGGAAGAGGAGGCGGAGGAGATGGGGGTGGGGCATGGGGGTGGGTGGATTCAGGGCATGATTTGGACGGGGGTCAGGCGTTGGGTGGTGGTGCCGTCGCCCAGTTGACCGTAATCATTGTTTCCAGTAGCCCAAAGCGTACCGTCACTCTTCAATATCAGGGAATGACCATAACCCGCAGTAATGCGTGACACACCAGACATCAGTTGGTAGGGCGATGTACGGGTAGCCGTGGTGCCATCCCCTATTTGACCATAAGTATTTGATCCCGTTGCCAAAAGCGTACCGTCACTCTTCAATATCAGGGAATGACCATAGCCCGCAGCAATGTTTGATACCCCAGGCATCAATTGATACGGGGACTTCCGGTCCGTGGCGGTGCCGTCCCCCAATGCGCCGTAAGTATCATTCCCCGTAACCCATAGCGTGCCGTCATTCTTTAGAATCAAGGTATGATAACCCCCTGCCGCCATGCTCGATACCCCTGTCATCACTTGATAAGGCAACTTCCGGCCAATGGTGGTGCTATCCCCCAATTGCCCCTCGGTATTTCGCCCGGTTACCCAAAGCGTGCCGTCGCTTTTCAAAATCAGGGTATGATACCCGCCTGCCGCCATTCCCAATACCCCCGCCATCAATTTATAAGGTGACGTTCGGTTCGCGGATAAGCCATCCCCCAATTGGCCGGATGAATTCTGACCGGTAACCCAAAGCGTGCTGTCACTCTTCAAAATCAGGGTGGTACCAATACCCGCAGCCATGCTTAACACCCCCGCCATCAATTTATAGGGCGACGTCCGGTTTATGGTGGTGCCATCGCCCAATTGGCCGGATGAATTCTGACCGGTAACCCAAAGGGTGCCGTCGCTCTTCAAAATAAGGGTATGAAAATCCCCTGCGGCCATGCTCGACACCCCCGCCATCAATTGATAGGGCGACGCCCGGTTTGTGGTGGTGCCATCCCCCAATTGGCCATAATAATTATATCCCGTAACCCAAAGTGCGCCATCACCCTTCAAAAACAGAGTATGATGCCCCCCCGCCACCACCTTTGAAACGGTCGCGGTATCCCGCGTGACCTGCACCGTATACGTCTTCAACAACCCACTCTCCGCCGTCACCCCCACCACGATCGAATTCACCCCACCTGCCAACGGTATCGAGCCCGATGCGCTCCCCGAAACCACCGCCACCCCATTCACCTTTACCGTCGATTTACCGGTCGCAGCCACTGTAGGCGTCACTGTGATCGAAGATACGGAACCCCACACTGCCGCGCTATAACTCAAACCGGCGGCGGTGAAAGCGGGGCTTAGTGCGCACGCAGCGAGGGTTAGCGCCGATAAATTCGCATTCGAATCCACCACCGCTGCTCGTGTCACGTTAACGGTATAGGTCCGCGTCGCCCCACTTTCGGCGGCCACGAATATCGAAATCGAATTGGCCCCTATTGACAACGCAATCGGACTCGAAGCACTCCCCGAGGCAACCGTCCAACCATTCACCTTCACGACGGATTTTCCCGTTGCCGCCACTGTAGGTGTCGCCGTTATTTCAGTCACACTATAGCCTACGGATTCGGTATAGCTCACCACGGTTGACATAAAGGCGGGGCTCAGGGTTCCTGCGGACAGAGTCAACGCCGACAGTTTCGGATTCGTATCCTGTACCGCCGAAGAACGGGTCACGTTCACGGAATACGTGCGCGTCGCCCCGCTCTCCGCCGTCACGACCACGGCGATCGAGTTGACTCCGACCGACAACGAAATCGATCCCGAGGCGCTCCCCGATACCACCGCCACGCCATTTACCTTCACGGTGGATTTTCCGGTCGCAGCCACGGTGGGAGTCACGGTCGTCGCCGTGATGCCATTGGCGACCACCAAGGTGTAGACTGTGGTCCCCGCCGCGAAGGCAGGGCTGAACGCGCCTGCGGAAAGCGCGAGCGCGGCCAAATCCGCATTGGTATCGGCCACATAAACCGAATCCACCCGGACGGTTTTTGACGCAAGGGCCGAAAGATTCCCGGCCGAATCCCGCTCCTGCACGTAGAGGGTATGCGAGCCGACTGATAGATTCGCGGAGGGCGTATAGCGGGTGACCGTATCGAAGGCGGCCCCGGCAAACGCCGTATCCTCCAAGCGGAATCGGAACCGGCCGCTTACCGCGTCCCCGCTTTTCCAAGTCCAGACCGGGGTTTGCAGGCTTGCGCCATTGCCGGCGTTGACGCTAGGCGCCGGCGGGGGAACTGTATCCCAGTACACCGTGACAGCCGCGGTATTCACTATCCCCGCCGAATCCTGCGCGGATCGGGAAATGGTATTCGGCCCTTGCGCTTTGAGCGTGTCGATAATCCGGTAGGCTTGGATGCGATTGTCAATCGACCACGAGACGGGAAGTATCGCATCGCGGGTGATGAAGCCATCCAAGGGCGATAGGATCACGACCGCGGGTCCCGTCACGACCTTGATTCTCTTGACCGTAATTGTCTCGTTACCCTCGGAATCGCGCGCATAGAAACGCGCCGAGTCCGATCCCGGGCTGGAATATTTCCGGCTCAAACTTTTGGATACGCTTTTGGCTGAGTCGTCCCAGACCCCATTCCCATCCAAGTCCCACGCGAAGGAAGCGATGCCGCCATACGCCTGGGTCACTACGGGAAGAAACTGGACGGTTCCGCCTGTAACGATGGTGGTATCGGTCCGGCCCACCGTCAGGATGGGGGCGTCCTTGATGGCCGTGATGGTTATCGTATCCCTGGCCGTGCTATCGGCACGGCTGATCGCAAAGGCCAATACCTTGCCCGGCGACAAGGCCGCGAGCTTTCCCGACGAATCGAGTTTGACGATGCCGGACGCGGAGAGCCGCCATACCACGCTTTGGGGAGCGCTATCGGGCAACACCCGCGCTTGCATAATTGTATCGCCGGCCCCGGTGTACCATGTCAAGGCGCGGGGATTGGCCGTTACCCCGGTTACCTTCACTTTGGGCAGCACCACCACTTTGAGCGTATCGGTGAAATCCGGATAAGCGATGGAAGCGGCCACCAGTACGGTTTTCCCGGTTTCCAATCCGCTGATTTGTGAACCGGACAACTGCGCTATCGAGGGCTCCGATAGCTTAAGGCTATACGCCTGGTTCGTAGCCTTGGGATACACCTTCACGCCGACCTCGAGCTTCGCTCCCCCCGGATACAGCACCACGGAGTCACCCGCGGTAAAGCGCACGCTGTCCGGCGCCACCGGAGACGAAATCAAAACCCACGCGCCCGCCGTGCGTATGGGAGGCGATAGGGTGGTCGCCTTGACATGGGTGGCCCCGGCGGCATAGCCCTGCACGCTTCCCGAATCGGAAACCGTGGCCGCCAAAGGATCCTCGCTTTCCCAACGCAGGAGCGCGCTCAAGGTAGCAGGATAAAACTTGACTGCGAAAGTTGCCGGAGACCCGCCCGCGGTCACGCGGAGGGTATCCGGAACCAAGCGTAAACTATCCAAGGTGGGAAGGCCTTTGCCCGGTTTGGCCAGGACTTGCAAAAAGACGCTATCCTGCCGCACGGTATCCGATTCCAGTCGCGTTGTCAGGGTCACGGTCCCCTCTTTAAGGGCAATCGTAGAGGCACCGACAACTTTGGCGATGGTGGCATTGCGGGAAATCCACAGCGTGGTCTTATTGGTTAATACGTTAGGGGCGACGCTCACGTTCGGCAGGGTCAGCGTATCGCCGACGAACATTTTTCCGGACCAGTTCGACCGGGAAATCAGCACCGAAGTGGTCGGCCATATCCAGACGATCGTCGAATCCACGCCGCGTTTGACTTCGTCATAATAGATGCCCTTGCGAAATACCTGCTTCCCTTCGCGGTACCCTTCCACCACCAGGAACAGCTTTTGACCTTGGTAACCGGGCAGGGGGATTTTGCTGATTCTGGATTGGGTCGGCGCGCCCTTGAGAAGGGTATCCGGATTCCCGGATGCCTTCGGAACCAGCACCACTACGCTATCGTAAATGGAGATATTGAAATCGGTCAGCGCGAGATAGGCTTCGTTTTTGTCCGATTGGCTGAGGCAGCTCAACAACCCGAGGAGAGCCGGCAGGGCTGCGCCGAACTTGAGTAATCGCCGGTGGACAAAAGATCTGCTTTGAGGAGGGCTGATCGCCGCATTCATATTCGCCGCGGCCGTTTCGTCAATTCGGGTCCACGGAAACCGGATATACGGTTTCCTTGGAAGAGTGTGAATCGTATAGGAGGATATAATACGCTCCTCCCGCAGCGACGCCCCCCGCAAGCAAGCCGCCTGTCATCCACCAGCCCCAATGGGATTTCTTTTCTTCGCGGATAATTTCGTGATCGTCCGACTTGCATTCCTTCATCCGCTTTTCAATCGCGAGCGAATCGGGAGTTTTCCAATAATTCTTATCGTAGCGGAAACGCGATCCCGCCGAATCGATGCTAAAAGCGGAATCAAGCACCACACGGAAATGATTCAGGGTAAAGAAATAAGTTTGCCCATTCGAGGCCGCGAAGGGGATTCTTCGGTAATCCATGTGGATACGGACCTCTTTTTTCCGAGATCGCAGACGGGTGTTTTCATCCGGGGAGAGCAAAAGATTGCCGATATAGGAGAATGCGAGATTCTGGGACCGCACATCCACCTGGATAGGCAGAACCCGCAAATCGGCATCATATTCGAGCATGCCCAATTGGTCCCCGGGAAGATCCAATGGCACGGGAACGCACTCCGCCCGCTCCCGCATCCTTCGCAGGGAATCCAAGGCCGAATTGAATTTTTCGACGCCGTTCAGGAATGGGGTAAGAATGGCTTTAC
This sequence comes from Fibrobacterota bacterium, assembly GCA_023249635.1. Lineage (GTDB taxonomy): Bacteria > Fibrobacterota > Fibrobacteria > UBA11236 > UBA11236 > Chersky-265. The sequence goes on from JAHFCH010000065.1 coordinate 26,912, forward strand.
GGTGCTCGTCCCTGTCATGGCGATACCGCGTTAAGCGCACGTTCGCTTGGGAGCCGGTTTCACTTTCGCCCTTGATAAATGGGGGATAGAGGCTGTCCAGACGCGCGCCCAGGCTGTCGCGATAATTGGTAGCGATTCCCAAATACCCCCGGACGCGCTCTTCGCGGGCGGCATACTCGTCCGGAGACTTGCCGTTTTCCTTAAGCAGCGCGGTCATATCGGGGATTTTGGTGGATGCAGCCAGCATGGCAAACATAGGGTAGTGCAATTGAACGGTCGATTCCGGATAGACCGGCACGGCTTGCGCGACCGGTAGGTAACCGTCCGCATTGAGCGCGAGATTGGCCAATCCGGTTTTCAATCCGGAAAGGAAAAGCGGCGTAACACCCAAAGGTTTTCCATCCAGCCTTACCTCGACACCGGGCGGATCGGAGCGGATATCCAGGCATCCAATCGGCGGATCGATCTTTTTGGCCGTGCAAAAGCGGGCCCACGAGCGGTAGTACAGGTTGACGGCGGGAGCCAGAACCAGGGAATCCTGGAAATAAACGTCCTCGGCATCGCCGTAAAAATTGAAGTTGCTCTCCGCGGAGAATTTCAGTTTCAAAACCTGCCTGGGCTCCATGCCTTCTATCCGGAAAAAGGATAAACCCTGGTAGCATCCTTCCGGGTTGACCCGGCCATGGAAGAGGATGTATTCGAAAGCCTTACCGTTCCAAAAGCGCCGCCGTAGGTAAAACCCCTTCGGCCTCAATTCACTGTCGGTTTCCGGCATCAGGTGGGAATTGCCGGGAAGCAATTCCATGTACCGGGTAGCCGGCTGGGGTTCGATGTTTCCTGAAGCCTTCAATTCCCCGATGATGTAATCGCTTTCGCCCGCAAACACGCATGCGGCCATGAGAACGAGGCTTAAATAAATCGTGCGCATTTCGCAGCCGACCGCTTTCCAACTATTGCATGACGTCCATCAAATCATCCCGCATCAACTTGAGGAGGTCCATATCCACGCCGGATACGCCCCGGTCACCCGCATCCTCGACATACCGTTTCTCCTTGTCATCCCACCTGCCGAAAGTCACTTCGGGAGGGAGCGGGGCGGCCTGATCCAACGTCGCCGTGATCACCTCATGCATCCGTTGCCTGCGCGTCACCAACACGGGCTCCTTTCCCGCCCGCTTGCGCATAATGTCCTGCTTGTATTTGTAGAACCAGAACCGGTAATAGATGCGGAAGTTCTCCAAGGCTTTCACGCCGGGCTTGAAATCGAAATTGACGAAGAGGATTCCGTCGTCCCTGTAGTGCGCGGAGCCGTTTAGAAAGCGGGTAGTCCACGTTTGCGATACGATGCCCCAAAAGCGGCCGCTGTTGGGCTTATCCTGGTACAGGCGGAGCAACGTCATCCCCACCTCGAACCGCTGTCCCTTCTCAACTCGCTTTTGCAAAGAGTTGAGGTAGGTCTCGGCAGTGGCCCAGGAATAATTCACCGAATCGATATCCGATTTCGGATTAATCAATCGCCCCTTCAGGATGCGCGTTTCTTTACCCTGGAAGACCTTTTTCAAGTAGTCGAAATCGGGTGGTCCCATGTTCTTCCCGTAAGCCTGGGCCAAGTTGGAATCGATTTCCCTGCGGATGGTTTCGCTCAAGGCAGGAAATTGATCCGAGACCTGGGAGAAGGGAATAACCATGGCGGGAGCAGGACCACCGCCTTCTCGCCCTTGCCCATGGGATGAGCCCAACAGAACCGTAAAGCTATTCACATCCCACGCGCGATACCTATCTACCATGGCAGGGGCATCCACCATGCTGTCTAATTTCACGCCAGTCCCGTTCTTGAATCGGAACTCAAGGGAACCCTCCGGGGTCAGGCGGATGGCCTGCCCGGCCTTCTCGTTGAAGGCAAATGCAAAATGACCCTTTAGCGTTCTGGTTAATTCCGAAACCGTGCCCGGGTCCGCATCGGTCATGGCGTTCGTGAACGTGAAGGGAAGGCTCAACGTATATTTCGGGACGTCGCCGGTGAATAGGGTCTGCTCGATTCGCTCGACCATGTTCTGGTGCGATTCACTCAGATCCATGGCTTTCTTACCGTAGATACGGGGAAAGAAAGATCCGGAGAGTTGGGGCTCGCTTTCCAAGCCTTTTAGATCGGATAGGATTTCGGAAGCGATGATCTCGTCGCCACCGTTTAAGATCTGCACGTTCAGCCCTAACTTGAATGCCGGCAACCGTTCAATGGTGATCGATGCGGATAGATTAAGGGAGTCTAAATGCCAGGCACCTGAGGGATTGGCGGATCCGTTCGCTTTCATGACTCCGGTATCCTTTAAATAAGCCCGCAGCGGCACGGTGCCCGGCAGGTTACGGACATGAATAGTGGTGCCGGAGAATCCTGATTGATGCAGGCACGCTTCCGTCAGATTCCAGAAATCGTTCAGCGGCACGCCATAGCGACCATCTTCGGGGAAACCCGTAATGGCAAAGGGAGTGGATTTAGAGTTTGAGCTGGGGATTTTCCGGGCTACCGCGTTTACCAGGGGGCGGATTTCCGCACAGTAGTCGCCTCCGCCCGCGTGGTTGGAAATGTCGGCTGGGCTTGCGGCGGCTATACCTTGGAAAAGACTGCAAAGAATCCCGCAAAAGCCGAGTACTCTCCGGACGGAAATCATGTTTCTGTAGTGCATGCCGCGTTTCTACCTCGTCCATGGTAGACCTTTTCAGATGCATGATCCACAACTGTTTGCACGGGTGGGTCGTATGGTTTTCCACCGTGCAAGTATGCTCTACCATGGAGGGTAATTATTAGGGATCGGAAACGGCGAGGCGATCGGCCTTAGAGGTCGATAACGGGTCACGGACCTAGAGGTCGATGACCTTGGCCAAATCCTTCTGGATGCGGCCCACGCGTTCGATCTGGCCTTTCGCCGGGAAGCGTTCGTAGAAGCCTTCCGACTTGAAGGCCTTCTTCATCTCGCCCCACGGCGCCAGGCGCTCGGCCCAACGCTTCACGCGGCCTGCAGCCGGTTCGCCGTCCTTCTCGGAGAGGTTGGCGCAGATGCGGATGAAGGCTTTCAGGGTTACCGGCTTGGTGACCATGTATCCCGAATTCCCCCACGTCTCGCCCCAAACGAGGGCGGAAGCCTTGAGGAAATCCCGCAGTTGTTCGTAGTACCGTTCGGCCTGGTGGATGGGGGACAAGTCTTCCTTGGGATCCCATTCCGACTTGACCCAACGGTTGATTTCGTTGAAGAGCTCGGCTTGGAGAATCCATTTCTCGGCCTTGCTCTTTCCGCCCAGGCGGTTGATGCGGTACTGTAGCGGGCTATCGTCGCGGCCATAAAGATGTTCGACCACGCGGGCCGAGCAACGCTTGTCCGGGGTGGCGAAAGAGACGCGCTCATAGAGATCCACCAAGTGGCTCTTGTTGATGCGCGTAGGCGTCGAGTTGATGATCACGAACATTTCCGTGGCGAAATCCTCGCTACGGCCGTCGAAAATGATGCAAGGCACATTGATGGACGAGGCCTCGTCCGGGCGCTCGCGGAAGAAGAAATGCAAGGCGGCCAGGCGATGCTGCCCGTCGATGATCAGGTACTTGGAATCCGGTTCCGAAAGATGGCCCACGCCTTCGTCGCCTTGGAGGCCGCGGAAACGCAGTTTTTCGGCCGTAAACAGCAATACCGTTCCGGGAATCGGGGGCTGGGTGCTGGCGGTTTCGTAGAAATTGCGGATGGCGCGGATTTTCTCACGGGCCATGGTGCGCTGGAAAGCCTTGTCCGA